>JBFHOZ010000011.1:0-27016 GCA_041592975.1 Desulfuromonadales bacterium
ACAAGGACAGAAACCCCGAGGTTGACGCCATTTTTGAAGATCCGAAGTTCGTCTGCACCAACTGCGGGGTCAAGGTTCACGCCGCGGCGAACGTCTGCATGCCGAAACCGCTGTAATCTTCAGCCGATGCTGCCGAGGCTGGCCAATGAAACGAGGCTGCCAAGATCGATCTGATCCTGGCAGCCTTTTGCCATCAATCGCGTCTTCCCCTGCAACCGGAACCCCCTGGCGGCCAGGATGTCGCGGGCCGGGTGACCGTTGACCAGGTCGACCACCAGCGGAATGCCGTCAGCGGCGCACCGCAGGCAACGGTCGACGATCGTGCCGCGGTCGCTCTTCGCGCCGTTTTCGTACCAGGGGCCGAGAATCTGGATGTCCTCATAGCTCTGCAGCAGGGCCGCGGAGCTCTCGGCAGCTAATGAAACCCCATGCCTGGCGAGCGCTTTGAGAAGCAGCTCGCGCGACTCCCCCCATGCCCGGCGGTCAAATTGATGAATCGACGATGATACGCCAGCCGCCGGGGCGGTCGTCGTTGCCGCCGGGGCGGGAAGCGCCGACCAGCGCTCGACAAAGCCGACGTCGCGGAAGCCGTACTTCCGGTAGAGCGGCGCGCCCATCTCCGAGGCGGTCAGCCAGGCGCTCCGTATCCCGGCAGCAACGAGCCGGTCGAGGGCATACTCGAACAGGGTGCGGCCCAGCCCGTTGCCGCGCAGCTGCCGCGGGACGATGAGGTTGCCGATCCAGCCGGTCTTTTCGTAGGCGACAGCGGTGACGAAACCGAGGCAGCGCTCACCGTCCTTCAGGATCGCTGCGGCTGAGGCAAGAAGCCCATTAAACAGTTTGATCTCATAAGCCGGGACCCGCCATCCCTCATCTGCGGCCCATTGGCTGAAAAGCAGCCAATCACGTCCTGTCGGGCGGGTTACGTTCATGGGTGAATTGACCTCGATCAAGGCTTCTCCGGGCGAATATGGTACGATGACGACATGACTTCGGTAAGCGAAATAGCCCTGCTGGCCATTATCTGGTCGATGACCCTCGTCGGACTCTTTTTCGGTATCCGTGCGGCGATCCGCCGGCGGAAAAAATAACTCCAGCAGCGTTGTTTATTACGGACGCTAACAATCTCTCCGCTTTTTGTCCAGAACAGACCGTTATCTGAACAGCAAATCGTGCAAGTCAGTTGACTTTTGCGCGGTATTAATGAAAGATTTCTCGACCTTGTCCTGTTTCGGTCGAAATGACAGACTCTTTAATTGACGAGTGAAATTTTAAAGATGTCGCTCGAGCAAATCTCAAAATCGAATCGTCTGGACCGTGTCTCCCCTTTTCGGACTTATTTCATTCTTCTGATTGCATTCTCCCTGGTCAGTTTGGTTCTGTATTGGCGAACGCTGACGGTGGATTTTCTCCTCGATGACATCATCCTTGTCAGAGACAACCCATTGATCCATAGCTTTGATTATTTCCTCGATGATTCCGGTGCGCGCCTGTTTGCCGAATACAACCTCTTCCGCGTTCGGATCTTCAGCTTTTTTACCTTCGCGCTGAATTATCACCTGTCAGGAAATAATGCCATTCCTTATCATGTCACCAATCTCTTCTTGCACGTGATCAATTCCCTGCTTGTCTTCAGCGTTAGCCGACACCTGTTCAGGGTGGCCTCTTGCAACATCCCCCAGGTGGCGGAAAGAGGTTTGCCACTTGCTTTATTTGTTGCTCTTCTTTTTCTCGTTCATCCACTGCAAACCGAAGCAGTCAATTATCTGATGGCAAGATTTACCCTGCTCAGCAGCCTGTTCTGCCTGCTGAGCGTTCGTCTCTTTCTCGCTTTCAGGCACGCCGTGGATAACAACCGTAAGAAAACGGCAATAGCTTTCGGGGCTGTATTGCTGACGTCAATGTGTCTCTCATATTTGAGCAAGCAGAGTACGGCATTGTTGCCGCTGATTCTTGTCGCCATTGAACTGATTTTTTACAGGTCAAAAGGGCACGTGAAGGTCTTGGTCACGGCGCCCTGGTTTTTATCTTGGCTGATATTTCCGATATCGATGCAAAGCACCGGTTTTTCGGTGTTTTCTGTTCTGTCTGAAACTTCAAGTGTTCGAATCGAAAAAAGCTTGTCAATGTTCCCGGAGGGGTTCCACGAACTGAACTGGGGCGGTAATTACGATTATTTCTTGACGCAATTGTGCGTGGTTTCCGACTATCTCAGGCTTCTGTTCCTGCCGTATGGACAATCCTTTGATCACCAGGTCCATATCCCGACAAGTTTTTTCGAGCCTGCAGTGATGTTTTGTGCCTTCACACTACTTTTGATTATCGCGGCCGCGTTCTTTGAATTTGTGAAAGGAAAGCAGGGGGGGATTCCTGTACGCAAATATTATCAGTTTGGCGTCGCATGGTTTTTCTTGACGCTTCTCGTTTCGTCGAGCGTTATACCGCTGCCAATGAAAATGGCAGAGTATCGTGTGTACCTGCCTTCGTTTGGGGTTTTCCTGTTCGTTGTCGCCTTCGCTTTCTCCAGGGGTGTCAAGGATGAAGCTCGTTCTTGCCCGAATCGCTATGTGTTCTGGGGAGTTGTCGTTCTTCTTGTCCTCTCGGTGACGACATACCATCGTAATGTTTCCTGGAGCAGCAGTGTGTCGATTTGGGAGGACGCCGTTGCCAAGGCGCCAGACCATTCGCGTGCGTTGAATCACCTCGGGGTGGCATACCTGTCTGAAGGGAAGTTCCCTGAATCCGTTGAAACCTTGACGCACGCCATAAGTGTGAATCCGTCCGACCCCTATCCGTATCTCAATCTCGCCATTGCCTATCGAAAATCAGGAAAGCTGGACGAGGCGATAGGGATGTATCGAAAAGCACTGACGATAAGCCCGAGGATAAAGCAGGGGCACTTCAATCTTGGTAATGCCCTGATGCTGAAAGGGGAGTATGCTGCTGCGGTCGCTTCTTACAATGAAGCCATCAAGCTTGACCCGAGAGTTCCGAGTTATCACAGAAATATCAGTGTTGCCTATGGCTCACTTGGCCAGCGCGCCCTCGCAGACCATCATGACAAACTCTATCGTGCGCTCCTCGACTGAAAGAGCACATCAGCCCAGCTCGTTGTATTCCCGCACCCGGAAAGCGACCCCCAGTTCGGCGGCGACGGCCCGGCAGGCCTCGATATCGAGGCCGGGGAGGGCGATCACGGTCGCCGTGACGGAGGGGATGTGCCTCTTCGCCTCGACGAGGAACTCCTTGACCGCCGCGTAGCCCGCCTCGCCGAAATCCGACTGGCAGTGCTTCTGGTAGGTCGGGGCATCGGCGGCATTCAACGATACCGAGATCGCGTCGACCAGCCCCTCCAGTTCCGGCAGGATGTTGCGCCCGTGCACCAGGTTGGCCTGTCCGTCGCTGTTGATCCGGACGGTTTTCCCCTGCTGCTTCAGCCAGCCGGCGACGTCACGGACCAGATCGAGCCGCAGCAACGGCTCGCCGTAGCCGCAGAAGACCACTTCATCGAACTTCGACGGGTCGCCGATCGACGCGAGAACTTCATCGACGTCCGGTTCCCGCTCGAGGCAGAGCTGGTGCCCCTTGACGGTAAAATCCCTGAACTTTGCGCAGAAGGTGCATCTGTTGGTGCAGCGGTTGGTGATGTTGAGGTAGAGGGAGTTGCGGATGACGTAGGCGATCTTGCTCGACTGGTCGATCCGCCCGATGCCGAACAGCCTGTGGGTGTTGAGCGAAGTGACCCGCGCGACATCGTCGAAGGTCAGCCCCTTGATGTCGGCCAGAAGCTCGGCGGTGGCGCGGACGTAGGCCGGCTCGTTCCGCTTGCCGCGCCATTGCTGCGGAGCAAGGTAGGGGCAGTCGGTCTCGACCAGGGCGACGTCGATCGGCAGCGCCCCGGCGATCTCGCGCAGTTCGTCGTTTTTCGGGTAGGTGAGGGTGCCCGGGAAGGAGATGTAGAAACCCATTTCGACACAGGCGCGAGCCATTTCCAGGTCGCCGCTGAAACAGTGCAGCACCCCGCCGACCTCGGCAGCGCGCTCAGCCCTGAGGATCGCGACGACTTCGTCATGGGCGTCGCGGTCGTGGATGATCAGCGGCAGCATCAGCTCGCGGGCGAGACGGATCTGCCTGCGGAACGCATCGCGCTGAACCGGTCGGGGCGAACGGTCGCGGTAGAAGTCAAGGCCGGTCTCGCCGACGGCGACCACCTTGTCGACCGACATGGCCATCCGGCGCAGCTCCTCGAGCGCCGCGTCGTCGGCGGCGAGCGCGTCGTGCGGGTGAATTCCGACCGAGGCATAGACGTTCGGATAGCGCAGGGCGAGGTCGATGCCCCGGCGCGAACTCTCGAGGTCGCAGCCGACGGTCAGGATGTACTCGACGCCGTTGTCGGAAGCGCGGGTGATGACCTCGTCGAGGTCGGAAGAGAACTGACCGCCGTCAAGGTGGGCATGCGAGTCTACGAGTGTGTACTTCATCTTCCCTTCAAGCAGTTAAGGGGCGCCTCGGCACCCCTTAACAATGATCGGTATCACGATTATTCTACTCTGCTTCGATTCGCGGAAACAAGGGGGCTGTCTTGTCAATTTTCGTCCCCGGCTTCAGGCCGCCCCAGCCGAACAGGGCATCGTCGCGGATCGCGTCCGGGTCGCCGCCGAGGAGCGCGATGACCCGCGCGCCGGTCGATGGCATGAACGGGGTGGTGAACAGGGCGATCAGCCGGACCGACTCGAGCAGGTTGTACATGACCGTGCCGAGGCGCCCCAGCTGCGAGGCGTCCTTGGCCAGCGCCCAGGGTGCGGTGTCATCGATGTACTTGTTGGCCGCCGCCACCAGCTCCCAGATCGACTGGATCGCCTTGTTGAAGGCGAGGTCGTCCATGTGCCTGTCGACCGTGGCGACGGCCTGGCTGAACTTCTCCTTCAGCGCCGTATCGATCGCCTCGTCGTCTCCCGGTACCGGCAGGATGCCGTCGAAGTACTTGTTGACCATGGCGGTCGCCCGGCTCACCAGGTTGCCGTGGTCATTGGCCAGGTCGGAGTTGATGCGGTGTACCAGGGCGGCGTGAGAGAAGTCGCCGTCAAGTCCGAACGGGACCTCGCGCAGCAGGAAGTAGCGGATCGCGTCGACGCCGTACTTGTCGACCAGCATGTTCGGTTCGACGACATTGCGCAGCGACTTGCTCATCTTCTGCCCCTCGACCGTCCACCAGCCGTGGGCGAAGACCTTCTTCGGCAGCGGCAGGCCTGCCGCCAGAAGGAATGTCGGCCAGTAGACGGTGTGGAAGCGGAGAATGTCCTTGCCGATAACGTGGACGTTGCAGGGCCAGAAATCACTGAAGTTTCCGTCCGGGTCGTCCGGGAACCCGAGGGCGGAAATATAGTTGGTCAGGGCGTCGAACCAGACGTAGATCACGTGCTTGTCGTTGCCCGGCACCGGGATCCCCCAGTTGAAGGTGGTGCGGGAGATTGACAGGTCGCGCAGACCTTCCCTGATGAAGCTGAGAATCTCGTTGCGCCGGGTGCGCGGCTGGATGAAATCCGGGTTCTCCTCGATATGCCTGAGCAGCGCCTCCTGGTACTTGCTCATCCGGAAAAAATAGGATTCCTCCTTCAGCTTGTCCGTCTTCCGGCCACAGTCGGGGCAGTTGCCGTCCAGCAGCTGCTGCTCGGTCCAGAAGGTCTCGCACGGGGTGCAGTACCAGTCCTCGTACTCGCCGAGATAGATGTCCCCCTTCGTCTCGATCCGGCGAAAGATCTCCTCGACCCCCTTCTTGTGGCGCTCCTGGGTGGTGCGGATGAAGTCGGAGTGGTCGATATCGAGCTTGTCCCACAGGGACTGGAAACGCTTGACGACGCGGTCGGCCAGCTCCAGGGGTGTTTCCCCGTTGGTTTGGGCAGCTTTCTCGACCTTCTGGCCGTGTTCGTCGGTGCCGGTCAGGAAAAAAACCTTGTACCCGCGTTCGCGCTTGTAACGGGCGAGGACATCGCAGGCGATCGTCGTATAGGCGTGCCCGATATGCGGTACGTCGTTGACGTAATAGATCGGCGTCGTGATGTAGTAGTGCTTGTCCATGGAGCGTCTCCTGCGTCAGTTCCTGTCGGCGGAAGCCGGTTTGGGCCCCGGGCGGCGCCGGCGCCGGCGCCGTTTCTTCTGCTCACCGTCGGCAACGGTGGAATCCGCCTTCGCCTGCGGGGGGGGCTGCCCCGGCCGGCTCTTCCTGTCCCTGGGCTGGGGCGGTTTTTCGTCGCCGGCGTCCTGTGCTGCCGACTGCCGCTGCTCGCCGGTCGAACCGTCCCTGCCATCCGCTGCCGGCTTGCGCCGTCTCCGCCGCCGTCTCTTTTTCGGTTGTTCGTCGCCGGCATCACCGGAGGGTTTCTGTTCGTTTTCCGGTTTGACGGCCGGGGCGTCACGCAACTGTCTCGGCGGCTCCTTCTCCGGAAGCTTTCCGGACTCCTGCATCTGCCGGAACTCCTCCTTGGACATTTTCAGGCAGCGGCCGTCCTCGACCCTGACGCAGACCTTCTGGCCGAGAATGTCGGTTTCCGAGACCTGGACGTTGAGGCCGTCGACGGTCAACCTCGCGCCGCACTTCGGCATCCCCTTGCGCGACTTGCAGTAGGTTTCGTACTCGTAGCCGAGGCAGCAGAGCAGGCGACCGCACTGGCCGGAGATCTTGCTCGGATTCAGCGCCAGCTGCTGCTCCTTGGCCATTTTTACGGATACCGGAGAGAAGTCGGTCAGAAAGGTGCAACAGCAGAGGGATTGCCCGCAGATGCCGATGCCGCCGATCAGCTTGGCCTCGTCGCGCACCCCGATCTGCCTCATTTCGATACGCGTATGGAAATGGTGGGCGAGGTCCTTGACCAGTTCGCGGAAGTCGATCCGGCCGTCGGCGGTGAAATAGAAGATGATCTTCGAGCCGTCGAACAGGTACTCGGCCTTGACCAGTTTCATCTCCATCTTGCGTTCGATGATCTTGGCGCGGCAGTAGCGGAACGCGGTCTCCTCGCGGGCGGCGTTGGTGACCGCCAGCTGCAGGTCATCGTCGGTGGCGACCCGCAGAACGCTCTTGAGATCCCGCTTCGCGGAATTGTCGTCGGCTTCAACCGGCGGGGTGACGACCGAGCCGAGGGCTCTCCCCCTGTCCGTTTCGACAATGACTTGGTCCCCGGCCTTGAGGTCGAAGTCGCGGGCATTGAAATCGTAGTGCTTTCCGGCGGTGCGGAATTTTATGGTCACCGTTCTTGTCATGGTATTTGCGTCACTTATGATCGTGTTTGCGTCACTTTGGCCGATATTTTTCTGAACCTGCGATAAGACCATTTTGCCGCCCGATTGTCAACACCCGACGCACGGTCTAGGCGGCGAGTTGCAGCAGCAAGACCTCGATGTTCAGCAGCGCGTTGACGTTCCTGTCGATGTTGCCGCGTCCGACACGGATCGCCTCGAGCTTTCTCAGCAGCGAGCTTGTATCCTCGCCGGCGGATACCCGCCGGATTTTCTCGATCAGGTCGGTGTTGATCAGTGCCGTTTCCGGACGTCCCTGCTGAAAGACCAGCAGGTCGCGGTAGAACGACTGCAGGATCTCGAACAGGTCGGGAAGCAGCTCCTTCTCGTCGGCCAGGGATTTCGCCAGCTCGAGCAGCGGCAGGACGCTCGCCCGGGAGAGGGCGGTGACACTCTTCAGTATCTCGCGACGTCTGTCGAGGTAGTAGCCGTGATCCCGTCCGAGGGCGCGCAGAAAGCTCCCCTCGGAGAGCGCGGCGAGCACGTGCGCCGAGCGGGGGTCGAGACTGCGATGATTCTGCAGGGCCTCCTCGATCGCCTTCTGCGGCAGCCGTGAGAAGGGGAGTCTCTGGCAGCGGGAGCGGACCGTGACCAGCAGTGCTTCCGGCCGTGAGCTGAGCAGGATGATCAGGGTACTGCCGGTCGGCTCCTCGAGCGTCTTCAGAAGGGCGTTGGCGGCCGCGGGGTTCATCCGGTCGGCCTGGTCGATCAGGCAGACCTTCCTTTTCGCCTCAAGCGGCCGGAAGGAGAGCTCCCGCTGCAGGGTCCGGATCTGCTCGATCTTGATCTGCTGCCCGTCCGGTTCGAAAAGGTGCAGATCCGGATGGTTGTGGTGGTCGACCTTGCGGCAGGGGGGGCATTCTCCGCAGCCGTTTCCGTTTTCGCAGAAGATGGCACGCACCAGGGCGAGCGCCATCAGCCGCTTGCCGATCCCCTCGGGCCCTTCGAAGAGGTAGGCGTGGGCCAGACGGCCGGAGGAGACGGCACGGCGCAAAATGTCCTTTTGCCGCTCATGGCCGATGATCTGGTCGTAGGTCATGCCGTCCGCCTGGCGTCGAGGAAATCCGCGACTTCCTTCCTGATGCGCTCGAAAACGTCCTCGATCGAGCCGCTGGCGTCGATTCTCCGAATCCGCTGAATCTTCTCCTCGAGGGCGAGGTAGCCGGCGCGGACCCGCTGATGAAAGGCCAGCTCCTCCTGCTCGAAGCGATCCTCGTTGGGGCCCTGCGCCCCGGCGTTCCGTGTCCGGGCCCTGCCGATGCCGGCCTCGGGGGGGAAATCGAGCAGCAGCGTCAGGTCGGGGGCGGTGTTCCGGGTGGCCAGGCGGTTCAGTTCCTCGATCAGTTCGGTCGACAGCCCCCTGCCGTAACCCTGGTAGGCGACCGTCGCGTCGATGAAGCGATCGCAGATGACGAGCCGGCCGGAATCGAGGGCCGGCTGAATAACCTGCGCCATGTGCTGCGCCCGGGCCGCGGCGTAGAGCAGCAGCTCCGTCCGCTCATCCATCCCCTCGTTGGCGGCATCGAGCAGGGTGCCGCGGATCTGGTCGGCGATCGGGCAGCCGCCCGGCTCGCGCGTGACCAGCGGGGTGGTGTCGCGATCCTCTTCAAGCCACCGTGCCAGCAGGGCGACCTGCGTCGATTTGCCCGACCCCTCGACCCCTTCAAAAGTGATAAAAGCAGACATCTTTTTCGTGTACAGTCCCGGCAGGTTTTGCTTCATCCGGATGCAATTCCGAAGCAGTGAATAGGCCATTATAAGGAGGGCTTATTGCCGAGGCAAGGAGAAAGGGCGGTTGGCGAAAACCTTGTGTTGAACAATGGGGATCGCTTCAGTATACTCTGACGGCATGAACGGTATCGCGTGTCGAAAAAGATGAGCAGCGCCGGGAAGCGCAGTGATCGGATCGGTATCCTGCAGCAGGGGATCGGCTATTCTTTCAGGAATGTCGCCCTTCTTCGGGAAGCCCTGACCCACAAGTCGTTCGTGAACGAGAACCCGGGACACATGGTCGCCTGCAACGAACGGCTCGAGTTCCTGGGCGACGCCGTTCTCGACCTGGTGATCAGCCAGCGGGCATTCGCGGACTACCCCGAGCTCAACGAGGGGGAACTGACCCGCATCAGGGCCGAGCTGGTCCGCGAGAGGAACCTGGCCGAGGTCGCGCGAAGGATCGAGCTCGGCCCGTATCTGGAAATGGGGCGGGGGGAGCGGCGCAGCGGCGGCGAGGACAAGGACAGCCTGCTCGCCAACGCCGTCGAGGCCTTGTTCGGCGCGGTCTTCCTCGATGGCGGCTATGGCGCGGCCCAGGAGGTGATCGAGGTGATGTTTCTCAGGGAGATCCGCCTGGCTGCGAACAACGAATTCGACGTCGATTACAAGACGCGGCTGCAGGAGCTTTGCCAGCGCGTTCACCACCAGACGCCGGACTACGTCCTGGTTGACGAAAGCGGCCCCGACCACCAGCGGCACTATTCGGTCGAGGTCCGGCTCAAGGGGAGGCGGGTCGGCGCCGGCGAGGGGCGTTCGAAAAAACTGGCCGAACAGGATGCCGCCAAGGGAGCCCTGGAATCCCTCGAGGGGTGAGCGATGAAGATCCTGCCAGTCTTTATCCCGCATGCCGGGTGCGCGCATGCCTGCATTTTTTGTGACCAGGCCAGCACCGGCGGCTCGGCGGCGGTTCCCACCCCGGCGGAGGTCGGCCGTCAAGTGGAGAGCGCCCTCCGCTCCGGGGCGACGGACGAGGTCGCCTTTTACGGCGGCTCGTTCACCGCACTTCCCGTCGGCCGTCAGCAGGAATATCTTGCCTCTCTTCAGCCTTTTCTGCGGCAGGGGCTGTTCCGGGGGATCCGTCTCTCGACCAGGCCGGACGCCGTCGATGGGCGGATCGTCGAGAGGCTGCTCGCCGCGGGCGTGACGACGGTCGAGCTGGGTTGCCAGTCCTTCTGTGACGCGGTTCTTTCTGCGGCCGGGCGCGGCCACGATTCGCGAGATGCCGTGCGGTCGGCGGCGCTGCTGCGAGCGGCCGGGGTCCGGCTCGGCATCCAGCTGATGCCCGGTCTGCCCGGAGGCGATTGCCGCGAAGCGCTTGCGTCGCTCAATCGGGCCCTGGAGCTCAGGCCCGATTTTCTGCGCGTCTATCCGGCCGTCGTCATTGCCGGAACGGGACTGGAGAGGTTGTGGCGAAACGGCGAATATGCGCCGCTCTCCCTCGACGATGCCGTCGAGCTCTGCGCCGACATGGAGGTTGCCAGCCGCAACCGGGGGGTGCCGGTCATCCGCTACGGCCTCCAGGCGAACGACGCCTTGTCGGGCGGCAGGGTGCTTGCCGGCCCGTATCATCCGGCATTCGGCCAGATGGTCAAATCGAGGCTCTGGCGCCGGGCGATGGCGCGGCTGCTGCCGTGTCCGCAAGGCGCGTTCGGCGTGCACCCTGCGGAGCTGTCCGATGCGATCGGTCACCGGCGGGAGAACCTTCTCCATTTCAACGCCGCCCATTCTCCGGTCCGCATCGGGTCGTCCCCCGGTGTCAGGAAGGGGTGCCTCGCCGCCGGCCGGGACGTTTACGAATTGGATGCCCTCCTGCGGGCGGAAGGAGACGGGAAGTAGTCATGCCGTCCGAAAATGATTTCAGGTCGGGATTCGTCTCGATCGTCGGCCGTCCGAACGTCGGCAAGTCGACCCTGCTGAACCGTCTTCTCGGCCAGAAGATCGCCATCACCAGCGACAAGCCGCAGACGACCCGCAACCGGATACTCGGCATTCATACCTGCGCCGAAGGGCAGGTGCTGTTTCTCGACACCCCCGGCATTCATCGCCCGCAGGGGAGGCTGAACCGCTACATGGTCGACCAGGCTCTCGACGCCTGCAGCGGCGTCGACCTGGTCTACTTCCTGATCGAGGCGACCGACCGGCCGGGAGGGGGCGACCGCTTCGTTCTCGATGTGCTCCGGCAGAGTGGCGCGAACGTCTTTCTCGTGATCAACAAGACGGACCGGGTCAGGCCGGAGCAGCTGCTGCCGCTGATCGAGCATTACGCTCAACAGCACGACTTCGCGGAAGTGTTTCCGATATCGGCGCTGACCGGGGACGGGGTCGACAAGATGCTCGAGGCGACACTGACCTGTCTCCCCGAGGGGCCGCTCTACTATCCTGAAGATATGATCACCGATCTGCCGGAGCGCTTCATCGTCGCCGAGATGGTCAGGGAGCAGCTCCTCCGCCAGACCCGTGACGAGATCCCCTACGGCGTCGCCGTGGAGGTCGAGAGCTTCGAGGAGAAGCAGGAGAAGGGGGTCGTCGTCATCGCCGCGGTTATCCACGTCGAAAGGGACGCCCACAAGAGGATCGTCCTCGGCAAGGGGGGGAGCCGGATCCGGGCGATCGGCGCGGGCGCCCGCAAGGAGATCGAGGCGTTTCTCGGCAGCCGCGTCTTCCTCGAGCTTTTCGTGCACGTGCAGAAAAACTGGACCGACTCGGACCGGGAGCTCCGACGGTTCGGTTACGAATGATTGTCACAGGACCACTGGAAGTCAGGACGCCATGATTCCTCTCGTTGCCATAGTCGGCCGCCCCAATGTCGGCAAGTCGACCCTTTTCAATCGCATTCTCGGCGAACGGCGCGCCATCGTCGAGGACATCCCCGGGGTGACTCGCGACCGGAACTACGCCGATGTGACCCGCTTCAGCCGGCCCTTCACCCTGATCGACACGGGTGGCTTCGAGCCGGTCAGCGAGGATCGCCTGCTGGTCCAGATGCGTGAACAGTCCCAGCTGGCGATGGAGGAGGCCGACCTGATCCTGTTCGTCATGGATGGCCGGGACGGGGTGACCCCCTCGGATGTCGAGGTCATCAACATGCTGCGTCGGGTCGACAAGCCGGTGCTTTACGTGGTGAACAAGATCGACGGCGATCGCCAGGAGGGGCTGGTGACCGAGTTCTTCGAGACCGGCGCCGATCGTCTCTTCCCGCTGTCGGCCGAGCACGGGCGCGGGGTTCACGACCTGATGGAGCATCTCGTCGAACTGCTTCCCGAAAGCGCGGCCCAGCAGGAGGTGGAGGGGGAGACGCGCCTGGCGATTATCGGCCGGCCGAACGTTGGCAAGTCGTCGCTGGTCAACAAGCTGCTCGGCAGGGAGCGGGTGGTCGCCAACCCGGTTGCCGGTACCACCCGCGACAGCATCGATTCGGTGTTCACCTACAACAGGAAGAGATATGTCCTGATCGATACCGCCGGGATCCGCCGCAAGGGGAAGGTGAGCCAGAAGCTCGAGAAGTTCAGCGTCGTTCAGGCCCTCAAGGCGATGGACCGGGCCCATGTCGTGCTGGCGGTGGTCGACGCCTCGCAGGGCATCTCCGAGCAGGATCTGACGGTCGCCGGCTATGCTTTCGAGAAAGGGCGGGCCGTCATCCTCGTTGTCAACAAGTGGGATCTGGTCGAGAAGGACGATTCGACCATGGGGCGCTTCGTCAAGGATCTGCGCTACCGCTTCAAGTTTCTCGGGGAGGTGCCGATCCTGTTTGTTTCGGCCCTGACCGGCCAGCGGGTTGCGCGGATCATGCAGGAGGTCGAGGAGGTCGCCGGCGAGTTCAACCGGAAGGTCCCGACTTCGGCCCTGAACAAGGTTCTCCAGGAGGCGGTGGAGGCCCATCCGCCGGCGATGTATCGCGGCAAGCGGCTCAAGTTCTTCTACATCACCCAGACGGCCGTGCGCCCTCCGACATTCGTCATTTTTGTCAACGTCGCGGAGGGGGTACACTTCTCCTACCAGCGTTACATCAACAACAAAATCCGGGAGACGTTCGGTTTTACCGGAGTCCCCTTCAGGGTGCAATACCGGGACCGTGAAAGGGCGGGTTAATTTGCTTTACTTGCACCGCTTGCTGTTATAATATGTTTTCTTGTTTAATATTCGCCTCTTAGGCGCTGTTCTCCCCCTCTAATCGAGGGGGCGTCTTCAGGAGTGAAAATGAGTCTGGTCGGAAACCTCGAGGATCTCGGTCTGGGTGAAATACTGCAGATCGTCAGCCTCAGCCGCAAATCGGGTGTTCTAACCCTGGAAAGCCTCGGCCGCGAGGGGAAGGTTACCTTCCTTGAGGGTCAGGTCATCCGTGCGACGACCAGCTCCAGCAAGATCAACCTCGGCGACATGCTGGTCAAGCACAAGCTGGTTGACCTCGAGACGCTGAAGAAGGCGCTCTTCATCCAACGAAATTCCGACTCGCCCCCCCGCATCGGTCAGATTCTTTCGGAGAAATTCGGCGTCCCCCTGGAGAAGATCGAGGAGGTCGCCAAGGAGCAGATCGAAAAGATCGTCTATGGCTTTTTCGCCTGGGGGGAGGGGACCTTCTCCTTCGAACTCGGCGAGCCGGGTGAGCTGGCATCCGGAAGCGTCAATCCCCTCCAGCTGATGCTCGACCAGGGGTTGAACCCGCAATGGCTGGCCATGGAGGGGAGCCGCATCCTCGACGAGAGGAAACATCGTGGCGAATCGATCGAGGAGGAAGACGAGGAGCCGATTGTCGATCTGGTCGAGCTTCTCGGTGAGGAACTGGCCGACGAGATCGCCGGCTCCGAAGCGAGACCGGCCAGCGCCGCCGCGGCCACCGACGAAACGGTTGGCGGCAGGGCGGCGGCGACCGGCGAGGCGGCGCCCGGTCCGCCGCTGTTTCTGGTCGATGACGATCAGCTGACGGCCCAGGTCATCGCCCGTCAGCTGCGGGAGCTGAACCTTGCGGTGAGCGTTTTCACGTTGTCGAAGGATTTTCTCAAGGCGGTCGATGCGGCGGTCGCCGCGGGACAGGAGCCGTTGCTTCTGGTCGACCTCGTCATGCCGAAGCTGGACGGTAGCGGGATATCGGGCGGGGTCGAGGTCGCCCGGATGCTCAAAGAGAAGTATCCGGATCTCGTGCTGATGCTGATGTCCGACCAGATAACCCCCGAGTTGGAGACGAAACTGAGGCCGCTCAACCTCGCCGCCCTTCTGGTCAAGCCGAAAAAGAACCTCCTCTCCGCCGACAAGGGGAAGCAGATCCTGGCCGACATGATGATGCAGATCGGCCAGTTCGTCGATCCGGCGGCCGCAGGGGCCCGGACCCACGCCGAGGCGCGGGAGCTGGGGATCAATTTCGGTGCCGAACTCCTCAAGGAGGTTAACGACGTCGAACTCCAGGCCAAGCCGACACGCATCGAGCCAACCCCGGGCATACATCTCCTCGGAGGTATGCTGCAGGAGCTCAATAATCCGTCCCTTGGCGGCGGCATCATCCTGCTGGTCCTCCGTTTTGCCAGCGAACTGATGAACCGCGCCGTCATCTTCTTCGTCAAGGGGGATGAAATCGTCGGCCTCGGTCAATTCGGCATCCAGGTTGGAAGCGGTAGCGCCGATAACCATGTCCGGCAGATCAAGCTGCCGGCCAGGGCCGAGTCCGTCCTGGCCCGGGCGCTTGCCGACCCGACTCCGAAGCACACGGTCTTCAGCAGCAGCGAGTGGGATCAGTACCTGATCGACCAGCTCGGCGGCCGCCGTCCGAAAGATGTGTTCGTCGGGCCGATCATGAGCGAGGGGAGCGCTGTTGCGATCATCTACGGTGACAACCTGCCTGAACAGAAAGAGGTCGGTGACACCGAGTCGTTTGAAATATTCCTGTCGCAGGCAGGGATGGCCATGGAGAGGGCCTTGCTGGAGCGGCGCCTGAAGGGGGGGCAGGCCGTATAAATGATCGGTTCAATGCAATGGAGACGGGAGCGGTGCCGAAAAAGATTCTGATAGCTGAGGATTCCCAGACGATGAGGTCGCTGATCGCTTCGACGATCTCGGTGATGGGCGATTACGAACTGATCGAAGCCGCCAACGGTTTCGAGGCCTTGCGTATTCTGCCGCGGGAAAAGGTCGATCTTGTCATCACCGACATCAACATGCCCGACATCAACGGGCTCGAGCTGATCAGTTTCATCAAGAACAATCCGAACTACAAGGATACACCTCTCTTCATTATCAGCACGGAGGGGAGCGATAAGGACCGTGAAAAAGGGTTGTCGCTCGGGGCTGATGCCTACCTGGTAAAGCCGTTCAATCCCGAGGAATTGCAAGCGCTTATCCGGCGGTATCTCGTTTAGGAGGCCACATTGTCTACCGACACTTCCTCTCAGGCGCTCAAGGAATTTCTCGGTGAAGCCGAAGAAATCATCGAGAGGCTCAACCTTGACCTGGTGACTATGGGCGACGGTGCCGACAAGGGCGAGTCGGATCCGGAGCTGGTCAACAGCATCTTCCGCGGTGCGCACTCCCTGAAGGGGCTGGCGGGGATGTTCGGGTTCCAGGACGTGTCGGATCTGGCGCATCACATGGAAAACCTGCTGGACAATTTCCGCCTGGGGAAGATTCAGCTCAACGACGAACTGATCGAGACTCTTTTCGAATCCCTCTCCTTCCTGACCCAGCTGGTGCACGGGAAAGGGGAGGACGAGTCTTTCAGCTGCGACATCTCGCCGGTCATCGCCCGGATCGAAAAGGTCCTTGCCGGCAACCGCGGCGGCAGTGCGGGACTGGCCGATTACAACATCGAACCGGAGATTCTCAACGTCCTGACCGAGTACGAGGAGCACCGCCTCCTCGAGAACCTCAAGAAGGGGAACAATCTTTACCGCGTGAAGGTCTCCTTTGACCTCGCCAACTTCGATCAGGGGCTCGCCGCGATCACCGATCTTCTCAAGCAGGCCGGCGAGGTCATCAGCACGCTCCCCTGCGCCGGCGAGCTCTCCGACCGCATCGCCTTTCAGCTGCTGTTGGGGACGTCGCGGAACGAGGCCGACATCGTCGCCCTGGTGGACGATGACGCCATTGCCGTCGAGTCGATCGTCGGCGGTGCCGCATCGGCCGGTCCAAATGTCGACGCCTACGGTCCCGAGGCTCACGTTGAGCCGGAGATGGAGGTTGCCGCGCGCGGCCAGGATGCCGGCGCCAGCTTGCGGTCGATCAGCCGGACGGTCCGCGTCGACATCGACAAGCTCGACGAGCTGATGAACATCGTTGGCGAACTGGTTCTGTCGAAGGGGGCTTTCGCCGACATCGTCGAGAAAATGAAATCTTCCGGCAGGGATGACGTCGTCAACAACATGCAGAAGGCGACCCGTGAGCTCGAGCGGCGGCTTGAGGACCTGCAGAAGGGCGTCATGGACGTGCGGATGGTGCCGATCGCCCAGATCTTCGACAAGATGCTGCGGATCGTCAGGCAGGTGGCGAAATCGCAGGACAAGAAAGTTGCCCTCGACATCCAGGGGGCGGATACCGAACTCGACAAGCTGATTGTCGAGGATCTCTCCGACCCGCTGCAGCACATCATCCGCAACGCCATCGATCATGGCATCGAGTCGGCGGCCGAGCGGAAGGCGGCCGGCAAGCCGCAGCAGGCGACGATCTGCCTCTGGGCCTCGCAGAAGGGGAACCACGTCGTCATTGAAATCAGGGATGACGGTCGCGGCATCGATCCCGACGTCATCCGCAGGAAGGCGTTGAGCAAAGGGATGATCAGCAGCAGCACCGAGCTGAGCAAGGAGGATATTTACGAGCTGGTCTTCGCGCCAGGGTTTTCGACCAGGGATGAGGTCAGCGAGCTTTCCGGCCGCGGTGTCGGCATGGACGTGGTCAAGAACAACATCTCCGCGCTCTCCGGGATGATCGAGATCGACAGCGAGGTCGGCAAGGGGACGTCGATTGCCATCACTCTGCCGATCACCCTGGCCATCATCAAGGCGCTGATCGTCCAGGTCGCGGGCAAGACCTACGCAATCCCGATCAATTCGGTGCTTGAAACCCTGATGATTGACGAGGCGGCGATCAAGACGATCGAAAAGAAAGAGGTCATCGAGTTGCGGCAGAGCACGCTGCCGCTTTTGAGGCTGGCTGAGGTTTTCGGCCTTCCCGGGTCGGAGAAGAAGAGCCAGCGGTGTTTCATTGCCGTCGTCGGTCTGGCCGAAAAACGTCTCGGCATCGTGGTCGACGATCTTCTCGGACAGCAGGACGTCGTTATCAAGTCGCTCGGCAGCACCCTTTCATTCGTTCGCGGTATCGCCGGTGCGGCCGACCTCGGCAACCAGAAGACCATCCTGGTGCTCGATGTCGGCGGTTTGATGACGGAAGCATTGCGTGGAGACAGCAACGTCAATGTATGAGGCATTTTTTGGACTGGCCGACAAACCGTTCAGCAAGACGCCCGACCCGCGGTTCATGTATCTCAGCCGCAAGCACAAGGAGGCGCTGTCCCGACTGGTTTATGCTGTCGAGGAACGGGACCTCATCCTGCTGACCGGTGAGATCGGCTGCGGCAAGACGACCCTGTCGCGGGCGCTGATCGACGAGCTGGACGATTCATACCGGGTGATCCTGCTGATCAATCCGCGGTTGTCGCCGATGGAGTTTCTGCGGTCGCTGGCCGTACGTCTCGGTATCGACGAGCCGGCCCGGCACAAGGTCGATCTGCTCGAGCAGATCGGCACGGCCCTGTTCGCGCTGTACGAGGAGGGGGTCAGCCCGGTCCTGATCATCGACGAGGCGCAACTGGTGCCCCACAAGGAGACATTCGACGAAATACGGCTGCTGACCAATTACCAGCTCGACGACCGCAACCTGGTCAGTGTCGTGCTGATGGGGCAGCCCGAGCTGCGCAAGCGGCTTGCGCACCGGGTCTACGAGCCGCTGCGGCAGCGGTTCGGCATGCAGTACGATCT
Source organism: Desulfuromonadales bacterium (assembly GCA_041592975.1). Classification (GTDB taxonomy): domain Bacteria; phylum Desulfobacterota; class Desulfuromonadia; order Desulfuromonadales; family UBA2294; genus BM707. The sequence continues at coordinate 18,024 of JBFHOZ010000011.1, forward strand.
GCAGCCGCTCGACCGCGAGGAGATAGACGAGTATCTCGACTGCCGTATGCCGGTGGCCGGAGGCCCCGCCGGGGTCTTTCTCCCCGAGGCGGTCGACAGGATATACGAGTATTCTGCGGGGATTCCCCGCAAGATCAACCATGCCGCCACCCTCGCCCTGCTCGAGGGGTTCGGGCGGGACATGGAGAAGATCGATGCCACGGTCATGTCGGCCGTCATGGCTGAACTCGATATGAATTAACCTCTCTGCGAGGGAAAGAATTCACCGGATGGATCTTGTCGAGATCAGAAAAAAAGCGAACAGCCAGAAGAAGAAATCGGCGAAGCGGGAGCCGGCAGCCGAGGATGTGCGCCCGCAGGCGTCGCCAGGGGAGCCGAGTCCGAAGCCGAAGAAGCCTGTCGCCGAGGATCCGCAACGACCCGAAGTCGTGGAAACGTCTGCACCGGAAAATGCCGCTTCTTCTGAGCCCGAAACCGAACATCGGTCCGCAGCAGCCGAAGCTGCCGGCGCCGGAGCGCGCGAGATGGATCCTCTGGATGCGCTTTTCGCCACGCGGCAGGAAAACTGGCTCGAGATCTCAGACAACTATCTGCAGGCGCTGGTCGCCAGTGACGAGGCGGCTGACAGCAATATCGAGCAGTGGTTGACCTTTACCCTCGGCAAGGAGGAGTATGCCCTGTCGATCGAGTCGGTCAGCGAGATCATCAAGCCGCGCGAAGTCACCGATATTCCGCGCGTCCCTGATTTCATCAGCGGCATTATTTCCCTGCGCGGGATCATCGTGCCGATCTTCGACCTGAACAGGCGCCTGAACCTCGGCAGTGCTGAAATAAGCTCGGCGTCGAGAATCATCGTCTGTAACGACGGGGACCGTTTGGCCGGCTTCATGGTCGACAGGATCAACCAGGTCGTCAACGTCCCCATCGGCAATATCGAGCCGCCGCCAACGGTCCTGTCAGGGCTGGATCGCGACTTTGTCGACGGGGTTGGCCGGGTGGGTAACCGGATGCTGATCCTGCTGCATCTGTCAAATGTCATCAACGCCGAGTTGGTTTAGTTGAAAGAAAGGAGCTGCCCGTGGCGAAACAGAAGATATTGATCGTCGAGGATGAAGAGAGCTTGCTGAAACTTGAGAGCATACTTTTGACTTCGAAAGGCTACGAGGTGCGTGGTGTTTCGAACGGTCAGGAGGCCCTCGATGCCGTCGCTGAAGAGAAACCCGATCTGGTGCTGCTCGATATCATGCTCCCGGAGATTGATGGTTTCGAAGTCTGTCAGCGTATCAAGGACGATCCCGAGACCCGGGATATCCCGGTGATCATGCTGACCGCCAAGAAAAGTCGGGAGGATATGGCACGCGGCGAGAAGGTCGGCGCCGACTGGTACATCACCAAGCCATTCAAGTCGGTCATGGTCATCGAGACCATCCAGCGGTTCCTGGCGAAATGACCAAGGACGTCGCCCGCACCGAGTCGGTCGCCGCCGTAGAGGAGACTGGCCGCAAGGAGATTCAGCTCGCCTGTTTCCAGGTCGGGGAGCAGATGTACGCGCTCGACATCCTCCGCATCAAGGAGGTGATCCGGCCGCAGAAGCTGACGCCGGTCCCGAAGGCCCCCAAGTTTATAGAGGGGGTCATCAATCTGCGCGGCGTGGTCATTCCGGTCGTCGACCTGCGGCGACGATTCGACCAGGCGGTCCTCGGAACGGGAGGCAAGAGCCGGGTCATCATCTCGGTGCTCGCCGGCAAGATTATCGGTCTGATGGTCGACGCCGTCGCCGAGGTGCGCAACTTTACCCGGCAGGACATTCAGCCGGCGCCCCGCTTTCTCAAGGGGAAGGAGGCCGATTATTTTCTCGGCGTCTGCCAGCGCGACGATGACCTGGTGATGATCGTCAACCTCGAGAAGATCCTCTCCTCGGACGAGAAGATCGACCTTGAGAACATTCAGGGCGACCTTAACAAAAAGCAAAGCTAGATCGGCGCTTTTGATTTCCGATCTTCAAGTTGATTCTAAATGGATATTGATATGATTACCGACTGCCCCGCCTGCAACGCCCAGTTCCGACTCAACAAGGAAAAATTCGGCGGCAGGCAGGTGACCCTGAAATGCGTCAAGTGTCACAAGGTGTTCCAGGTCAACGTCCCCGCGCTGGCAAAATCCCGGGTGAATATTCACGTTCTCGTGGCACACAGCGACGACAGCCTCTGCGGCACAATCAGGGACGTGCTGCAGAAAGCGGACATCAGCTGCCAGGTCAGTCATGACGGCCCGAGCGCCCTGGCCCTGATGAAGGCCCGCCCCCCGCACGTCGTGCTGGTCGATGTCGCCCTGCCAGGGCTCTACGCCTTCGAGGTCGTTGACAAGGTCAGGGCTGTCCCCGGCCTTGGGAACGTCAAGATCATCCTCCTCTCCTCGGTCTACAACAAGATGGCCTACAAACGTACCCCGGCTTCGCTGTACGGTGCCGATGCCTATATCGAAAAGCATCACATCCCGAACGACCTGGTTGCCTATATCCATCGCCTGGTGACCGATGCCGTTCCGACGGAAGAGGGCGTCAAGCCTGAGGAGGGTGAAGAGACCGTTACCGGAGAGGCCCAGTCGCCCTCCGAGGAGCGTGAGGTCAGGCAGTTTGCCGCGGAGGTGAACAGCAAGATCAAGCAGGCAGAGGATGACGAGGTGTCCGCCGGGAGATCGAGCGAGATCCCGGAAAAGGCCCATCGTCTGGCTCGGAATATCGTTTCCGACATCGCCCTGTACAACCAGGAAAAGGTTGAAGAGGGGGTCCTCGCCGGTACCTTCTTCGAGCTTCTGAAGAAAGAGGTCAGGGAGGGACGCAAGCTCTTCCAGGAACGGTTTCCGGGGCTTCTGGAGAGAGGCGAGGACATTCTTCAGGCGGAGTTCGAGTCTTTTATCGAGCGGAGAAGGTCGGACCTCTCCTCCTAGGAGCAGTCAATGTCGGAACAGGCTATGAATATCGACAAGATCCAGAAACTCCTCGAATCCGAAGAGGAGGAGGGGCGGCTGAGTGCGCTGCGCCTGATCGACAGGAAGAATCCCGAGCCGTACAGGGATGTTCTTTTCGCCGCATTCGGCGACGGCAGCTGGCGGGTCCGCAAGGAGGCGACCGATATCTTCCTTCTCATCCCGCGGGTTGAGAACCATATCGACGACGTCGTGCGATGTCTCTATTCGGACGACAACGCCGGCCTGCGCAATACGGCGGTCGAGATCCTGATCCGGCTGGGGCGGCTTTCGGTGCCGGCGCTGATCCGGGAAGTTTCCTCGGACGATCACGATGTGCGCAAGTTCGCTCTCGACATTCTCGGGGAGATTCCCGACGAGCGCTCCGTTCCCGCCATGATCGACGCCCTTCAGGACACAGACAGCAACGTACGCGCCGCCGCCGCCGAAAACCTCGGAAAGCTTGGCGCGGCAGAGGCGGTCGCTCCCCTGCTCGAAGCGATGGGGACACCCGACCTGCTGTTCCGGTTCACCATCCTCGAGGCTCTCGGCCAGATTGACGCCTCGGTTCCGGTCGAGCGGCTGCTCGCCTACAGCGATGACAAGCTGTTGCGCAAAGCACTGCTCGATTGCCTCGGCCGCGTCGGCGATGCCCGCGCGATCCCGTTTCTGGTCCAGTCGCTGGCCGACGAAATGAAGAACGTGCGCGAAGCGGCCGTTCTCGCCCTCGGACGGATATCCCATCAGGCCCGCGACTTTCTCGGTAACGTGCTGGAGATCCGCTCCGACGAGTCGGTATCCCGGGCCGTCTCGGCCCTGCTGAAGGAAGGGTCGCCGGCAGTACAGAAAGCAGCGATTTCCCTGCTTTCCTGCATCGGCAACAAGGGGAGCGTTTCCGCCCTGCTCGGACTGATCGACGATCCTGAACTGCACGAGGAGGCCGTCAGCGCGCTGGTCTCCCTTGGGCGCATGGACACCGCCGCCCTTCTCGGCGCCTGGGGCGGCGCCGAGGGGCGTGCAAAGGCCTACCTCGCCTATATCTACGGCGAAATCGGGGCCGCGTCGGCCGCCGACCTGCTGACGGGCTCGTTCGCTTCGCCCGACGCCGAACTCCGCCAGGTGTCGATCCAGTCGCTCGGCAAGATTGCCTCGGCCAGGGTCCTGCCGATTCTGGTCGAGGCGCTCGGGGACAGCGTCGAGGAGGTCCGGGAGGCGGCCATGCAGGCCCTCAACGATATCGGCACGCGTTACCGACAGGAGACGATCGTCAGCGTCAGCCCGCTGCTCGAACACGACGATCCCCAGGTCAGGATGTACGCGGTGACCGTTCTCGGGCGTCTGGACGGCGACGATATCGAGGAGCACCTTGCCTTTGCCATCAAGGACGAGTCGGCGCAGGTCAGGAGTGCCGCCATCCGCGCTGTCGAGGGAAAATCGAGTGGCGGGCATCTGCCGGCGCTCATGCTGGCGCTGACGGACGAAAATAGCGAAGTGCGCGCCCTGGCCGCCGAGGCGCTCGGCATGACCGGCGACGACAAGGCGGTGGACCCCCTGAAGCTCGCTCTTCAGGACGAGGACATGTGGGTCCGCTCGGCGGCCGTACGCTCCCTCGGCCAGTTGTGCGGCGTCGATTCGGACCGGCTGATCGAGCCGCTGCTGATGGATCCGGTCGGCATGGTCAGCATCACCGTTCTCGAAACCCTCGATGCGCTGCGGGTCGATGATTTTTTGAGGTATCCGATCGCCGCGCTCGATCACCACGATGACGAGGTCGTCGCCGCGGCGCTCAAATTCCTGCAGGAATCCGGGAACCGGGACTGGTTGAAGGGGGTCGAGCAGAGGCTTGTCGGGCACCCGCACCATGAGGTCCGGTTGAATTTCGCCCGGCTGCTGGCTGAACTTGAAGGGCGTGGCTGCAGCGAGAAGCTCGAACAGATGATGAGGAAAGAGGAAGACGAATTTGTGCGTCAGGAACTGCAGATGCTGCTGGTCGGTCTGAAACAGGATGACATCTAGAGAGCAGCAATGATTTTTTCGACACCTGAAATAAAGATGGATGCCGATGAATTCCGCCTGTTGCGGGATTTTATCTATCAGCATTGCGGCATTTTCTTCGACGAGGAATCGAAGTTCCTTCTCGAGCGGCGACTCGGCAAGCGTCTGCAGTATCATCGGCTGAAGAACTTCAAGGATTACTACTACCTGCTTCGCTACAACAAGGTCAAGGATCAGGAGTTGAACGAAGTCATCAATATCGTCACGACCAACGAGACCTATTTCTACCGCGAGGAGTTTCAGCTCAGGACCTTCACCGAGGAGATTCTTCCCGAAATCAAGATCCGCAAGGAGGCCGCCGGCGAAGAGAAGAAGCTCCGCATCTGGAGCGCCGGCTGCTCGACCGGCGAGGAACCCTATACCATCGCCATGCTGCTGCTCGACAAGCTCGATTTCCGGGACTGGCAGATCGAGATCATCGGCACCGACATCAGCCATCGGGTTCTGCAGGTGGCCCGCAAGGGGGTCTACGGTGACACCTCGTTCCGTTCGACCGAGGAATCGGTCCGGAAGCGATTTTTCACGCCTGTCGAAGGGAAATACCGGGTCAATGACAACGTCCGGAACCTGGTGTCGATCAGTCACCTCAATCTCTTCGATTCGTCCCGCGTCTCTCTGCTCGGCAAGATGGATGCCATCTTCTGCCGCAACGTCATCATCTATTTCGACCTGGCGGCCAAGAAGAAGGTCATCGAAAGCTTCTACCAGAGACTGCGCCCCGAAGGATTCCTCCTGCTGGGGCATTCCGAGTCGCTGATGAACATCACCAGCGCCTTTGCCCTGAGGCACTTTACCAACGACATGGTTTACCAGCGCCCGGCACAGGCGGCCGAATGGGTGCTGCCATGAGTCGTGACCTGATCAAGGTCCTGGTCGTCGACGATTCCGCCTACAACCGGCGCACCATCATCCGGATGCTCGAGGAGATACCGGGGGTCAGGGTGGTCGACTATGCCTGCGACGGCGAAGAGGCGCTGCGCAAGGCGATCGACCTGCAACCCGACCTGATCACGCTCGATCTCGAGATGCCGCGCATGGACGGCTTCACCGTTTTGCGCATCATCATGCAGAATCGTCCGGTGCCGGTCATCGTCGTCTCCTCGCGCTCCGACGACGAGAACGTCTTCCGCGCCATGGAATTCGGGGCCGTTACGTTCATCCCCAAGCCGAGCGCCCGGATTTCTCCGGAGCTGTTCGATATCCGCGACGATCTCCACGAGAAGGTGAAAGCGATCGTCGAAACCGACATGAACAAGATTCTGCGCCGGGCGTCCGCAGAGGACGAGGCGGCCACCCGCAGGCGCATCCGCACCGGGTTGCGAAAAGGGCGGAGGGGGAGCGAGATCACGCTGGTGGCCATCGGCTCGTCGACCGGCGGTCCGCCGGCGCTGCAGAAGATCATCTCCTCCATTCAGGACGAGATACCGGTGGCTTTCGCCATCTCGCAGCATATGCCTCCCGGCTTCACCCGGGCTTTCGCCGACCGGCTGAACAAGTTTTCCGCCCTGGAGGTCAAGGAGGCCGAGGACGGCGACGAAGTCCGGCCGGGGCGCGTGCTGGTGGCTCCCGGAGGGACCAACCTGGTATTCCGCCGCCAGGGGGGAGAGGTCGTTGCGAAAATCACCGAGCCGGAGTCCGGGCAGCGGTACGTGCCGTCGGTCGACGCCATGTTCAGATCGGCAGCGGAGCATTACGGCTCCTCGGTCCTCGGCGTCGTGCTGACCGGAATGGGCAATGACGGCGCCGACGGAACCCGCCGAATCAGCCTGCTGGGCGGCAGGGTCCTCGCCGAGGCGGAGGAGAGCAGCGTTGTGTTCGGCATGCCGAAAGAGGCGATTGCCACCGGCGATGTCAGCCGCATTGTCCCGCTCGACAAAATGTGCGACGCGATCCTGCACGAGTGCGGTTTTTAGTGACAGCACGTTGTAAAGTGTGGAAATTTTTATAAGGGGCTGCTAGGATTACTGAATGTCAATTTCCTGATGCCAAGGAGCGGGTGAATGACCGACAAAGACAAAGACCACGGTTCCGATCAGCATAAAAGGGCAGAAGAATTCCTGCAGGTTTTCAAGAAGGGTGCGGATTTCACCCATGATCTGCTGAAGGAGAACGAGCGCCTGCGTTTCCAGAACCTTCAGCTGGAGGAGAAAGTCAAGGCGGTCGCCTCCGGCGGTACCGGCGGTACCGGCGATAATGCCAAGCTGCTCGAAAGGATACAGAAGCTCGAGGGGGAAAAAGCGGAAATTCTCAACCGTATCAAGCAGGTCGAGGCCGAAAATGTCGATTTTGCCAACCGCTACGTCGAGATCGAGAACGAGAACAACATGCTGGCGAATCTCTACATCGCCTCCTACCAGCTGCACTCGACCCTCGATTTCAAGGAAGTTCTGCAGGTCATTCTCGAGATCGTCATCAACCTGATCGGCGCCGAGGAATTTTCCATCCTGCTGCTCGACGAGAAGTCGAACAAACTGCAGGCGGTCGCCAGCGAGGGGCTGCAGAACAGCGAACTGCCGACCTTCGAACTGGGCGAGGGAATCATCGGCGAGATGGCCAAGACCGGCGAGAACTACTTCATCGACGAGCTGGAGGGTTACGAGCGGGATTTCCACCACCCGCTGGTCTGCATTCCCCTGAAAATCAAGGAGCATGTGATCGGCGTGATCGTCATCTACAAGCTCCTGGTTCAGAAGGAGAAATTCAACGACGTCGACTACGAGCTGTTCACCCTGCTGGCCGGTCATGCGGCGACGGCGATTTTTTCTTCGAAACTGTACACTGAATCCGAGCGCAAGTTGTCGACGATTCAGGGTTTCATTGATCTGATGACCAAGTAATGGAAGGTTAGCGGAGGGATTCATGTCGACATATAACGTCCTCGTTGTAGAAGATTCACCGACCATGCGCCAGCTGATCGTCTTTGCGCTGAAACGCATCCGTGGCCTCAACATTACCGAGGCGAATGACGGGGTCGATGGGTTGAAGAAGATATCCGCGGAGAAGTTCGATCTGATCCTGACGGATATCAATATGCCGATCATGGACGGGCTGAAGCTGGTCAGCCTGGTCCGGAACGACCCGAATTACAAGGATGTGCCGATTGTCATCATCACGACCGAAGGCGCCAACGAAGACAAGGAACGGGCAATGGCGATCGGCGCCAACGATTACATCACCAAGCCGATCCAGACGACGAAAATCATCGACGTGACCAAGAGACTGCTCAACCTCTGATTGCGGGTCCGTCAAATCGATACCAAGGAGAAGACTTTTGGCCAAAGAAGAAGCGATTGAAGTAGAAGGCGAAGTAATCGAGCCGTTGCCGAACGCCATGTTCCGGGTCAAGCTCGACAACGACCATGTCGTTCTGGCGCATATTTCCGGAAAGATGCGCAAATACTACATCCGGATCCTCCCCGGCGATCGGGTGACGGTCGAGCTGTCGCCGTACGATCTGACCCGTGGCCGGATCACCTACCGGGAGAAGTAGCCTTCACGTGATATCCCCTGCCCGGGCTAGCCGTCCATCAGCCCGCCGGCAGGTTCATGACCAGCAAGATACCGGCATCAGCCGGTATTCCTGTTTCTAATTGCCTTCAGGTGAATAATATGCAAGAGCGATATCGTGCTGCAGCGATCGAAGCGAAATGGCAGCAGATCTGGGATTCGGAAAAAGCCTTCAAGGTCACCGAGGACTCCGATCGGCCCAAGTACTATGTCCTGGAAATGTTTCCCTATCCGTCCGGGCGGATCCACATGGGGCACGTCCGCAATTACTCCATCGGCGACGTCGTCTCCCGCTTCAAGATGATGCAGGGGTTCAATGTGCTCCATCCGATGGGGTGGGACGCCTTTGGCATGCCGGCCGAGAACGCCGCCATCCAGCACGGCATCCACCCGGCCAAGTGGACCTACGAGAACATCGACAACATGCGCACCCAGCTGAAAAAGATGGGGCTCTCCTACGACTG
>JBFHOZ010000012.1:0-26149 GCA_041592975.1 Desulfuromonadales bacterium
CGCCTTTCTTCTCGATTTCAGCGACGACCATCTGGCCGACGGAGTGCAGGTGGACGTGGCCGGGGACGAACTGGGTAAACGAGTTGACGACGGCGACGATCGGCTTGCCGAAATCGTCCTGTCGCATTCCGGTCGCCCGCCACAGCGCCCTGGCGCCCGCCATCTTCTGACCGACCGTGGTCGTATCCGATTTCAGTTTCGGCATTTATCTCCTCAATTTATTTTCGCCAAAATAAACAAACGACAGGGGATGGACCCCTGTCAAGTTCGTCGGTTCAGTATTGAGCCCGGCCGCCGTACACGTCGTCCGGCGACCGGACCGTTTTTTCAGCGTCAGATTAAGCCCGGAATTCCTGGAGGATGCGCTCCATCTCTTCCTTGCCGGCCAGCTTCAGTTTCTTGATCTTCTTCTGTTCGAACTCTTCCTCGGGAGTCAGATGGGATCTCTCTTCAAGTTGTACAAGTTCCTTCTCAAAAAACTGATGTTCCTCGTAGAGCTTGCGGAAACGAGGATTTTCATTAACCAACTTCTCGACCAGAGCCCTTTCTTGCTCCTGCATCGGCACCTCCCGGCTTAGGGTTACAGAGTTATAAAATGCCATTTTAAGATAGCGAACGCCCTGTTTCTTGTCAACCTTCTATACCGCTCCCGGCGGCAGTTTCCGGCATATTTATCTCGGCGTCCGACGGCCTGATGTAGACCGGCGCCAGACAGGCCGGATCGACCGCTTCTCCGGCCCTGAATCCGGCCAGCGCCAGCTGCGCCGCGGCACCGGCCCGCAGAACGTTCGCCGTCCATGGAGCGAAGCGTGCCCGCCCCCCCAACTGCCGGACGATCAGTGTCCGGTAGGCGGTCGCCCCGTCGCCGACGAAAAGGGCCTCCCCGTCGATTTCGTCAAGCAGGAGGGCCGGGTCGACGACCCGCTCTCGGCCGGACAACTTCGGTACCCCCCCCTCCCAGCTAAAACTCCCGGCGTAGACCTCTCCTTTGCGGGCATCGATCATCACATGAACCGGGCCGGGGTAATCGGGAACCTGCAGCGCCAGAGACTGCAGCGAAGAGACGCCGACAACCGGCTTTCCGGCCGCCATTGCCAGCCCCTTCACGGTCGCCACACCGACCCGCAACCCGGTAAAGGCTCCGGGCCCCCGAACGACGGCGAAGCAGTCCATATCGTGCACCGTCAGGGCCAGGTCGGCCAGCAGCTGTTCAAGCCCGGGGAGAAGGATCTCGCTCTGGGTCCGGACCGGGTCGATTGACAGCTCGCCGAGCAGGGTTTCACCGCGGGAGACGGCGACGCTGGCGATGCGGGTCGCGGTCGACAGGGTCAGCAACAGTTCACCCATGTCACTGCCCCCCGACGAAGATGCGCACGATATCGTTGTAGAAGGCGAGAATCATCAGCATCAGCAGCAACGCCAGCCCGATCTGCTGGGCGATCTCGCGAATGCGGATCGACAGCGGACGCCGGAAAACGAACTCCGCCAGGTTGAACAACAGGTGACCGCCGTCGAGGATCGGAATCGGCAGCAGGTTGAGAATGCCGAGCTGGATACTGAGAAAAGCGAGCACCGTGAGGATGCTGGAAATGTCGGTCTGGGCCGCCTGCCCGGCGATCTGCACGACCATGATCGGACCGCCGATGTTCTTGGTCGAGACATGGCCGGTGAACAGCTTCTGGATGAAAACCAGCGTCAGTTCGATCAAATCCATCGTTCGATTCGCCCCGTACCGGAATGCCTCGACAAGTCCGAAGCGCTTGAAGACGACCGGCTGTTCCGGGGCGATCCCGACCAGATACTGTCCGGCAGCTTCCTGCTTCACCGGGGACATTTCGACCAGCTCACGGCGGCCACCCCGCTCGATGGTGAAGAGAAGCGGTTCCCCTTCGCTTTTCTGAATGAGGGATTTCAGGTCGTACCAGCTGTCGACCGTGTCGTCGCCGATGGCGACGATCCGGTCTCCGGGCTGCATGCCGGCGGCCTTTGCCGGCATGCCGGATGTCAGGGCACCGACAACCGCCGGCTGCAACGGGTACAGGCCGAGCGACTGCAGCCCCTCGAGGCCACCGTTTTCGGGCATCATGTCGAGAGCAACGGTTGTCGCATCCCGTTCGACGGTGAATCGCAGGGGCTGACCGGCATGAGCAATCAGCGCCTTGTTGGCATCGTTCCAGTTCTCGATCCGGTCCTCGCCGATGGTGACGATACAGTCGCCCGCCCGGAAGCCGGAGTTCTGCCCGTCTGTGCCGGCAAGGACGTACCCGACGCAGGCTTTCTCGTCGAGATAGGCCGGCAGGTTGACGCCGACCATGTAGGCGATGGGCAGAATGAGAAACGGCAGAGCGAGGTTCATGATCGGGCCGGCGGCGATAATGGCCGTGCGGCGACCGACCGGCTTGTGGGCGAACGAGCGGGCCTTCTCATCTTCGGTCAGGGGCATCTCTTCGCCGTGATCCCCCTTCCCCTCGCCGAGCATCTGCACGTAACCGCCCAGCGGAACGGCGCAGATCAGGTACTCGGTCTCCCCCCACCTTTTCGAAACCAGTCGTGGGCCGAAGCCGAGGGAGAATTTCAATACCTTGACGCCGTTGATCTTGGCGACGACGAAGTGTCCGAGTTCATGGACAAAAACCAGAACTCCCAGCATGATGATTCCAGCAAGAACTGTCAGCAAGAGAACCTCCGTCAGGCGCAGCGTTCCAGATTTCGATGTGTCTCTTCGCGGGCCCAGCGATCGATCAGCAGCACCTCTTCCATGCTGCCGGGGACAACAACCTGATGGCGCTCGAGGGTCGACCGGATCAGGCCGGGGATATCGACAAAACTGATCCGCCCGTCCAGAAACGATCCGACGGCGATCTCGTTCGCCGCGTTCAGCACCGCCGGCGCCGAACCGCCCGCATCAAGGGCTTCGTACGCCAGGGTGAGGCAGGGAAACCTCTGGGCGTCGGGCTCGCGGAAGGTCAGTTGCCCGAGGCGGCACAGATCGAGCGGCGGCAGGTCGAGGGTGAGCCGTTCCGGGTAGGACAGGGCATAGGCGATCGGCGTCCTCATGTCGGGAATGCCGAGCTGGGCGATCACCGAGCCGTCGACATACTCGACCATCGAGTGCACGATGCTCTGCGGGTGAATGTGCACGGCGATCTGTTCTCCCGGCAGCTTGAACAGCCAGTGTGCCTCGATCACCTCGAGCCCCTTGTTCATCATCGTCGCCGAATCGATGGTGATTTTACGCCCCATGCTCCAGTTCGGATGCGCCAGGGCATCCTGCAGGGTGATCTCGCCGAAGGTATCCGGGTCCCGGTCGCGGAACGGGCCTCCGGACGCTGTCAGGATCAGGCGGCGGACGTCTCTCTCGCGGTGCCCTTCCAGCGACTGGAAGATCGCCGAGTGCTCGCTGTCGACCGGGTAGAGCTTCACGCCGGCCCTGGCGACCGCTGCCATCACCAGCGACCCGGCCGTGACCAGCGTCTCCTTGTTGGCCAGGGCGATGTCCTTGCCGGCCTCGATGGCGGCCATGGTCGGCACCAGCCCGGCGGCCCCGACGATCGCCGAGACGACCATGTCGACATCGGCATGGCAGGCGCAGGCGATCAGCCCCTCGACGCCCGTAATGATCTCCGGACCGTCGTCGCCGACAAACTGCCGCAGGGATTCGCCGTCCTCCGGGTTGACGACGGCGACCATCTCGGGCCTGAACTTTTTCACCTGCTGCCGCAACAGTTTCAGGTTGTATCCGGCCGTCATGGCGACAACACGGAACTGCTCGGGATGCGCCTCCACTATCTCCAGGGTGCTGACACCGATGGAGCCGGTCGAGCCGAGTATGGATAGGTTCTTGACTGCCATCACTAACCGATGAAAAAGACAAAGTAGTAAGCCGCCGGAAAAACGAACAGGAGGGAGTCGAGGCGATCAAGGAGGCCGCCATGGCCCGGGATAATGGTCCCCGAATCCTTGACGCCGCAGCTCCTCTTCAGCATCGACTCGAACAGATCCCCCAGTTGGCCAAGGACGGCAAGTCCCAGCGCCATGACGACGATGACGGCCGCAGAGGTCTGCGGGAGAAAGAGGTACTTGAAGACACAGGCTCCGAGGACGCTCCCCGCCAGCCCCCCCAGTGCCCCTTCGACACTCTTGTTCGGGCTGATGGCCGGGTAGAGTTTCCGCCTGCCGACGGCCGAACCGACGAAATATGCGGCCGAGTCACCGGCCATGGCGACCACCAGAGCCAGGAATACCCATTGGATGCCGTATTCGAGGTTGCGCAGCAGAACCAGATGGGCCAGCAGAAAAGGAACATAAAGAATTCCGAACACCGACAGCGCCAGATGCGTGACAACCTGACCGAGATCCCGGAAACGGAAAAGAAAAAGGATCGACAGCAGCAGCAGCGTCAGACACAGAACCAGGATGGCGGCATGCGGTTTCTGCCAGCAGATCTGCACGGCGAACAGCAGCCCGAAAGAGGCCGCGACCGACTTCTCCAGGCTCCTCTGCGCCGGCAGGGTCATCCGGTAGAATTCGAGCATGCCGATCATCGCCGCCACCAGGACCAGCATGACAAACAGCGCCTGGCTGGCGTAGACGATGCAAAGAACCAGCAGCGGCAACCCGATCAGTGCGGTGATAATACGCGTCCTAATGGCGTCCTCCGTTCGACGCACCGGATTGCTCGGCCGTCAGGCCGAACCGGCGCTGCCTGTTTCCGTAAACTTCGAGCGCGCGATGCAGCTCACGGCGATTGAAGTCCGGCCAGAAAACATCGGTAAAGTAGAGTTCCGTATAGGCGATCTGCCAGAGCAGGAAATTGCTGATGCGCATCTCACCACTCGTCCGGACAAGCAGGTCCGGATCGGGGACTCCGGCCGTATCGAGCTCCTGCGCGAAAGTCAGTTCGTCGATGTCCTCTGCCTCCAGGGCCCCCTCCCGGACCTTCCCGGCAACCGACCGGCAGGCGCGCAGGATCTCATCCCGCGAACCGTAGGAAAGAGCCAACGTCAGGGTCATGGCGTCATTCTCCCTGGTCCGTTCGATGGTCTCCACGAGGGTCTGGCGGATATTGTCCGGCAGCTTTCCGATCTCGCCGATAACCAGCAGCCTGATCCGGTTGCTGAGAAGGTTCTCCAGCTCTCCCCTCAGATACTTGGAGAGCAGTCCCATGAGAGCGGAAACTTCCTCCGCAGGACGTCCCCAGTTCTCCGAGCTGAAAGCGTAGAGCGTCAGGTGCCTGATGCCGAGGTTGCAGCACTCCTCGACCACCTGCCGGACGGCCTCGACCCCTTTCTGGTGGCCGATGATCCTTGGCAGGTTACGCTGCTGTGCCCAGCGTCCGTTGCCATCCATGATGATGGCGAGATGTCGTGGAATGTGATTCATCGAACGTCCGGTATGTCGGTGCTTATTCAGGTCTGAAAGTTAACACGAATGGCGTACTGCTCGCAAGGCGGGAAAAGTCAAAAAAAGGGCGCCCTCTGGGCGCCCCGATGCTTACTCGACGATTGCCCCGACCGGGCAACTGTCAACGCAGGCCTGGCATTCGGTACAGTCCGCGCTGATTGCATAGATGTCACCCGCCTCGGCGATGGCATCGACCGGGCAGGTGTCGACGCAGGCTCCGCAGGCAATACATTCCTCGGTAATTGACAGTGCCATTGTTCTCTCCTTTATTGGGGATCAGTCACGGCAGGAGCCGCGGCTGTCAGATCTCCATGACTTCCTTTTCCTTTGCCGCAACGACCTCGTCGATCTTCCGGACAAATCCGTCGGTCAACTCCTGGACTTCCTTTTCGCCGCGCTTCAGCTCATCCTCGGAAATCTCCTTCTCCTTCTCCATCTGCTTGAGCATGTCGTTGGCATCGCGGCGGGCATTGCGCACCGAGATCTTGGCGTTTTCGCCGATGCTCTTCGCCAGCTTGGCCATCTCCTTGCGCCGCTCCTCAGTCAGAGCCGGAATGGCGATGCGGACGATCTGCCCGTCCGAGGCCGGATTGAGCCCCAGGTCGGACTTCAGGATCGCCTTCTCGATCTCCGGAATCAACTGCTTCTCCCACGGCTGAATGGTGATCAGGCGCGGTTCGGGAACGGCCAGCGTCCCGACCTGGTTCAGCGGCGTCGGGGTGCCGTAGTAATCGACCCGGACATCGTCGAGAAGAGAGACCGACGCCCGGCCGGTGCGGACCCTGGTCAGCTCTTTCTTCAGGCTGTCGATCGCCTTGTTCATCCCACCCCTGGCTTCGTTCAACACGTCGTTGTACATGACATCTATTCTCCCGTCACAAGAGTTCCGATTTCGGCTCCCCGGACAACCCTTTCGATATTGCCGGGCCTGGTCAGATCGAATACGACGATCGGCAGATTGTTGTCCATGCAGAGAGATGTCGCCGTCGCGTCCATGACCTGGAGATTCTTCTGCAGAACCTCGAGGTAGGTCAGCTTTTCATACTTGACGGCATCCTTGTCCTTGTTGGGATCGGCGCTGTAGACGCCGTCGACCTTGGTCGCCTTGAGGATGACATCGGCGTTGATCTCCATCGCGCGCAGGCTTGCGGCCGTGTCGGTGGTGAAGTAGGGGTTGCCGGTGCCGGCACCGAAGATCACGACCCGCCCTTTCTCCAGATGACGGACCGCCCGGCGCCGTATATAGGGCTCGGCGATCTCCTGCATCTCGATGGCCGACTGCACGCGGGTATCGACGTCGACGTTCTCCAGCGCATCCTGCATCGCCAGGCTGTTCATGACGGTCGCCAGCATCCCCATGTAATCGGCGCTCGCCCGATCCATGCCGCGGGAGGCCGCGGAGAGACCGCGAAAAATATTGCCGCCACCGATGACCAGCGCCACCTGCACGCCGAGTCGGACGACATCCCTGATTTCGGCCGCGATGGCAGAGATCACCTCCGGGTCGATACCGTAACCCTGCTGGCCGGCAAGGGCCTCGCCGCTCAGCTTGAGCAGAATACGCCTGTAGATCGGTTGACTCGCCATGAAATCACCCTGTCACTTGGTCAGTGAAGCAACCTCGGCCGCAAAGTCGTCTTCCCGCTTCTCGATCCCTTCGCCGAGCTGGTAGCGGACGTAACCGGAGAGGGTCACATCGGCACCGAGCTCCTTGGCCAGCTTTTCGACGACCTTGCCGACCTTCATATCGGTATCGATAACATAAACCTGCTCCAGCAGGCAAATCTCGCCGAAAAATTTATTGATCTGGCCCTCGATGATCTTGTCGACAATATTCTCCGGCTTGCCGCTCTCGATCGCCTTGACCTTCATGATCTCCTTTTCCCTCTCGACGACCTCGGCCGGCACGTCATTGCGGCTCAGGTACTGCGGATTGGCGGCGGCGACGTGCATGGCGATCTGCCGCGCGGTCGCGGCGACCTCGGGAGAATCGCCGGTGGTGTCGAGCTGAACCAGGACGCCGATCTTGCCGCCGCCGTGGATATAGGAGGCGACGACGCCGGCCGCCGGTTCGAGGCGGGCGAAACGACGGATGTTCATGTTCTCGCCGATGGTCGAGATCTGGTGCGTCAGCTCCTCACCGACATTGCGGCCACTCCCCGGGAAGGCGAGCCCCTTGAGCGCCTCGACATCCGCCGGGCTGTTGTCCAACACGGCCTGGGCAACGCCGGCAGAGAAGGCGATAAAGGCGTCGTTCTTGGCAACGAAGTCGGTCTCGGCGTTGACTTCGGCCATGGCGCCGGCTTTCCCTTCGCCGGCTACGGCGATCAGGCCTTCGGCGGCGACCCGGTCCGACTTCTTGGCGGCGGCCGAAAGGCCCTTCTTGCGGAGGAAATCGACCGCTTCCTCCATGTTTCCGCCGGTCTCGTTCAGTGCCTTCTTGCAATCCATCATCCCGGCGCCGGTCTTGGCGCGCAGGTCAGCAACCATCTTTGCGGTAATATTCGCCACGGGAACCTCCTGTACTTAAAAGACGTCGATCGGGCCTCTCGGCCCGGTCTGTTTCTGGGAAATTGAGAAAAGGCGGCAGGCAGTGAATGCCGGCCGCCTGTCTTTGGTTCGGAACCCTACTCAGCTGCCGCTGGAGTCTCGGTCGCTTCCGCTGCCGGTTCGGCCGGAGCCGGAGCCGCGGCCTTGGCCGATTCGGCTGCCGGTTCGGTCTCCCCCCCCTCGGCTGCGGAGCGGAGATTCTTTTCGCGGGCTTCGACCCCTTCGAGGCAGGCATCCGCCATCTTCGAAGCGAACAGCCGCAGGGCGCGGATGGCGTCGTCGTTTCCGGGGATGATGTAATCGATCTCGTCAGGGTCGCAGTTGGTATCGACAACGGCGACGACCGGGATGCCGAGCTTGCGGGCTTCCTTGACGGCGATCGCCTCCTTCTTGGGATCGACGACAAAAATGGCGCCGGGGAGCTTGGACATCATCTTGATGCCGCCGAGGCTCTTTTCGAGCTTCTCCTTCTCCCGGTCGAGTTGCAGGGCTTCCTTCTTGGTGATCAGGTTGTAGGTGCCGTCCTGAGCCATCGCCTCGATCTTCTTGAGCCGGTCGATGCTGGCCTTGATGGTCGAGAAGTTGGTCAGCATGCCGCCGAGCCAGCGGCTGTTGACATAGTACTGGCCGGCCCGGACCGCCTCTTCCATGATCGAATCCTGGGCCTGCTTCTTGGTGCCGACGAACAGCACCTTCTCGCCGTTCTCGACGACTTCCTTGAGGAACTGGTAGGCGGACTTGAAGTAGCGGACGGTCTTCTGCAGGTCGATGATGTAGATGCCGTTGCGGGCGCCGAAGATATAGGGTTTCATCTTCGGGTTCCAGCGCTTGGTCTGATGACCGAAGTGGACGCCGGCTTCGAGAAGCTGCTTCATGGTGATCTGTGACATGACTTTTCTCCTGTTCGGTTTTGATTGCCCTCCGCCTCCGTCAACCCTGCAGCCCGCCGGTGTCGCGTCGACACAGGCACCAGATGCAGGTCAGAAGGCGTGTGGAATAGAGTAACGAGGCTATATACCATGCGACCTGTGGCATGGCAAGGGAAAAAACCGTTTAATCGCGGTTTACAGCCGTGCTGTTTTCGCATAAGATTCAGGACGCCATGTCGCCACGAAGAATCAACAGATACATCGCCCGCGAAGTCGTCGTGCCGACTCTGATCGGCATGCTCATCTTCACTCTCCTGGTCCTGATGGGGCGCATGATCAGGCTGGTCGAGATGGTGCTCAACAAGGGGGTCCCGTTCAACGAGATCGCCCTCCTGTTTCTCTACATGATGCCGGCCTTCATGGTCATCACCCTGCCGCTGGCCTTTCTGATGGGTATCCTCCTCGCCTTCGGCCGCCTCTCGGCCGATGCCGAGGTGATCGCCCTGAAGGCCTCGGGGTTCAGCCTGCAGCAGATGCTCCGGCCGGTCTTTTTCGTTGCCGTGATCACGGCGGCGCTGACGGCACTTTTGTCGATATACGCCGCACCGGCCAGCAACAACGCCTTCCGCAGCAAAATCTACGAGATCGCCACCCAGAAAGCCGATATCGGCATCGAACCCCAGATATTCAATGCCGACTTCGACGGCCTGGTCCTGTTCGCCAACCGGATGGACGCCCGCAACGGAGCGATCGAGGGGGTTTTCATCTCCGACGAGCGAACGACCTCTTCCCCGTCGATCATCACCGCTCGAACCGGCCGCATCCTCTCCGACCCCGAAGACCTGGTCCTCTCCCTTCACCTGGTCGACGGAAGCATTCATCGCAAGTACGAACAGGACGGCAAAAATGCTTACCAGGTCATCGGATTCGCGACGTACGACATCAACCTCAACATCGGCGAGCAGCTGTCGCCGCAGGGGAACCGGGCAAAAAAGGAGAAGGAGCTGTCCCTCGCCGAACTCCTGGCCCTGCTGAATTCGTCCGAACCGGAGAAGAAACGACAGCAGGCCGCCGTCGAACTCGTCCATCGCTTCACCCTCCCCTTCTCGCCCCTGATCTTCGCCCTGGTCGGCGTGCCCCTCGGCATCCAAACAAACCGTTCCGGCCGCGGCGGCGGCTTCGCACTCGGCCTGCTGGTCTTCCTGGTTTACTACATCCTCTATTCGCTCACCAAGACCCTGGCGATCGATGCCGGCGTCACCCCCTACATCGTTATCATGCCGACGCTGATCTTCCTGTTCGGCGGCGGGTATATGCTCAATCTGGCGATCAACGAGCGGCGCCTGGTGGTCGTCGACCGCGCCCAGGAGCTGATTTATTCCATCCTCCGCAAGAGAAGGAGGAGGTGACCGATGGGCCTGCTGACCCGCTACATCACCAGAATGTTCCTGCGGAATATCGCCCTCTCTCTCGGGGCCTTCGTCGGCGTATACCTGCTGGTCGATTTTTTTGAGAAAGTCGACAATTTCGTCGAGAAATCGGCGACGGTCGGCCTCTACCTCAATTATTTTCTCAACGCCATACCGCTGTTCGTCACCCAGGTCGCGCCGCTGGCGGTGTTGATGGCGGCATTCATCACAGTCGGCGCGCTCTCCCGCACCGGCGAGCTGACCGCCATGCGCGCCGGCGGGCTCAGCCTTTATCGCATCACCCGACCGATAATCATCGCCACCTGCGGAGTCACCCTGCTGCTGATCGTCAACCAGGAGGCGGTGCTGCCGCAAAGCACCGCCACCATGAAGAGAATCATGCAGCAGCAGATCAAGGGGGAGTCCCAGCCGCAGAGGATCCACAACCGGATCTGGGTGCGGACCGGCAACAGCATCGTCCATATCGAACAGGCCGACCCGCAGGAAGGAACCCTGCAGGGGGTGACCATTTTCGACCTGGACGAAAACTTCCGGATATTGCAAAGGGTCGATGCCGGCAGCGCCCGTTACCGGGAGAACGCCTGGCAATTCCGCAATCTCTCCCGACGCCTGTTCGATCCGGACACCGGCGTCATGACCTCTTCAGCCAGAAGCGGATCGGAGAACATCGCCTTCGACAAGAAGCCGGAGGATTTCCAGCAGGCCGATCCGCACGAATGGGAACTCAATTTCGCCGAACTGAGGAAACTCGCCCGGAAAATGGCTGCCGAGGGCTACGACGCCACCCGCTTCCTGGTCGACATGCACGCGCACGTCGCCGCCCCGTTTGCCTGCATCGTCATGGTCCTGCTCGGCATCCCCTTCGCCCTGAATCGGGGGCGCAACAGCTCCCTCTCCTTCGGCATCGTCGTCAGCGTATTGGTCGGGGTCGTCTATTTCATCCTGCACTCGGTCGCCATGGCCTTCGGCTACTCGGGCATCCTGCCGCCGCTTTTGGCCACCTGGTCGGCCAACATCCTGGTCGGGCTGACCGGCCTCTGGCTGGTCCTGTTCCGCTCGCAGTAGAGGTGCGGACACATCTTCTGCTATAATGCAGAAAATGCTATACACATTGCAGTTCGCTCTCTCATGGAGGCGGTCAATGGTCCGAATGCTCTACTGCATCATGCGGCGAGACGACATCCCCCTCAAGGATTTCCGCAACTACTTCGAAGGGGAACACCGTGAACTCGTGTGCCAGGCGGCCGAGGAATTGAAGGCGCTCAGGGTCACCCAGAGCCTGACCCTGATGGTCGAACGCAACTTCATGGTCATGGTACGCCGGGGGACGGAAATGCCCTATGACGCGGTGATCGAGATGTGGTGGGAGAACGCTGCGGAGTTCGACCGGGTCATGGAGACCGAGCAGGCACAGGGCAAGGCTGAAACCTTCTTCACCAGGACCGGCGACTACATCGACTTCTCCAGGTCGCGCATATTCTTCACCGAGCAGCCGAAGCAGTGCTCCTGACCGGTGAATTGACCGCCCTTTGCGAACATATCTTGCTGTCTCGGTTCGGCTCGGCGGTTACGGTACCGGTTGCCGGTTCCTCCGTTACCCTGGCACGGGTCTCGACTAGATTGTCGGCCCTCCCGGCCTGAATATCCACCATTTCAAACCATGCGCCCCGACAGTGCCGCTTCGGTACTTTCAACGATAACAGCCCTGCCGTGACGAAAAGCACGGCATCGCAACGGAATTTGCGCGGCACTGACCTGTGAAAAAGCTTTGCCATTTCGTCGAAAAATTTTCCGTTGTGGGCTCCTGTATTTTGCTTGACCACGGCTTTCATTCTCTGGAAAGAAATGTATTCTTGTAGAGTTGGCGTTCTCTTAAACGATCGAAACGATCGGCGACCATAACTCAATGCAAAGGGGGTTCACATGCAGAGGATTCTTATAACGGTTCTCGTCAGCCTGGTTACTGTCGGATTCGCGGTTTCGACCGCCGTTGCAGATGTCGCACGCATGACGACAGATGAGCTGCAGTCGAGACTGGATGACTCCGAGGTTGTCATCCTCGATGCCAGGGGCTCCTGGGACTGGGTCAAGACCGACGACAAGATTATCGGTGCAGACCGGGTCGACCCGGGGAGCGTGAGTGTCTGGGCCAAGAATTACGACAACGCGAAAACCTTCGTCATCTACTGCGCCTGAGCGAACGAATCGACCAGTGCCCGTGTGGCACGTCAGCTGAAGGATTACGGATTCGAAAAAGTCTACGCTCTTAAGGGGGGGTGGGACGAGTGGAAGAACAGGGGATTTCCAACCGAGCCGAAATAATTTTCAAAGAAAAGGGCCTCATTGCTGAGGCCCTTTTCTTTTTCCGGCTGATCAGTAGCGGTAGTGATCCGGCTTGTACGGCCCTTCGACCGGCACGTTGATGTAGTCGGCCTGTTTCTGGCTCAACACGGTCAACTTCGCCCCCAGCTTGTCGAGGTGCAGCCGGGCGACCTTCTCGTCGAGGTGCTTGGGCAGAACGTAGACCTCGTTCCCGTAGCTGCCGGTATTGGCGAACAGTTCGATCTGGGCGATGACCTGGTTGCTGAAGCTGTTCGACATGACGAAGGACGGATGACCGGTGGCACAGCCGAGATTGAGCAGCCGCCCCTCGGCCAGGACGATGATGGCGTGGCCGTCAGGAAAGACCCACTGGTCGACCTGGTTGCCGTGTTCCAGCGGATTCTTGATGTTGATTTTCCTGATTCCCGGCACCTTGGCGAGCGCCGCCATCTCGATTTCATTGTCGAAGTGGCCGATGTTGCCGACGATGGCGTTGTGCTTCATCTTTTCCATGTGTTCGACCCGGATGACGTTGTAGTTGCCGGTGGTGGTAATGAAGACGTCACCGTACGTGACGACATCCTCGAGCGTCTTGACCTCATAGCCCTCCATCAACGCCTGCAGCGCGCAGATCGGATCGATTTCGGTGATGATGACCCGGGCGCCCTGCCCGCGCAACGACTGGGCGCTCCCCTTGCCGACATCGCCGTAGCCGCAGACGACGGCGACCTTTCCGGAGAGCATGACGTCGGTCGCCCGCATGATGCCGTCGACCAGGCTGTGCCGACAGCCGTAAATGTTGTCGAACTTGCTCTTGGTCACCGAGTCGTTGACATTCATCGCCGGAAAAGGCAGTTTCCCGGCCTTCTGCAGCTGGTAGAGGCGGTGGACGCCGGTCGTGGTCTCCTCGGTCACCCCCTTGATCGCGTCGCGGATGGCGCTCCAGTTGACGCGCTTCTCCTCGATCGTGCTCTGCAGGCACCTGACCAGCTCGACCCAGTCCTCCGGGTCGTCCTCGTTCAGTTGCGGCACGCCGTCCTTCTCCCACCTGGCTCCCTCGAGGACCATCATGGTGGCGTCGCCGCCGTCGTCGAGGATCATGTTCGGCAGTTTCCCGTCCGGCCAGCAGAGCGCCTTCTCGGTGCACCACCAGTACTCCTCGAGGGTCTCCCCCTTCCAGGCGAAGACCGGGATGCCGGCCTGGGCGATCGCCGCCGCGGCGTGATCCTGGGTCGAGAAGATGTTGCAGGAGGCCCAGCGCACTTCGGCCCCGAGCGCCACCAGCGTTTCGATCAGCACCGCCGTCTGGATGGTCATGTGCAGCGAGCCGGTGATGCGGGCGCCGGCCAGAGGCTTGCTCGCACCGTATTCTTCGCGCAGCGCCATCAGGCCGGGCATCTCGACCTCGGCCATCTCTATCTCTTTCCGCCCCCAGTCCGCGAGGGCGAGGTCCTTCACCTTGTAGTCGTTCGTCATTTTCATTCTCCGTTCCGTTTCTTCTTTCGATTCAGGCGATTATTTTCTCTGCCGTCAGGACAAAGACCGACGGCAGCTTGACGTCAATATCAATTTTGTGGAAATGCCCGGGACGATATCCTGCGGCATCGAGCCAGCGGTCCATTTCCAATTTGTCGAACCCCATCCACTGGTCCCCCATCCGGTCGCGGAACCAGTCCAGCTCGTGACTGAGCAGATCGGCGATGATCAGCTGACCGCCCGGTTCGAGCACCCTTCCCAGCTCGATGAAAACGGTCTGCGGGTTGGCAGCATGGTGCAGGACCATGTTGAGGATGGCGCAGTTTGCAACTCCGTCGGCAACCGGCAGGTGGTTCAGCTCCCCCAGCCGCAACTCGACATTGTCAAGCTTTTCCGCCCCGATCCGGTTCCGGGCTTCGTCGAGCATCGGCGAAGACTGGTCGACGCCGATGACATGCCGGGAAGCATGCGACAGGGCCTTCAGCAGGCGGCCGGTCCCGACCCCGACGTCGACGACGATATGGCCGGAATCGATTTCGTCGAGGATTCGGGATACGTATCTCTCGACCGGGATCAGCTCGCTTGCCATCCGGTCCCACTGGCGGGCGTGCCGGTCGAAGAACTGCCGGCTCCGGTTGCGCCGCTCGTCGAGAATTGCGGCCAGGGCGATCTGATCGTCCCTGTTCCCCTCCACCTCGGCGAGACGGTCGAGAATTGCCGGGCGGATCGAGCCGAAGAACGCGTCGCCGCCGTTCATGCGGAAGTAGCTCCAGGTTCCCTGTCGCCGGACGGTGCAGATTCCGGCTTCGACGAGGATTTTCAGGTGGCGCGAAATGCGCGACTGCCCCATTGCGAGAATCGACACCAGCTCCTGAACGGTAAACTCGCCATGCGCAAGGATTCCGACGAGCCGCAGGCGGGTCGGGTCAGCCAGTGCCTTGAGAACTCGCAACATATCAAACCCTATTGATAATATTAATCAACAAATCTTGATATAACAGAAAGGGCGTGTTCGGGTCAACAGAAAAGCGGGCCTGGTCGGCCCGCCCAGAAAGGGTTCAGAGATCCAGCAGCAGGGTGTAGAGCTTACCCGTTCGCACCGCCTCGACCTGCAGACGCAGCTGTTTCGCGGACGGGGCCTCTCCCGGGAAGAAGAGAAAACCGCGGCCGAGCTCTCCGGGCCGGATCGGCCGGTTCGCCAGGGCCTTTGAACCGAGGTCGCGGGAGATCCTGTATTCCGCGTCGTTTGACTGCAGCGCATCGGCGCCGCCGATGACCGAACCGGCGGCTCCGCCAACCACGGCCCCCTTGCCCATCCCTTTGCCGACATTCTCGCCGCCGACGATGGCGATGGCGCCACCGATGACCGCGCCGCCGAGGGCGCCCCAGAAAGCGCTTTTCCCGGCCTCGCCGGACACGTTCGCATACTCGGTGCTTTCACTCACCCGGCGGTAGGCGGTCCGGTTGTCAAGCAGGTTCCAGTAGTTGCCCGAGGCGTCGACCAGGAAGGTCTGCGAAGGGCTGATCTCGAGGGCATCCTCTCCGGCGTTGTCGATGACGACCTGCACCGGGAGAAGACCGGCCTTGCGGATATCGAAACCGAAGACGCCCTTCGCCGTCGCCGCATCGGCGTACGCTTCAGCGGCGATCTGCGCGCCGGCGACGACCTGCATCGACATGTAGGCCGATGGCGGCCGGAAGGGGACTTCCTGGCTTTTGTAGGCTCCGGCACATCCGGAAAGAATCGGCAGGACAAGCGTCAGGATCAGCAGCAGGCGGTTCATGGCGACTTCCTTTCTTGAAAGACAGCTGTAATTATAGCAGAGAAAGACGTTTCGGACATCAGTGCTTCGAGGGGCGGGATCTCCAGACCGTCAGCCGATACCAGACCCAGGTTCCAGCCATGGCGACCAGGCGTCCGAGGGGGTTGTTCGTCACGCGTTCGAACCACCTGTCATGAAGGTCGAGCATCATGGTCGAAATCTCTTCAACCGGCTTCCCTTCCCGGAAGCTGCGCCGGACATCCATCAGGAAAGCGAGCTGCCAGGCGTTCGGGCGGACGTAACTCCCGGTTTTGTACCAGCGTTCGGCCCTTTCCGTGAAAGGGGCCTCGCTGTTGAGGCGGTCGATCAGCCGGAAAAAAGGGACCAGGTCGAGCCGGTCCGTGTCGGACTGCGTCCGGTAAATCGCCTGCGCTTCCGTAAAAAAACGGGGCCAGCCGATCGCCGCGAAGTTCATGATCAGGGCATTGAGCGTCTGCCGCTCCTTCAGCCCCTCGGTTTCGAAACGACGGGCTGACGTCCAGAGCTCCGGAGACAGGAGCAGCCACTTCCCGCGGGCGCGGACCCGCTCCGCCAGGCGGGTGTCCTCGGCAATCGGGGCATCGGCATCGAAAGGGCCGACTTCCTCGAAAAACGATCTCTTCAGCAAAAACCCCTGATCGCCATGGGTGCATTCCGGACGGTCCAGCCTCGCCTTACCCTCCCAGAAATAGAACCCGAACGATGACTGTTCGGTCGTACGGGAAAATTTCAGCCGGAAATGGCCGGCAATCCGATCATCACCACGATTCGCGCACTCGTCATCGAGCTCGCTCAGGGCGACAGCTAACGCGCGATCATCGGTCAGCACCGAATCGGCATGCAGAAACAGAAGGGTCTCGGCGCTGGCGCTGGCAGCGCCGGCATTCAGCTGCCGCCCGCGCCCCCTCTCGCTCTCAACCAGACGCAGGGGCCAGCGGCAGCCACCCTTCAGCCCTTCGGCCAGTTCGGCCGTGCCGTCGGTCGAACCGCCGTCGACGATGATCAGCTCGAGCTCCACGCCTTGCTGACGGGCGAGCATATCGACAAAGACGGGCAGCTGCTCGACCTCGTTACAGACCGGAACGATAACGGAAAGTCCCATAATGTCAGCATCCTAGGGCAATTCGTCTCAGGTGACAAGAAAACAAAAAAGCCGGGCGAAAACTGCCCGGCTTTTTCATGTGACTGGCGAAAAGCTCAGATTCCGGCCCGATTCTTCAGCGAATCGACCCGGTCGGTTCTCTCCCAGGTGAAGTTCGGAAGCTCGCGGCCGAAATGGCCATAGGCGGCGGTTTGCCGATAGATCGGACGCAGCAGATCGAGCTGCTCGATGATGGCGCGCGGACGCATGTCGAACTCCTCCTGGACGATCCGGGCGATCTCGTTGGACGGGATGACACCGGTTCCGAAGGCATTGACCAGGACCGAAACCGGCTCGGCAACACCGATGGCATAGGCAAGCTGGACTTCGCATTTCTCGGCCAGACCGGCGGCGACGATGTTCTTGGCGATATAGCGGGCCATGTAGGAGGCGCTTCGGTCGACCTTGGAGGGGTCCTTGCCGGAGAAAGCGCCGCCGCCGTGGGATCCCTGGCCGCCGTAGGTGTCGACAATGATCTTCCGCCCGGTCAGGCCGCAGTCCCCCTGGGGGCCGCCGATAACGAAACGACCGGTCGGGTTGATATAGTATTTGGTCTTCTCGTCCAGAAGTTCGTTGGGGATCTCGTGCTTGATGACCTCCTCCATGATCGCTTCTTTCAGGGTGTCGTAGCTGACATCCGGCGTATGCTGGGAGGAGACGACGACCGAGTCGACGCGGATCGGCTTGTCGTTGATGTATTCGATCGAAACCTGCGACTTGCTGTCCGGTCGCAGGAACGAGACCAGCCCGGTCTTGCGGATGTCGGCCATCCGCTTGGTCAGCTTGTGGGCGAAGGTGATCGGCATCGGCATCAGGGTCGGTGTCTCGTTGCAGGCGTAGCCGAACATCAGACCCTGGTCACCGGCCCCCTGCTCCTTGAACATCCCCTCCCCCTCAGTGACGCCCTGGGAAATGTCGGGGGACTGGCGGTCGAGAGAGACGAGAACCGCACAGGTCTCCCAGTCGAAGCCCATCGATGCGTCGCAGTAACCGATCTCCTTGATGGTGTCGCGGACGATGTCGGCATAATCGATCCGCGCCTGGGTGGTGATCTCTCCGGCGATCATCGCCATTCCGGTGGTGACCAGCGTCTCGCAGGCAACCCGCGACTTCGGGTCCTGGGTGAGGATCGCGTCCAGGATGGCATCGGAGATCTGGTCGGAGACCTTGTCCGGATGACCTTCGCTGACCGACTCGGAAGTAAACAAAAAATCTGTCATTGGCATAAGAGAACCTCGCTATCTATGGATTGGAAGCGCTGCATTTTACGGGCTGGGCCGGTAATAGTCAAGTTTTTCACAGCGACGGGTCACCGAACAGGTCGGGGAACAGGGCCGCCATCCGCCTTTCCAGCAGCTGCGAAACTTCCCGGGCGGTCGGCAGGGCCAGCAGATCATCGAGGATTCCGGTGGCAGCTGAACGGTCGACCTGCCGCAGGATCCTTTTCACCCGCGGAATACCGGAAGGGTTCATGGACAACTCGGAAATGCCGAGGCCGAGCAGGATGAGTGTGTAGAGGGGGTCTCCGGCCATCTCGCCGCACATGCTGACGGCGATGCCATGCTCCTCCGCGGCTTTGCAGATCATCGCCAGCGCCCGCAGCACCGCCGGGTGGAGAGGCTCGTACAGGTAGGCGATATGCTCGTTGGCACGATCGACGGCCAGGCAGTACTGGATCAGGTCATTGGTGCCGATGGAGATGAAGTCGACGTCCCTGGCCAGATGATCGGCAATCAGCGCTGCCGACGGGGTCTCGATCATGATGCCGACCGGAATCTCCTCATTGAAGGCGACCCCCTCCTGTCGCAACTCCTCCTTGACCGCCGCGAGCCGCTTCAACGATTCGCGCAGCTCGGCCACGCCGGTAATCATCGGGAACATCACCCGCACCGGCCCCTTCGCCGATGCCCTCAGGATGGCGCGCAGCTGGACATTGAACATCTGTTTTTCATAGAGCGAAAAACGGATACCGCGCAATCCCATTGCCGGGTTGATCTCGTCGCTCAGGTTGATTTCCGGGACGAACTTGTCGCCGCCGACATCGAGGGTGCGGATGGTGACCGGATGCGGAGCCATCCGTTCGACGACTTCGAGATAAGCGGCGAACTGATCCTCCTCATCCGGGGGGTCGGGCCGCCCCATGAACAGGAACTCGCTCCGCATCAATCCGACCCCCTCGGTCCCCTGGCTGAGGGCGAGGGAGATCTCCATCGGCAGCTCGATGTTGCTCTGCAGGGAGACCCTGAAGCCGTCCCGGGTGACCGCCGGCAGCTCCTTGTAGGAGAGGAGCTCTCTTTCCTGGTACTCGTAATCCTGTTTCTTGCGTAGGTACTCCCGGAAGGTGACCTCGGAGGGGTTGAGAATAAGGGTGCCGTTGGTGCCGTCCATGATCACCGGGATGCCGCCCGGGACCAGGGCGGTCGCCGTCTCCAGCCCGACCACCGCCGGGACACCGAGCGAACGGGCCAGAATCGACGTATGCGAGGTACGGCCGCCGACATCGGTGACAAAGCCGATGATCTTCTCGCGATCGATCTGCAGGGTGTCGGCCGGCGAGAGGTCGTGGGCGATGACGACCACCTTCTTGTCGATCTCCGTCAGGGACTGGCGTATCTCGCCGGACAGGTTGCAGAGGATCCGTTCGCCGATCGACTCGACGTCGCTGAACCGCTCGCGGAGGTACTCGTCCTCGATTTCGGCAAAAACGCTCTTGAAACTGTTTAGCGTCCGGTGCAGGGCAGATTCGGCGTTGACCAGTTCTTCCCTGATCAGCCCGACCGTCCCCTTCACCAGCATCTCGTCCTCGAGGATCATCAGGTGGGTGTCGATAATGTAGAGGTGATCGACCAGGCGCTTGTCGGTGACCCCCTTCTTGATCTCGAGCAGCTGCGCCCGGGACATCTCGATGGCGCTGTTGAACGCGTCGATCTCGCCGGCGACCTCCTCCTCGGCGATCGAGCGGGCGACGACGGTCCTCCGATCCCGGTGGAGCAGGAACGATTCGCCGATCGCAATGCCGGGAGACGAGCCGATGCCGACCAGGAAGGTATCCTGCGGTATGTCAATCTTCGCCGAAGCCATCCCGCACCATCTCTTCAATCGCCGACATTGCCTGCTGCGCGTCGGCACCTTCGACGTTCACAGTGATCTCCGAACCGCAGACCGCGGCCAGCATCAGGATTCCCATGATGCTCTTGGCATTGACGTTCTCATCGTCCTTCTCGATCATGATCTCCGAGGAGAACTGGTTGGCCAGCTTGACCAGCTGGGCCGCCGCCCGGGCATGGAGGCCGAGACGATTGACGATTTTCATCCTTTGCGAAAGTTTCATGACACAACCTGGAAGAAAGTCACAACCAGCCCCAGGCCGGCAATGACGAGAAACAGGGTCGAAAGCCCCTTGCGCGACAGCCAGATCAGGGAATAGGTGGCCGGCAGGGCCAGCAGCCCCCAGCCCGGCTCGACCCCCTGGCGGCCGCAGATCGAAAACGTCAGATAGGCGCTGAGACCGCCAAGCAGGACGATCGTCCCCTCCTTGAAGCGTATCGCCACGTCAGGAAGGCGCCGGCGCTGTATCACCTCGACCACGCTGACTCCGCGGGCATATCCCCTGAAAAAACCCCACAAGCGCATCATCATGTGCGGCAGGTTGAACAGGGCGAGAAAAACGAGCGGCGCCAGCAGGGAACCCTTGACGGCGAAAAAGAGCGCCGTACATGCCGCCAGCGGCCGGACGCCCCCCCAGAAAAGGGCATCGCCGATGGCCGCATACGGGGCCATGATCATCCCCTTGAACTCCTCGACGCTGAAGGAGACTTCCTGACCGCCCGCCTTTCTTTCCTCCTGCGCCAGGGTTGCCCCGAGCACGGGTGCCGACATGAACGGATGCGTGTTGAAATAGCTCAAATGCCTCTGGTACGCCGCCTTCAGCTGCGCTCCGCTGTAAAGAAACCGGAGTGCCGGGCCCATGGCATAGAGGACGCCGAGGTTCTGCATCCTCTCGAAATTCCAGCTGGCCTGCAGCAGAAAGGAGCGACAGAGCGAACGGAGAAGGATATGTCCGGGCAGCCTCATCGTCCCCCCCTAGAGCAGCCACAGCATCAGCAGCGCGCTGGCGAAGGAGGCGCTGAAAAGCGTGATCGAGTGGTTGATCCTGATCGAACGCAGGATCATCGCCGCTCCGGTCAGGGGGAAAACGATCAACAGCCAGTATCCCGCCGGCTCGAGGTAGGCAGCCACCAGCGGCACCATGGCCATGCTGATCAGTGATCCGAGTCCGGTGACGACCGCAAAGGTGAAAAAAGCGGCGACGGCAAAGTGAACGAGACCGAGCAGGTGCCCCCGCTCGACGGCGACAAACTCGCCGGCATGCAGAAAGCGCTCGACCCGCCGGCCAAGGTTGTCATTCGCCCGCCGCGCCATGTGGTCGAACAGTTGCCCTGACTTGGCCAGCGGCATGGCAATCATCAGCGCCAGCGCCAGGCTGACCGGTTCGGAATAACTTCCCGACGCCGCGATATGGATCGCCAGGCAGGTCCCCCCGACCGCGATCTGGGTATCGTCCGGCGGTATGGTGGCGCCGACCGGCAGCCGTCCGAGCCAGAGGAGCTCGACCAGCGCGCCGATGGTGAGACCGAGCATCGGCTCTCCGAGCACGAGACCGGCGAGCGGTGCCGCCACGACCGGCCTTGAGATCATGAACTGGCAGAGGGCCATCCGGTCCAGGCCGCAGAGAACCGCCACCAGGCCGGCCAATGAAAATTCGACAACGGTCATTTTACAGTTTCGTTATGCGAAGCATTTTCTGCCACCCGACCTCGCGGTCGGACGGAACACACTGGGAAACGATACGGACGCCGACCTCCTCGAGCGCATTGAGGTTCTCGACATCCTCGCCATCAAGGGCGATCGTGCAGGAGCACTTGACCTTCCCGGCTCCGGCATGCATGTTGCCGAGATTCAGGGTGGTGTAACGGACCCCGTTGCGGTGAGCGGCCAGCGCGTCGGACGACGTCGCGAACAGCAGTATGACACGGGCGTTCTCAAGATCTTCCGCCCCGAGGATATCGGGAACCTCGGCCAGCGTGCCGATGAACACCCTGATCCCCTTCGGAACCGAGGCCTCCATCAGCAGTTTCTGCATGGCCGAACCGGCAATCTTGTCGTTGGCGACGACGATGCAGTTGGCATTCACGGAGGGCACCCACGACTCGAGCACCTGCCCGTGGATCAATCTGTTGTCAATGCGTGTCAGGACGATCGCCATAATAACAACTCACTTTTTCAGCAGGTCACTGACCAGAGTGACGCCTTTTTGTCCGTAAGCCCGCAAAAGGCTGGCCAGTTCGGCGAGCGACAGGTCATCCGGGCTGTTGAAGAACTTCAGGACCATCGGCAGGTTGACCCCGGTCAGCAGGTCGACCCGCCCCTCTTCGAGATAAGCCGAGCCGATATTGGCGGGTGTCCCCCCCATCATGTCGGTCATGATCAGCACGCCTTCCCCGTCGGCTCCGACGTCCCCGATGGCAGCCCTGAAAAGATCATGTACCTGGTCGACGCCGTCTTCGCGCTGTACCGATATCGCCCGGGCGCAATTGACCGGGCCGATGATCATCTCGCAGGCGCGAAGCAGTTCCGCGCCGAGATCGGCATGCGTAGCGATTACAAGGCCTTTCATCTGCGGGCCTCCTCTCTCACGACGTCTCGATGCACGGTCTTGATGAACAGGCCTTCTTTCGGCAAGGTGCGGGCGAGCTCCTCGACGATAGCGACGCTCCTGTGCCGACCGCCGGTACATCCGATCGAGATGGTCAGATAGTTCTTCCCCTCCGCCTGATAGCTGGGAAGCAGAAATGCCAGAAGCCGGTTGAAGAGCCCGAGAAAATCCCGGCATTCCTTTTTGTCCAGGACATAGTGGCGAACCCTCTCGTCACTTCCGGTCAATGGCTGCAGATCCGGGACGAAATGCGGATTCGGCAAAAAGCGGACATCCATCACCAGATCGGAGTCGGGCGGCAGACCGTATCGGAAGCCGAACGACTGCAGTTGCAGGGTCAGGCGTGCCCGGTCCTTCTTGCCATACACGACACTGACAACCTTGGCACGCAACTGGTGCGGCGTCAACTGTGAAGTGTCGATGGTGACCGCCGCCCGTTCGCGCAGAACCGAAAGCTGCGCCCGTTCGAGCCGGATGCCGTCGCTGACGCTTGCATCCTGGGCAAGGGGGTGGCGTCGACGCGTTTCCGAATACCGCCTCCGGATGTCATTGTCGTCAGCGTCGAGGAAGACGATCTCGGTCTGGAATCCGAACGATTCGATCCGCGTGAAAATCGCTTCGCTCTCGGACAGGAATTCCCGGTTTCTGACATCGAGGACGACGGCGATATCCGACGTGCCGACCTTGCTGGCGCCGACCGTCTGCAGAAACTCCGGCAACAGGACCACGGGGAGGTTGTCGACGACGAAAAAGCCCTCGTCTTCGAGGGCTCTGGCAGCTGTGCTCTTACCCGACCCGGATAATCCGGATATGATAATCAGTCGATTCCGGCTCATTCGAGATTGTCCCCGATGATTTCGTGGGAGTGGAGGTGGGCGATTTCGGCCATCCGCTTCTCCAGTCGGTCCTGGAACTCGATCGCGCTGTGATACCCCATCTCCTTCAGGAGCTGGTTCCGCGCCGCCACCTCGACGATCGACGTGATGTTGCGGCCCGGGCGAACAGGTATCTTCTGCATCGGAATATCGATGCCGAGGACCGAGTACTTCAGGTCTTCGAGTCCGAGGCGGTCATAATCCTCGTCGGGGTCCCACTCCTCCAGCACGATCGCCAGATCGATCTTCTTCCTCTCCCTGATCGCGGCGACACCGAAGAGATGCTTGATGTTGAGGATGCCGAGCCCGCGGATCTCCATGTGATAGTGGAGCAGGTCGCTCCCCTCGCCGAAAAGGACGGCCGGAAGCTTCATGCGCACCTTGACGACGTCATCGGCCACCAGCCGGTGCCCGCGCAGAATCAGGTCGAGGGCACATTCACTCTTGCCGATACCGCTCTTGCCCATCAGCAGAACCCCGACTCCGAGCACATCGACCAGCACGCCATGAACGGTCGTCGACGGCAATAGCCGCTCTTCGAGAAAACGGGTCACCAGGGAGATGAAGGTCGAACTCTGGTGGTGCGAACGCAGCAGGGGGATCCCCTTGGCCTCCACCTCGGCAACCAGGAAATCGGGCGGAGTCTGGTCCTTGGTAATGATCAGGCAGCAGATCGGCAGCTTGCAGAGCTTCTTCGTATGCCTGAGGGAGTCGGTCTTCGACAGGGAGGAGAGATAGGTCAACTCGGTCGATCCCAAAACCTGGATCCGGTCGGGGTGCAGGCTGGTCGTGTACCCGGCGAGGGCCAGCCCCGGCTTCTGGATGCGCGGAACCATGACCATGTTGTCAAGGCCTTGACTGCCGGCCAGAAGCTCGAGGTCGAGTCCGGCCTCTTTCTCTGCGAGTAGTTCCCTGATGCTTAAACCCGACATCATGCCTCGATCGTATTAGAGGTTCTCTTCTTCAGCGGCAATCACCCGGAACAGCTCATCGGCGTCGGCCGCCGCGAGCAGGTCCTTGCGAACCGCAGGGTTCTTGAGCAGCTTGGAGATCCGCGCCAGGGTCTTCAGGTGGACTCCGACCGATTCCTCCGGCGCCAGCAGCAGGAAAAAAAGGTGCGCCGGCTTGCCGTCCATGGAATCGAAGTCGACCCCGGACCGGCTGCAGCCGAACGAAAGCAGGAGGTTGTCGATATTCTTCAGCTTGCCGTGGGGGATGGCGACGCCATCGCCAATCCCGGTGCTGCCGAGCTTCTCCCTTTCATCCAGGACCCTGAGGACATCTTCCCGGTCGAGGCCGTCGGCGACAGCAGTGATTGTCTGGGTCAGTTCGACAAGAGCGGAAGCCTTGTCCGTCGCCTGCATATCGACATTGATTGCGGCCGGGGTCAGGAGTTCAGTGATTTTCATTTTCTGCTGCTATCCTCTGTTGAAAAAATGCAAAAGTGGCGGGAGAGGCACCTCTCCCGCCACAAAACGCAGGATTACCGGGCGTGTGGAACAATCAACCCGTAATTTCCGTCTTTTCTCTTATAGACGACATTGACTTCCTCGGAGGCCGAGTCGGTGAAGACGAGAAAGTCCCGGTGCATCAGGTTCATCTGCATGACCGCCTCCTCGACCGCCATCGGCTTGATCTCGTAGTTGTCGGTCTGGATGATTTCCGGTTCCGGGTGAAACTCGTCGATGCTCTCTGCCCTGAGGACCGACTTGCTGACCTTCCGCTCCTTGCCGGCATGCGGCTTGTGATCCTTGATCTTTTCCCGGTAACGCTTCAGCTGGCGCTCGATCTTGTCGACGACCGCGTCGATCGCAGCATACATATCGCCGGTTTCTTCCGAACCCTTGATGGTGATCCCCTTCGCCGTCAGGGTCACCAGAGCCTTGTGTCTGATCTTCTTCTCGACAGAAAGAACAACCTGGGCGTCGATCGGCTCATCGATGTACTTCTTGACACGCGACACCTTCTCTTCGGCATATTCCCTGATCGGGTCGCTGGCTTCCATGTGGCGAAATGTTACGGCAATTTGCATAGGACAAAACCTCCTGCATGAGTGGCGCTTTCCATCGGAAAGCGGATGGGACAAGTGACTATATTATACCACGAAACGGCATCTCCCCCGCCCCTAGAAGAGCCGCTTGCGCTCTGTCGAGGAGCCGACACCCAGCATTTCACGATACTTGGTCACGGTGCGACGCGCTATGTCTATACCGCTCTCCCTGAGCAGAAGAACGATCTTCTGGTCGGAATAGGGTTTCTTCGGATTCTCTCCGGCGATGATCTCCTTGATCCGCGTCTTGACGCTCTCCGAGGCAATCGACTCGCCGCCGGTGGTACTGATACCACTGTTGAAGAAATACTTCAATTCAAACAGACCGCCGGGCGTCTGCATATACTTGTTGGTCGTCACCCGGCTGATGGTCGACTCGTGCATGTCGATGTCGTTGGCGACATCGCGCAGCACCAGAGGTTTGAGATGCTCGATCCCCTTGTCGAAGAAATCGCGCTGGAACTTGATGATGCTCTTGGACACCTTGTAGATGGTCCTCTGTCGCTGATGGATAC
>JBFHOZ010000013.1:0-25781 GCA_041592975.1 Desulfuromonadales bacterium
AGAGCGCTCCCGCCATCAGGGGGAATGCCGAGGAGATCGATCAGGTTTTCAGCAACCTGATCGCCAACGCTCTTCAGGAGATGCCCGACGGAGGGATTCTCTCAGTCAGCCTGGCGCACGACGAAAAATCTGTCCATGTGCAGATTGCCGACACCGGCCAGGGGATTCCCGAGGAGAACCTCAACCGTATTTTCGACCCGTTCTTCACGACCCGGTTGCGGGGGAGCGGCTTCGGCCTTTCATCGGTTCTGCGCATCGTCAAGAACTGCGACGGGCGGGTCATCGCCGACAACGGGCCGGACGGCGGCGCCGTCTTCAGTCTGGTATTCCCGACCATGGAGCATTGAGTACCGGATGGCATTGCAATTGCGCGAAGTGACACTGGCTCTCGACGAAGACGAGTCGTTGTTGAGGGATAAAATAGGCGCCTATTTCGGGGTGGATTCCACCCGGGTCGGCGAACTCCGTATTCTGCGCCGGGGGATCGATGCCCGGAAAAAGGCGAACATCAGGAGGGTCTACACCGTTGCCTTTGTCCTCCCTGGTGAAGCGGCGATACTGAAGAAGTTTGCCGGCGACCAGCGGGTCGATCGCTACGACCCGGTTCGCCTTCCGGATGTCGGCAGGTTCAGGAAGAGCAGGCGGATTCTTGTCGTCGGTATGGGGCCGGCCGGCCTCTTTGCGGCATTGCGACTGGCACAGCAGGGGGGGGAGGTGACCCTGGTCGAGCGGGGGGATCCGGTCGAGGAGCGTGTCCGCAAGGTTCAGGCCTTCTGGGGGCGGGGAGAATTCGACCCGCGATCGAACGTCCAGTTCGGCGAAGGGGGAGCCGGAACGTTTTCCGACGGCAAGCTGACCACCCGGGTCAACTCCCCCTGGAACCGCCTGGTGTTGCAGACGCTGGTCGAATGCGGTGCCCCGGACGAGATACTGACCGAGGCCAAGCCGCATCTCGGCACTGACGTCCTCCGCCGGATGCTGATCGGTTTCCGTCAGCGGCTGCAGCAGGCCGGTGCGCAGATCCGGTTCGGGGCCTCCCTGACCGGGATCGAATGCCGCGACGGACGTGTCGTCGGCGGGATCGTCAACGACACCCAGAACCTCCCGACGGACGCCGTCGTGCTTGCCCCCGGGCACAGTGCGCGGGATACTTATGCGATGCTCGCCACCGCCGGAGTCAAGCTCGAGCCGAAGCCGTTCGCGGTCGGCTTCAGGGTCGAACACCCGGCGGAACTGATCAACAGCATCCAGTACGGCATGACCGGCCACGAGAATTTACCCGCAGCCGATTATGCCTTGCGCTACAATGACCCTGAAAGCGGTCGCGGCGTGTATTCGTTCTGCATGTGCCCCGGCGGCGAGGTGATCACCGCTCCTTCGGAGCCGGATGGCATGGTCGTTAACGGTATGAGCTTTCACAAGCGCGGTGCCGCCTGGTCGAACAGCGCCCTGGTGGTGTCGGTCGGTCCTGCGGATTTCGACGGGGCCGACGCCCTGTCGGGGGTGCGCTTCCAGCAGCACTGGGAGCGCCAGGCCTTTATCGCCGGCGGCGGGGATTTCCGGGCTCCTGCCGAGAACCTGCTTGGTTTCCTCGGAACAGGTTCCGGTCCGGTGCAATCGACCTGTCGGCCGGGGGTTCGCGAGGCCGACCTGTCGCAGCTTCTTCCGGCCGGCATTGTCGCCGCACTGCATAGAGCCATCCCGCATTTCGACCGTCGGTTGAAGGGTTTCGCAAGCCGCGAGGCGGTTCTGGTCGGCATCGAGTCGCGCACCTCGGCGCCGCTGCGGATCGTGCGCAACGAAGAAGGGGAGTCGGTGTCGCATCCGGGTCTCTATCCGTGCGGAGAGGGGGCCGGCTACGCCGGTGGCATTATGAGCGCCGCCCTTGACGGAATCAGGATCGCGGAATTGATTGGAAAACGATTCGGAAGTGGAGTCACAAGTGAAAAAGTTGTTTGTTGATCAGATCAGAGAGCGGGACATTGTCAAGTCGGTCTTTCTTGTACGGGAGAAGTCGCTGGCGATGGCCAAGAACGGGAAGCCATACCTGACCCTGAAGCTGATGGACCGGACCGGGGAGGTCGAGGGGCGCATCTGGGACAACGCCGATGACATCTCGGCCCGGTTCTCCCGGGATGATTTCGTCCAGGTGCAGGGGAAGGCCTCACTCTATCTCGGGAAGATGCAGCTGGTCATTCAGGAGTTGCACCGGCTGGATGACGGCCAGGTCGATCTGGCCGACTTTCTGCCGGTGTCGAAGTTCCCGGTGGAGGAACTGCAGTCCCGGCTCAGGGCAAAGGTGGCATCGATCGGCCGCGATCATTTCCGCAGGCTGATGGAGCTCTTCCTGGAAGACCGTGAATTCATGCAGATGTACAGCGCGGCGCCGGCGGCGAAGACCATGCACCACGTTTTCCTCGGCGGTCTGCTCGAGCATTCCCTGGCCGTGTCCGACCTGGTCGATGATGTCTGCCGGCGCTACCCGGAGCTGAACCGCGACCTGCTGCTCCTCGGCGCGCTGTTGCACGATGTCGGCAAGGTCGCCGAGCTGAGCTATGAGCGGAGCTTCGATTATACCGACGAAGGGAAGCTGCTCGGCCACATCATGCTGGGGGTCGAGATGATCGATTCCAGGGTCCGCCGGATCGACGCTTTCCCGCCGCGCGACGCGGTTCTGCTCAAGCATCTGCTGCTGTCGCATCACGGACAGTACGAATTCGGCTCGCCGAAGCGGCCGAAGACCCTCGAGGCGATCGTCCTCAACTTCCTCGACGACCTCGATTCGAAAATGAACGGCGTGCAGGCGCATATCGAAAAGAGCGCCGTCAGCGACTCTTCCTGGACACCGTACCACCGGCTCTACGACCGCTATTTCTATACCGGCTCTTTGAAGTCCGGGGCGCCTGCCGGTGGCCGGCCGCCGACAGAGGAACCGGCGGGGGAAAAGCCTGGCAAGCCCGGGAAGCCGGACCGGATCAAGGGGCCCCTCGGCGTCTCACTCGGCGACCGGCTGAAGGGGGAGAGCCTCGACCTGTTTTCGGCTTCCGCGAATGACGGAGGGAAGGATGGCGATTGAAACCATACCGGTCGGGCCGCTGCAGGTGAACTGCTACCTGCTGCGCTGCGATGCGACCGCGAAAGCGGTGCTGATCGACCCGGGGGACGAGGGCGCGCGGATCCTCGACGCCGTCAGCGCCAGCGGCAGCGAGCTTCTGGGGGTCATCTGCACCCACGGGCACTTCGATCACATCGGTGCCAATGCCTATATTGTCGAACAAACCGGGGCCGCACTGATGATGCACGCCGCCGATGTCCCCCTGCTGGAGCAGGCGGCCGGCCACGCAGCCATCTACGGCCTGAGCGTCGTCCCCTCGCCGCCGCCGACGCGGCTGCTGGAGGAGGGGGACGAAATCGTGGTCGGCGAGCTGACGCTCAAGGTCATTCATCTGCCGGGGCATTCCCCGGGCGGCATCTGCCTGCACGTCGGTGACAGCCTCTTCGTCGGCGACGGCCTGTTCGCCGGTTCGGTCGGGCGGACCGACCTGCCGGGCGGCAATCACGAGCAGCTGATTTCCGGTATCCGCCGGAAGCTGCTGCCGCTTCCGGGCGGAACGGTCGTCTATCCCGGTCACGGTCCGGCGACGACGATCGGCCGCGAGAAGCTGCACAACCCTTTCCTGTGACCCGGTATGCGGAGGTTGGAGATGTTGAACGGTAAAACCATCGTTCTCGGTGTGACCGGCGGGATCGCCGCCTACAAGGCGGTCGAACTGCTGCGTCTGCTGACCAAGGCGGGTGCCGAGGTCCATGTCGTGATGACCCGCAGCGCCACGGAGTTTGTCGGCCCCCTGACATTCCAGACACTGTCCGGGAATCCGGTTCATACCGAGCTGTTCGATCTCTACCAGGAGAGCGAAATCGGCCATATTTCACTGGCCGACCGGGCGGAGCTGGTGCTTGTCGCACCGGCGACGGCCAACATCATCGGCAAGGTCGCCAACGGCATCGCCGACGATTTGCTGTCGACGACGATCATGGCGACCAAGGCACCGGTTCTTTTCGCACCGGCGATGAACGTCAATATGTGGGAGAATCCGCTGTACCGCCGCAACCAGGAGCGGCTCGAGCGCCGCGGGTACCTGTTCGTCGAGCCGATTGCCGGTGAGCTCGCCTGTGGTTGGGAGGGGAAAGGGAAGCTGCCCGACCCGCAGTATCTTTTCGACCGGGCCGCCGCCGTTCTGCGCCCCGCCGACCTGAAGGGGGAGAAGGTCGTCGTGACCGCCGGGCCGACCCGCGAGGAGATCGACCCGGTCCGCTATATCAGCAACTATTCGTCCGGCCGCATGGGGTACGCGATCGCCGCGGCGGCTGCCGGCCGCGGCGCCGACGTCGTGCTGGTCAGCGGACCGACGGCGCTCCGCGAGCCGGCCGGAGTGGAGGTCGTCCGGGTCACGAGCGCCGCAGAGATGCACGCGGCAGTGCTGACGGCGGCCTCCGGGGCGACGGTCATCGTCAAGGCGGCTGCGGTGGCGGATTATCGCCCGGCGAGTCGCTCCGGTTCGAAGGTGAAAAAAGGGGAGCGCGAGGAGTGGTCGCTGGCGATGGAAAAGAACCCCGACATCCTCGCCGATCTCGGCGCGATGAAAGGGACCTGGCAGCTGGTCGGATTCGCCGCCGAGACCGACGACCTGCAGGCGAATGCGCGCCGGAAGCTGGAGCAGAAGAATCTCGATCTGATCGTCGCCAACGACGTCACCTGCGAAGGGGCCGGCTTCGATGTCGACACCAATATCGTCCGGTTTCTCTTCCGGGACGGCCGGGAAGAATCGCTGCCGAAAATGACCAAGCTCGAGGTGGCCCACACCCTTCTGGACCGGCTGATCGCCATCAGGGGGAAGGGCTAGCCCTCCTCGGAGATCAGCTCGAGGAGCCGGTCGGGGCGGGTGATCCCCTGGCGGAATTTCGGCCGGAGGGAGTCGAGGTAGCTTTCGATCTCCGCCTCCCCCAGTTTTCCGTCGAGCCACAGCGTCTTGAGGTTCTTGCGCAGGATCTTGGCCGTGTACAGGGCTCTCTCACCGGTCGGATCGGCCGACCAGAAGGGGCTCTCCTCCATGTCGCAGAGGATGCTCGAGACCGCCTCGCCGGCGAGCGACAGGTATTCGTCGAGGTGGTCTTCGGCGAGCGCCCAGCGGGAACTGGTCGACATGGAGCGGAGCATTTTCTGCCACTGCTGCAGCCGGTTCAGAAGAAGAAGCGAGTTGAAAATCCGCTTGTTGGTCGAGAAGGAGAAGATCGTGTCCGACAGCACGCTGCGCATCATGTTGTCGTTGACGGAGAAGTTCTTCCGGGCGATCTGTCGCGCCAGCCCCCACACCCTGGGATCGACATACGCCTCGACCCGGACTTCCCAGTAGGTGTGCTTCAGCAGGGCCGAATTGAACGTGCGGATCATCTTGAACGGAACGAAGTAGGAGTGGGCGACCGTGTCGGCCGCCAGGTGAGCCAGGTAGCCGTACCCGCAGGCTTTCTGGCGGTCGCTGTCAGCCGCTTCGAGGACCTTGTGTCCCATGCGCCAGGAGTGGCAGTTGCGCAGGTAATGGGTATATTTCTTGCCGAGGGTGATGTCGGCGCTGATGCAGCCGTAGAGAAAATCGAGCGGATGTGCCTGCAGGATCGCCTGCAGGGCCGGCGGCAGTTGCGACAGGTTGTTGAGAACGTTGGAGCCGAGCTGCAGGTGTACGCCGATGCCCCAGGCCATGGCCTCGGACGGAAATGCAAGCAGGACGACAACTGAAAGAATAAAAATAAAAGCCATGAGGCTATTTGGTTTCCCCGATTCTCGTATTAGAATAGTCGACCAGGAAAGGGCTGTAAAGCATCAATGCCAAAGGAATTCCGATCAGAACTCAAACTGACCCTGGCCCAGGCGCGGGCGGCCCTCGAGGATCTGCAGCGGATCGGCCTGGGAGAAGTCTTCCCCCAGGCGCACTCCATTGAGTTGCCGGTCTGCGGGCTCGATGGTGCGGATGCGACCGGAAGCTGCCGCAACGCGACCCTCGAGGAGGTTCGGGCGGAGCTCGGCGACTGCCGGCGCTGCGGGTTGTGCAAAGAGCGGAACAGCATCGTCTTCGGCGTCGGCAACCCCGACGCCGAGCTGGTGTTCGTCGGCGAAGGGCCGGGCCGGGAAGAGGATGCCAGGGGGGAGCCTTTTGTCGGCGAGGCCGGTCGACTGCTCGACCGGATCATCCAGGCCATGGGGCTTGCGCGAGCGGAAGTCTACATCTGCAACGTCGTCAAGTGTCGGCCGCCGAGCAACCGCGACCCTCTCCCGGATGAAATCTCCGCCTGCGAACCGTTTCTGCAGAAACAGCTCGCCGCCATCAGGCCGAAGGTGATCGTCGCCCTCGGCAAGTTCGCCGCCCAGACGCTGCTGCAGAGCAATGCCCCGATCTCCAGATTGCGCGGCCACTGGGCGGAGTATCACGGTATCCCCCTGATGCCGACCTATCACCCTGCCTTTTTGCTGCGCAATCCTCTTGGCAAGCGGGAAGTCTGGGAGGACGTCAAGCTGGTCATGAAGAAACTTCGCGAGGAGCAGGGGTGATCATGGCGCCACCGGCGATGGTTGAAATCGACGCGGTCTGCAAGCAACGGAGTCGGGCCGACGGATGTCAGGTCGCGATTCTCGACAGGGTCGACCTGCAGATCAATCCCGCGGAAGTTATCGCCCTGATCGGGCCGTCCGGTGCCGGAAAGTCGACTTTCCTGAGACTGCTGAACCGCCTCGACGACGTCGACGCAGGTGAAATACGGTGGTTCGGTCAGCCGCATTCCTCGATCGACCCGCTGTTGCTGCGGCGCCAGGTCGGCCTGGTGGCGCAGAAACCGTTTATGTTCCCCGGCACGGTCCGGGAGAACCTGATGATCCCCCTGGCCGACCGGAAGGAGCCGCTCCCGGAGGGCGGCGAACTTGATGAACTGCTTGCCGTCTGCGGCGCCGAACGCGACTGGCTCGACCAGCCGGCGCGCAAGCTCTCGGTCGGTCAGCAACAGCGGGTCTGCCTGGCCCGCGCCTTGCTGAACCGGCCGAGGCTGTTGCTGCTCGACGAGCCGACCAGCGCGCTCGATCCGGAGACCGCCGGCCTGGTACTGGAACGCCTGACGGCAATGTTCAGGGGGTCCGATGCGGCCCTGCTGATGGTTTCCCACGACCATCGGCTTGCCAGAAGGTTCGCCGACCGCATCCTGGTGCTGCGTGACGGAAGGATCGTCGAGGAGAACAGGGGGGGGCGTGCAGAAGGCTGAACTGATCCGTCTCGGGATTGTCGATCTCGCCGTCGTCTACGGCCTTTTGCTGCTGACCATCGGCCTGGCGCGGCTGAACCGCTTCGGCCAGGAAAAGGAGATGCTGATCGCCTCGGTCCGCATGTTCGTCCAGCTGATCGCCGTCGGCTACGTTCTGAAGGTCATCTTCGCCATCGACCAGCCCTGGGCGGTGCTGCTCATTCTCCTCGTCATGCTGGCGGTCGCGGTGCAGATGACGGTCGCCCGGGTCCAGCACCAGATGCCGGGCATCTACCGGGTCGTCGGTACGGCGCTCTTCACCGGCTGCGGCTGCACCACCTTCGTCTTCTGCACGCTCATCGTCGGACTCTCTCCCTGGTACGATCCGCGTTACCTGATTCCACTTGCCGGCATGATCATCGGCAACTCGATGACCGGTTCGAGCCTGGCCGCGGAGCGCCTGGCATCGGAGATCAACGACCGCCGCGACGAGATCGAGACCGCGCTCTGCCTCGGCCTGAGCTCGACCCGGGCGGCGCAGCCGGCCGTCCACAGCGCTTTCCGCGCGGCGCTGATCCCCACGGTCAACTCCATGGCGGCCATGGGGATCGTTTTCCTCCCCGGGATGATGACCGGGCAGATCCTCTCCGGTACGGAACCGCTTCTCGCTGTGCGGTATCAAATCGCCATCATGTGTGTTATAACCGTCAGTGTTGCCTTGACCTCCTGCCTGATCGTCTGGCGGGGGGTGCGGAGTTTTTTCACGTCATCGCATCAGCTTCGCGAATGAAATGGATGTCCGCGTTTGCGGCATGGAGGGATGAATGGCCCTGGATGTTTCCCTGAAGATTCTTCTGGTCGACAGCTCGAAGTTCTTCCGCACTATCGAAAAGCAGTTCCTGTCGAAAACCCCGGCACAGATCCTCGAGGCGGAGAGCGGAGAAGCCGGTCTGGCGGCCTGCCGCAGCGCGAAACCGAATCTCGTCTATCTCTCCTATGAGCTCAACGACATGAACGGCAGCGAATTCTGCCGCAAGCTCAAGTCCGATTTCGGTATCCGTTCGATACCGATCGTCATGATCTGCGACGAAAACCAGCCGGAGCAGATCGCCGCGAGCCGCAAGGCCGGCGTCGACGGGGT
The DNA here is from genome assembly GCA_041592975.1 of Desulfuromonadales bacterium. Lineage (GTDB taxonomy): Bacteria > Desulfobacterota > Desulfuromonadia > Desulfuromonadales > UBA2294 > BM707. Next base: position 8,426 of record JBFHOZ010000013.1, read on the forward strand.
CCTCACCAAGCCGATCGATCGCCACAAGTTCATGGAGACCGGGCGTCATTTCCTGCCGACCATCCGCGAGCCCCGTCGCACCTGCCTTTTTCGGGTCACGTTCAGGGTCGATGGCGAGGAGTACGCCGGCAAGTGCCTCGATATCAGCAGCGGTGGCCTGTTTATCGACAGCCCGGAGAAATTCAGGATCGGCAAGGCCTTCGACCTGGAGTTCGTCCTGCCGGGCCAGAACAACCAGGCGATCACCTGCCGGGGGACGATCGCCTGGTTCAACGAGCGACCGAACCTGACCAAGCCGAATTACCCTCTCGGTTTCGGAGTCAGGTTCGTCGATATCGGCCCGACGGCCCAGAAAGCCATCGAGGAATTTACCAGGCGCTGACGGTCAGACTGCTAATCCGGGTTTTCCACCGGGAGGGTTGGGGCCGGCGCCGAGCCTCCTGAGGAACGGGGAAGGGTGATGGTGACAACCGTCCCGCTCCCCTTCGCGCTTTCGACCCGGATGGTCCCTCCATGGGCCTCGACAACGTTCCGGGTCACGCTCATGCCGAGCCCGAGGCCGCTGATCGCCGTGTTTGACGCGTTCGCCCGATAGAACTTGTCAAAAACCCTTTTCACCTCCTCAGCGGTCATGCCGACACCCTGGTCCTTAATCCTGATTTCCCAGCCGTCCGCCATCTCCCGGGCGCTGACGGTGATCTCCGTCCCTTCGGGAGAATATTTGGCGGCATTGCTGAGCAGGTTGTCGAGGGCCTGGTTGATCCGGTGCCGGTCAACCATCACGATACTGTCTTTCGGCGACTCGGGAAGCACCAGCCGTACGCTGCGTCTCTTTTCGAAAGGCTGGAAGACCCTGACCTTGCTGGCGAGAATTTCCAGCAGGTCGTGCGGCCGGGTGTCGAGAGGCAGCGGATTGCCGCTTTCGATGCGGCTGATGTCGAGAAGGTCGTCGATGATATGACGCAAAGCCTCTCCCCGGTCGTGGATCTCCCTGAGAAAGTCCCTGGTCTGCTCTTCGCTGAAACTGCCGAACTCCTTCTTGTCGCTGAGGAATTCCGAGTACCCCATGATGACACTCAGCGGGGTGTTGAGTTCGTGGGCCGCGAGCGAGATGAACTCGCTCTTCATGCGGTCAGCCTCGATCAGGGCGCGCTCGGCCTGCTTGATGTCGGTGATGTCCTGGAAACTCTCCACCATGCCGATCAGCCTGCCGTCGACGTCGCGAAACGGCCGTGCGGTGGCAATATATTCTCTGATTTTTCCATTAACCTCTTTCGAGACCTCGTGGCTGACGAATTCCTTGCCGGCGATGATCTGCCGGATCGGGCATTCGTCCGTGTTGCAATACGTGCCGGGGCGCGACTCATAGCAGCGGTCACGCCGGTCACCCTTGCTCCGTCGCGGCCAAATGGCGTAGTAGGCGTCGTTGGCCCGGAGTATTTCGAAATCGACGCTGGTGATATTGAGGGGGTTGGAGTTGTTGAGGATGTTTTCCAGGGTATGCCGCGACGTTTCGAGCTCCTCCGTCCGCTTCTCGATCATCTCCTCGAGGTTGTTCTTGTAGTTTTCGATCTCGACATGAACTTTCTGGAAGCGGTGAAAATAGAGCCCGAAAGCGAAAATGACGACGAAGGTGGCCGAATTGACGGCGCCGCTGAATGGTGAAATCGCCTTCCAGGTGCCGGCCATGTCGTTCAGAATCAGCAGCTGCTTGACGAGGTGGCCGAAGGAGCGGGAGAGGGCGAAGACGGCAATCGCCACGGTGAAGAGGAAAATGTAGTTGTGAAAGACGTCGTCCGGTTTTTTCCTGATCAGCTGCCAGGCGATGCCGGCGCACCAGCAGGCGAGCAGCAGCATCGCTGCGGATCCGGCGATATCGACAAGAACGACCGGTGCCCAGGGGAGGGTCATGACGCGTCCCTCCATCTGCGCAGCGCGAGAAGAAGGAAGATGCCGGCCGGAACCAGGATGAGATGGTCGAGCCGGGTCAGGTAGAACAGGGCCCCCCGGAAGCCTGTCACGGTGTAGCCGATCATCCGGGAACCTTCACGGATGAGGTTGTCGCCGGTTTCGAACTGGTCGAGCCAGTGGCCGGAGAAGGTCAGGACGTTCCAGGCGAGAAGCAGCCAGAGGAAGATTCTGAAGTGCGCCCAGCCGATCCCCTTGATCCGCATGGCGTAAAGCCGGAAGAGAAGGTAGACCATGCCGCTGGCAAAGAGGAGGTGGCCGAGCTGGTGCGAGACCAGGCCTTCGACGCCGCCGTGCGTCTGCACCCCCCAGGCCGGCGTTGCGGTGACGGCGAAGCCGAGCAGAAATGCCGACACGACGGCGGGCCGCTTGGCTTCGCGGCGTACGGTCGGGTGCGGAATCTCTTCACGGCAGTCGGTATTGACTGAATGTCGGGCCATTTTGAATCCGTCTGGCGTCATCCGGCGACGGCCGATTCTCCAGGTGACGGGTCGCTAAAGACCCATTCCGAGGCGTTTCATCTTCTCCACCAGGGTTGTCCGGTTGATGCAGAGGATGGCTGCGGCGCGTGCCTTGACACCGTCGGCAAGCTGCAGGGCGTCCTCGATCATCCCCTTCTCGATCTCGGCGATCGCCGCCGGCATGTCGATCCCGGTTGGCGTGATTACCGGGTGCGGAAGTTTGCGCTCGTCCTGATGCTCGATGTCGCCGATTGCCTGGGGGAGATCCTGCGGCCTGATCAGGCTGCCGTCGTTCAGGGCGACGGTCCGCTCGATGACGTTCTCCATTTCGCGCACGTTGCCGGGCCAGTCGTACAGCTCGAACGCCTTCATCGCCGCGGCGGAAAAGGTCATCTCCTCTCGTCCCATCGATTTGCAGCACCTGTTGAGGAAATGCCGGGCGAGCAGGGCGATGTCCTCGCGGCGGTCGCGCAGGGGGGGGAGGGTGATCGGGATGACGTTGAGCCGGTAATAGAGGTCCTCGCGAAACCTGCCCGCCTTCACCTCGCTCTCGATCGCGGCGTTGGTCGCCGAGATGACCCGGACGTCAAGCTTGACCCGGCGGCCGGAGCCGACCCGCTCCAGTTCGTGCTCCTGCAGTACGCGCAGCAGCTTCATCTGCAGGTGCAGCGGCATGTTGGCGATCTCGTCGAGAAAGATGGTGCCGTAGTTGGCAAGTTCGAATTTTCCCGGCTTGTCGGCGATGGCGCCGGTGAAGGCCCCCTTGACGTGGCCGAAAAGCTCGCTCTCCAGCAGGTCGGCCGGGATGGCGCCGCAGTTGATGGCGACGAAGGGGTGGTCCTTGCGGGCGCTGTTGAAGTGAATGGCGCGGGCGACCAGCTCCTTGCCGGTTCCCGATTCGCCCAGTACCAGCACGGTGGAGTCGGTGTTGGCGATCTTCTCCATGCGGGCGAAGAGCTGCTGCATCGCCTGGCTGTTGCCGATGATGTTGTCGAACTTGTACTTGCCGCGCAGCTGCTGGCGCAGGTAGATGTTCTCGGCGACCAGCTTGCCGGTCTCGAGCGCCTTGTTGATGACGATCTGCAACTCGCTGATGTTGAGCGGCTTGGTGATGTAGTCGAAGGCGCCTTCCTTCATCGCCTTGACCGCCGTCTCCGCCGAGCCCATGCCGGTGATGAGGATGACGCTGGTCTGCGGCCGGTTCGCCTTGACCCACTGGAGGATGTCGATGCCGGTCGCGTCCGGCAGGATCAGGTCGACGATGACGACATCGAAGCGCTCCTTTTCCAGCAGCCGGTAGGCTTCCTGGGCGTTGCCGGCCGTGGCGACCTCCTGCCCGGCATTGCTCAGCAGGGCGGTCAGGGCTTCGCGGCTGTACGGTTCGTCGTCGATCAGCAGAATGTGGGGTATCGCTTTCATCTGTCCTCACAGGGGCGTCATGATTTTGACGACTTTACTTAAGTAGCACGTTTGGGGATTCATGACAAGAGGATTTCTGTAGCTGTTTCCGAAGGTTAAGGCTGTACGATTCAATTGACAGCTGCGGCGATCCTGATACAATCGTGGCATGAAAAAGTCCGCCAGACTCTGCTTTTTCCTGTCGCTCATGCTCCTCGGCCTGCTCTTGCCGGCCGTTTCGTTGCTGTCGGCCGGCGAGGATACGATCCGCGCGGTGCGGGTCGATTCGTCGATCAACCCGGTCGTCGCCGAGTTCATCGGCAAGGAGCTGCATCTTGCCAACGACGAGGGGGCCGCCGCCTTCCTGCTCGAACTCGACACCCCCGGCGGTCTCGATACGTCGATGCGCGAGATCGTCAAGACCATCCTCGCCTCCCGCATTCCGGTGATCGTCTACGTCTATCCCCCCGGCGCCCGGGCGGCCTCGGCCGGAGCCATCATCACTCTCGCGGCCGACTTCGCCGCCATGGCCCCGAGCACCAATCTCGGCGCGGCGACGCCGGTCGCTATCGGCGGGGGCAGCGGCGGGCAGGAGAAGATGGACGAAACGATGAAGGCCAAGGTGGTCAACGACGCCGTCGCCTACGCCAAAAGCATTGCCCGGCAGAAGGGGCGCAACGAGGAGTGGGCCGAGCAGATCATCCGCGAAAGCATCTCGACGCCGGCCGAAGAGGCGCTCGAGCTGAAGGTCATCGACCTGGTCGCCGGCAACGAGCGGGAGCTGCTCGACAGGCTCGACGGTCGCAGGTATATCCGCGACGGCGAGGCGCTGGCGCTGAGCAGCGCCGGCAAAAGGCTGGTCTTCGGCGAAATGAACTGGCGGCAGAAAATCCTCAACACCATCAGCAACCCGAACGTCGCCTACATGCTGCTGATGCTCGGCATCATGGGGATCTTCTTCGAGATCTCCCAGCCGGGGGTGATTCTCCCCGGCGCGGTCGGCGCCCTGGCCCTGCTGCTCGCCTTTATCGGCCTGCAGATGCTGCCGGTCAATTATGTCGGCGTCCTGCTGATTCTGCTCGCCGTCGTCCTTTTCGTGCTCGAGGTGAAGGTGGTCTCCTACGGCATGCTCAGCGTCGGCGGTATCATCTCGCTGGTCATGGGGTCGCTGGTGCTCATCGAGGGGTCCGAGCCGTACCAGCAGATATCCCTGGCGGTGATCATCGCCTCGGTCTCGGTGTTCAGCGGCTTCTTCCTCTTCGCCCTCTACTTTGTCATCCGCACGCAGAAGACCCGCACCGTCTCAGGTTTTGAAGGGATGGTCGGCGAGCGGGGGGAGGCGGTCACCGATTTCGACGGCGAGGGGAAGGTTTTCGTTCACAGCGAGTACTGGACGGCGGTCTCGCCCGACAGGATCCGCAAGGGGGACGAGATCGAGGTGGTCGGCAAACTGGCGCGGATGAGGCTCGAGGTTCGTCGGACCGGGAACGTTAGCGATTCAGATGCGAAGGAGGAACAATGATACCAACAGGACTTATCGGATGGTTGATCGTTCTGGCGTTGCTGATTGCCATTATCAGCAGCGCCGTGCGGGTTCTGCTCGAGTACGAGCGGGGCGTGGTTTTCCGGCTCGGGAGGTTCGCCGGGGTCAAGGGGCCGGGGCTCAGGTTCATCATCCCGGTGATCGACCGGCTGGTCAAGGTCAGCCTGCGGACGGTGGCCATGGACGTGCCGCCTCAGGACGTCATCACCAAGGACAACGTCTCGGTGAAGGTCAACGCCGTTCTCTATTTCCGTGCCGTCGAGCCCGAGAAGGCGCTGATCGAGGTCGAGAACTACCTCTATGCCACCAGCCAGCTGGCGCAGACGACCCTGCGCTCGGTGCTCGGGCAGTCGGAGCTCGACGAGCTGTTGACCCATCGCGAGAAGATCAACCACGAGCTGCAGGAGATCCTCGATCGCCAGACCGACGCCTGGGGGGTCAAGGTCTCCAACGTGGAGGTCAAGCATATCGACCTGCCGCAGGAGATGCAGCGGGCCATGGCGCGCCAGGCCGAGGCCGAGCGCGAGCGACGCTCGAAGATTATCCACGCCGCCGGCGAGTTCGAGGCGTCGAAGAAGCTGGCCGAGGCGGCCAAGGTCATCTCCGGGCAGGAGAGCGCCCTGCAGCTCCGCTTCCTGCAGACCCTGACCGAGGTCGCCGCCGAGAAGAACTCGACCATTCTCTTCCCCCTGCCGATCGACCTGATCCGGCCGTTTCTGGATCGGAAGAAGGAGTAGGGGAAATTGAGTGAATGCAGGGGGGGCAGATTTCAATTCTGTCCCCCTTTTTGATAAGAACAGCAAGGGTCAACCAAACCCCTTATCATTTGAGTTTCACCAGATTTGATCTTGCCTTTTCCGTCTTCATCCGTAGACGCTTTTTTTGCCTTTTTACTTTGCCGAATTTTGCAACCTGACACCAGAATCGGCAAATGCTGACATGCATGCGCACGTTAAGTAAATGCGATATATCGCATTAAGTGTGAAAAAAGGTCTAAAAAGCTACGTGATTCCGGCAGGTTATAAAATAGAACAATATTTTACCTTGACAACCGCGACCGCTTTTTGCTTATATGGGCTCCCCTGTAAGTGCTGTAAGTTGTTAATTTAATTGAAAAAATTCATTTTTACTAAAATTATTTCCAGGGATTATGGTCTGGCTTAAAGGGCTGCGTGGCGACGGGGATGCCACCGCCCGCGTTCCGGCCGGAGCCAAAACAGAACACCATATAGCTGCTTTCTGGAGGAGGTTGCATGGCTGTCAAGAAGTTCAAGAAGATCATGGCGGCGAACCGGGGCGAGATCGCCATCCGGATTTTCCGGGCCTGTACCGAGCTCGGCATCAGTACGGTCGCCATCTATTCCGAAGAGGATCGCCTCTCCCTGCACCGCTACAAGGCCGACGAGGCCTACCTGGTCGGCAAGGGGAAGGGGCCGATCGACGCCTACCTGTCCATCGACGAGATCATCGACCTGGCGCGCAAGAAGGATGTCGACGCCATCCACCCCGGTTACGGCTTCTTGTCCGAGAACCCGGAGTTCGTCGAGGCCTGCGAACGGGCAGGCATCACCTTCATCGGACCGACCGCCGACATCCAGCGGGGACTGGGCGACAAGGTCGCCGGCCGGGAGGTCGCCATCAGGGCGGGCGTGCCGGTGGTGCCTGGTACGGCGGAGCCGGTCAGGAGTGACGAAGAGGCGCTGATCTTCGCCAAAGAGGCCGGCTACCCGGTCATCATCAAGGCGTCGGCCGGCGGCGGCGGTCGCGGCATGCGCGTCGCCCGCAACCAGAAGGAGCTTCTCGAGGGGGTCAAGTCGGCCGCCTCCGAGGCGAAGGCGGCCTTCGGCAACGACGCGGTCTTCATCGAGAAGTACATCGAGGATCCGAAACACGTCGAGGTGCAGATCCTCGGCGACCAGCACGGCAACATCGTCCACTTCTACGAGCGCGACTGCTCGATCCAGCGCCGCCACCAGAAGGTGATCGAGATCGCCCCGTCGCTCTACCTCAACGACAAGAAGCGCAAGGAGCTCTGCGGCTACGCCATGAAGATGGCCGAACAGGTCAACTACGTCAACGCCGGGACCATCGAGTTCCTCATGGACAAGCAGGGGAACTTCTACTTCATCGAGGTCAACCCGCGCATCCAGGTCGAACACACCGTCACCGAACTGGTGACCATGCGCAACCTGGTGCAGGCGCAGATCCGGGTCGCCGAGGGGTACAAACTTTCCGATCCGGAAATCGGCATCAGGTCGCAGAAGGATGTCGAGCTGCGCGGCTACGCCATCCAGTCGCGGATCACCACCGAAGATCCGAAAAATAACTTCGCCCCGGACTACGGCACCATCAAGGCCTACCGGACGGCCGCCGGTTTCGGTGTCCGCCTCGACGCCGCCGCCGGTTATGCCGGGGCGCAGATCACGCCGCACTACGATTCGCTGCTGGTCAAAATCTCCACCTGGGGGCTGACCTTCGGCGACGCCGCCCGCACCATGCACCGCGCCCTGCAGGAGTTCCGCATCCGCGGGGTGAAGACCAACATCGGCTTCCTCGAGAAGGTCATAACCCACCCGGTGTTTCTCGAGGGGAAGTGCGACACCTCCTTTCTCGACAAGCATCCGGAAGTTTTCGAGCTGCGCGAGAAGAAGGACCGCGCCAACAAGATCCTCAGCTGCATCGGCAACGTCAGCGTCAACGGTTACCCGGGCATCAAGCCGGAAAAGGCGCTCAAGTTCCGCAACCTGCGCGAGCCCGACATGCCGGTCATCCCGTACGGCCAGCAGCATCCCCGCGGGACGCGGGACATCCTGCTCGACAAGGGGCCGGAGGGGCTCGCCAGGTGGGTGCTGGATGAGAAGAAGCTGCTGGTCACCGACACCACCTGGCGCGATGCCCACCAGTCGCTGATGGCGACCCGTTTCCGCACCTTCGACCTCGAGCGCATCGCCGAGGCGACCGCCCACCTCGGCGGCGGGCTCTTTTCGCTGGAGATGTGGGGCGGCGCCACCTACGACGTTTCGATGCGCTTTCTGCGCGAGGACCCGTGGGACCGCCTCGAACGGTTGCGCGCCAGGGTGCCGAACATCCTCTTCCAGATGTTGCTGCGCGGCTCCAACGCCGTCGGTTACACCAACTACCCCGACAACGTCGTCCAGGAGTTCGTCGTCAAGGCGGCCGAGAAGGGGATCGACGTTTTCCGCATCTTCGACTCGCTCAACTGGACCAAGGGGATGACCGTCGCCATGGACGCCGTGCGCGAACGCACCGACGCCATCTGCGAGGCGGCGATGTGCTACACCGGCGACATCCTCGACCCGAAGCGCGACAAGTATCCCCTCAAGTACTACGTCGAGCTCGCCAGGGAGCTCGAAAAAATGGGCGCCCACATCCTGGCGATCAAGGACATGGCCGGTCTGCTCAAGCCGTTCGCGGCCGAGAAGCTGATCAAGGCGCTCAAGCAGGAGATCGGCATCCCGATCCACCTGCACACCCACGACACCTCGAGCAATGCCGGCTCCATGCTGATGATGGCCGCCCAGGCCGGGGTCGATATCGTCGATGCCGCCATCTCCTCGGTCTCCGGCCTGACCGCCCAGCCGAATATGAACGCCCTGCTGGCAACGCTTGAAGGGTCGATCTGGGATCCGCAGCTCGACAAGGCCGGCATGCAGAAGCTCGCCAACTACTGGGAGACGGTGCGCACCTACTACGCACCGTTCGAGTCGGAGCTGCGCAGCGGCACCGCCCAGGTCTACGAGCACGAGATTCCCGGCGGGCAGTACTCCAACTACAAGCCGCAGGTAGAAGGGCTCGGCCTCGGCGATCGCTGGGAGGAGTGCAAGGAGATGTTCCGCAAGGTCAACGACATGTTCGGCGATATCATCAAGGTGACGCCGTCGTCGAAGATCGTCGGCGACATGGCGATGTTCATGGTGCAGAACAACCTGCAGCCGGAGGATGTTTTCGCGCGGGGCCACGAGCTGACCTTCCCGCAGGGGGTGGTCGACTTCTTCAAGGGGATGATCGGCCAGCCGGTCGGCGGTTTCCCGAAGGAGCTGCAGAAGATCATCCTCAAGGACGAGCAGCCTCTCACCTGCCGCCCGGGCGAGATGCTCGAGCCGGTCGATTTCGACGCCAGAAAGCAGGAGCTGGAGAAGAAGCTCGGCCATCCGGTGCCGATGGAGGACGTCCTCTCGGGTGTTCTGTATCCCGGCGTCTTCGAGGAGTACGACCGCTACCGACAGGAGTTCTCCGACACCTCGGTGCTGCCGACGCCGGTCTTCTTCTACGGACTCGAGCCGGGAGACGAGACCTACATCGATATCGAGCCGGGCAAGACCCTGATCATCAAGCTCAATGCCATCGGCCGCATCCAGCCCGACGGCACCCGCAACATCTACTTCGAGCTCAACGGCGAGCCGCGCGTCGTCGCCGTCCGGGACGACTCGGCCGCGTCCGACGAGGTCAGCCACGAAAAAGCCGACCCGGATGACGCCAAGCAGGTCGGCGCGCCGATGCCGGGCAAGATCTTCAAGCTCATGGTCAGCGTCGGCGACGCGGTCAAGGCCGGCGACACCCTGCTGACCACCGAGGCGATGAAGATGGAGACCAACGTCAAGGCCCGCAAGGACGGCGTCATCGCCGACCGGAAGTTCGGTGAGGGGGCCCAGGTGCAGCAGGGGGACCTGCTGGTGGTGATGGAGTAAACCTGTTGCCGCCTGTGCGGCCTGACCACGCAGGGTGACATTGGCAAAAGGGGACAGAATCTGATTCTGTCCCCTTTTTTTGTGCTCAGCTGCCGGCGCGAATTCCCCCGGCAGCCAGAAGCGGGTTTTCTCCGGCGACTTGACAAGCAGATGGGATTTATGTATCGTTTGTGGTAATTTGTGGGTATGAGTGGTTGTGTGTGTATGCAGCAAAGGGGTGAGGGTGGTTTTTTCCGGCGAATATTTCAAGGCCCTCGATGAAAAAGGGCGGGTCAGCATCCCCAAGGAGTTCCGGGATCTGCTGCAGCAGCAGGACCTTGTCGTCACCAAGAACCTTGACGGCGGTCTGACCCTCTATCCTCCCGAACAGTGGCGGCTGTTCGTCCGGAAGCTCGAGCAATGTTCGCCCGGCAAGCAGCGGACCGCCCTGAATCGGCTCTACATTGCCCCGAAAACCGACGTCCGGCTCGATCGGCAGGGACGGATTCCGCTTACCAGGGCCCAGCGCAAATGGGCCGGTATTGACGAGGAAGACCGGGACGTGGTGGTGGTCGGCAATTTCCAGCTCATCGACATCTTCAGCAACGAACATTATCGGAACGTTGTCGACAGCGCCGTGCAGCTGCTGAAGGGGGATGAAGATCTGGTGAGTGCGCTCGACCTGCCTTGACCGTGACGGGAGAGCCGGCATCCGGAACCGTGGACCAGCGGGTTAACGTGCAGCGATTCACTGAACAGAAGGGAGGGCCAGACCATGAGAGGCCGTTTTATCCACTCCGTTGAAGGGGACATCTCCTTCTCGCCTGCGCGCCGTCTTGAGTTCCCCGCGCAGATTGTCCGTTTCTGCAAGTTGCTGTTTGTCGACGTCCTGCTGACCCTTATGGCCGCCCTGGTTGTCGGCAGCCTGACCCTCCTTGCCTGTGACCAGCTCGACCAGGCCAGGTTTTCTGACCGCATGCAGGCGGAGATCGAGAGGGGCGAGGTCGCGCGACAAAAGAGCGACGATCAGCCGAGGGGGCTCGCAAGGTATTAGCGGCTCCGGACAAGTCTCCTTCTGCTCTCGAACAGCCGCAGCAAGAAACTTTCCTTGCGCGGGATGCACCGCGGGCCGATCCGCCCGAACAGCCAGAAGATGCCGCTGGCGATCCCGCCGGTGGCGGCCGGTCTCGTCACCCGTTCAGGATCGGCAATCACGTCAAACACACCACCCTGCGTTTTACCCTGATCCACCAGACATTCCGGAAGTTCATCGCGTTTGTGCCCCACCGGGGGATGGTCCTGTAATTTATTCGAACCTCAGGCCTGCGGCTCGTTGCCAGGCGGCGTGCTGCAGTTGCTCCCCTGGATCCAGCGGCAGGTCGGGTGGGCCAGATAGGTGCCGAAGACCGGCGCCCCGGCGCTGCTCTCGTTGACGACGATGGTGCCGCAGCCGGCAAACACCAGCGCGAACGTCGCGATTCCTTCTGCGAAGTAGCGATTACCGTTCAATTATTTCTGATCCAGTCGATTGAGTCGGTTTCGTAGCAGCGTTTCGCGTCGGCCATCGCCTCAGCAGAGGAGTGGTAATAGAGGTCACCGACGACCCCCCGGTTTGCGTTGCAGGCGAAAAGGTAACAGCCTGGGTCGGCGTCGAACTTGGCCACGGCGCGATAGACGATATCTTGCAGCGGTCATCCGGTGCGACCGATTTTCCGAAGGTTTTTTCGGCCCTGGCGTGGCTGATCACCGCTGCGCGGTCTATTTTGCGGGGAAACTCGCTCACTGAGTCACTCATGCTTGACGGGTACTTGTAACATGATGATTAGATCGGGAGAAAGAGTCTGCTTGATCGGGCCGAGATCCGGGTCAAGCTCCAGCGAATCGAAATAATTATTGTGAGAATGTAAATCAGTGGCTCTGGCATAATGCTTCGACTTCTAACTGTCTTGACTCGACAAAAATTTCATTCAAAGAATCTGTCGAAGAAGCGAATCACATGAGCGGCTGATTTGTTACCTGCCGACCGCTGTTGATCGCCATAAGTTTTTCAACATGCCTGGAGGACGGCCTGAAATAAATCATTCCGGCCAGGCCGACGGCAATAAACAGGACGAAGGTCGTAAAGTCGCCGCCCAGCATGTAAAGAACAAATCCGAATATCCCGATCGCCTCGCACAGCGCCAGGCAGATGAGCAGGTTGGTCATGTACTGTCCGGTCGGCAAAGGGGGGGCCTGAACCGGTTCGGCGATCATTTCGGGCTGCCGGTTGAGCAGGCTTCTGCGGAGGAAAAAGGCAACGAGAAGCAATGCGGCCGATATCGCCATGAAGATGCGCGTCAGGGTCGTGAGCAGACCGGGATCGAACGTTTCCCTTGAAAGCAAATGATCGCCAAGGAGCAGGGCGACAACGACATAGAGCAGAAGCGAGGCGATCATCGCTCCCCAGATGATCCAGATCGTCATCATCGCGGCTTGCAGTTGTTTCCGTTTGTCGGGTGTGAGCATTTCCCCTCCTTTTGCGCATTGTACACAAAACAGAATAAATATGTTTTCTTACATTTATCTTACACCTATATTTAAAATTGTCTGGAACCGAAAAAACAATTGTGTGCGTGCCGCAGACTTTACAAATCTTTTACAAACCTTTGACCTCCCCATGACGACGTGAGGCGCGAGCCGTGATTGACTGGGGCCGACAGAAAACGGAACCGTCGATTCACCCCTCACGTCGAACAGAAGGAGGACAGACCATGGACAAATTTCGCAAACTGATCGCCCCGATGCTGATGATCGCTACCCTGTTGCTGGCTGCGCCGCTCCAGGCGCGCCCGCTGGTCGAATGCGACCTCACCCTCGACCGCACCGTTCTGCCGGCGGGCCAGAGCCAGAAGGCGGTCGTCAAGATCAACCTCGATGTGCCGGCCATCCCGGTGGAGGTCGAGCGGCCGCCGGTCAACCTGACCCTGGTGCTCGACCGCTCCGGCTCGATGTCGGGCCAGAAGATCGACAAGGCGAAGGAGGCGGCGATCACCGCCCTGCGCCGCCTCGGACCGCAGGATATCTTCTCGCTGGTCATCTACGACCACAACGTGCAGACCATCGTGCCGCCGCAGAGCGCCGCCAACACCGAGTGGATCGAGTCGCGCATCCGCGGCATCTACCCGGGCGGCAACACCGCCCTGTACGGCGCCGTCAGCCAGGGGGCGGCCGAGGTCCGCAAGAACCTGGGCGGCCCCTTCGTGCACCGCGTCATCCTGCTCTCCGACGGGCTCGCCAACGTCGGGCCGAGCACGCCGGGCGATCTCGCCCGCCTCGGTGCGGCGCTGATCAAGGAGGGGATCTCGGTCACCACCATCGGCATCGGCACCGACTTCAACGAGGACTTGATGGCCCAGCTGGCCGACCGCAGTGACGGCAACCACTACTTCGTCGCGTCGAGCCGCGACCTGCCGCGCATCTTCGCCGCCGAACTCGGCGACGTGCTCTCGGTCGCCGCCCGCAAGGTGATCATCGAGATCAACTGCCCCGACGGCGTCCGCCCGCTGCGCATCATCGGCCGCGAGGGACGCATCCGCGGCAACAGGGTCGAGATCCATCTCAATCAGCTCTACGGCGGCCAGGAGAAGTATGCCCTCATCGAGGTGATGGTCGAGCCGGGGCGCGAGAATGTCACGCAGAAGATCGCCGACGCCCGCTGCTCGTACGAGAACGCCCTGACCGGCAAGCCGGAGGATTCGCGGGCGGTCGCCAGCGTCCGCTTCTCGAAGAGCCTCGAGGACGTCCGCCGTTCGGCGAACAAGAAGGTGCAGGAGGAGCTGGTGAAGAACGAGCTGGCCGAGGCCCGCGACCAGGCCCTCGACCTCTACAACGCCGGCCGCAAGGACGAGGCGGTGCGTCAGCTCGAACAGAAGAAGGCCGAGATCGCCAGCCGCAACCAGGCGCTCGGCTTCTCCGACCTCGCCAAGGAGGCCGAGCAGGAGCTGGAGGAGGACGCCGCCAGCTTCGCCGCGCCGGAGCCGATGGCCCCGGCCGAGAAGAAGCTGCTCCGCTCGGAGAGTTACAAGGTGCGCAAGCAGCAAAAAGACTACTGATCTGCTATGATGTCCGGGGCGGATCGCTCCGCCCCGGACAATAGCGGTGATACGGTTTTAACGGAGAGACGCAGAGAGAATCATTGCAAACATTTCCTCTCCCTCTCTCCGCCTCTGCCGTTAAGAATGAAACAAAAGGTGTTTAATGACCCGATTCCGGCTGATCACAACCTGGCTGATGCTGCTGGTCCCGACCCTGCTGCTCGGCATCGGCGCGCTCTACCTCCTCAAGGGGGAGGAGGGCCGCCTGCAGAGCGCGGCCCGGGCGACGGCACAGGACCGCATCGCGGCGATTGCCGGCAACATCGACCTGGCGATCGCCGAGGTCAGGGACGGCCTGGTCGAGACCCTGCGGTTGCTGCCGGCCGACGGCCTGCAGCGCCAGTCGGACCTGCTCGAGGAGTGGAAGCGGAGCAACCCTCTGGTGCGCAACGTCTTCATCTGGGAGCGGGGACGCGGCCTGCGCTATCCCGACCCGGAGACGCCGTCGAGCGACGACGAGGCCGACTTCATCCGCCGCTACCTGTCGCTGTTCGCCAACCAGGCCGCCTGGCAGGAGCCGCCCGTCGACCGGGCGGCCGGGGTTGCGGATGAGCAGGTCAGCAGCATCCTGCTCGAGCGCAAGGAGCTGCGCCAGCTCGCCAAACAGGCGCCTCTGGCCTCTTTCGATTCCGCCCGAAGGGTTCCAGCGGCGGCCCCGGCCGATCTCTCTGCCGGCAGCAGCGGCTGGCGCCCGTGGTTCGCCGACAACCGCCTGCACCTGGTCGGCTGGCACGAGCGGCCCGGCAGCGGACGCCGGGTCGGCGTCGAAATCGAGATGATGGCCCTGCTCAGCCGCCTGCTCGGCAACTTCCCGGACGCGCCGCCGTACGGCGAGACCTACGCACTGGTCGACGGCAACGGCGCGATCTTCCACCAGGCCGGCCCCCTCGAGGTCACCGCCGAGTCGGTACCGCTGGCCTCGACGGCGGTGGCCGGACTGCCGCACTGGCGGGTGAATGCCTACGCCGGGGCGGATGCCGGTCTCGCCGGCAGCGGTTTTCTGCTGATCGGCGCGCTGCTGGTCGGCACCTTCGTCGTCGCCATCCTCCTCGGCGGATCGCTGCTGCTCTGGCAGGCGCACCGCAACCAGGTCGACGCCCGGCAGAAGACCAGCTTCGTCTCCAACGTCTCGCACGAGCTGAAAACGCCGCTGACCACCATCCGCATGTACGCCGAGATGCTCGGCGAGGAGAGGATTGTCGACCCGGAGAAGCGGCAAAACTATTTGCAGACCATCGTCCGCGAGAGTCAGCGCCTGACCCGCCTGGTCAACAACGTCCTCGATTTCAGCCGGCTGGAGCAGGGGCGCAGGGAATTTTCACGCGAGCCGGTGAATCTGGCCGCCCTGCTGCACCAGCTGCTCGACAGTCAGCTGGTGCGCCTCGAGGAGGCTGGCATGCAGCTGCAGAGAGCGATTCCCGACCAGGCGGTCTCGGTCGTGGGGGATCGTGACGCCCTCGAGCAGATCATCCTCAACCTGGTCGACAACGCAATCAAGTACGCCGCCGACGGCGGGCGGCTCGCGGTCGAACTGTCGGCTGCCGGCGGCGAGCTGCTGGTGCGGGTCAGCGACGGCGGACCCGGCATTCCGGCAGCGCACCGACGGCAGATTTTCGAGAAGTTCCATCGCGTCGACGCCAGCCTGACCAGCCGCCGGCAGGGGAGCGGTCTCGGGCTGAGCATCGCCCGGCAGCTGGCCGAGGGGCTCGGCGGGACGCTCTCTTTCTGTCCGGTCGACGGCGGCGGCTCCTGCTTCGAACTGCGCCTGCCGGCAGGGAGGACGTCATGAATCTCCGCATCCTCGTCGCCGAAGACGACGCCAACCTGCGGACCGGGCTGGTCGACCTGCTCGCGTCCGAGGGGTACCGGGTCGAAACGGCCGAAAACGGGCGGATCGCCCTCGATCTGTTTGCCGAATGCAGGCCCGATCTGGTCATCCTCGATGTCATGATGCCGGAGCTGAGCGGCTACGACGTCTGCCGGGAGATCCGCAGGCAGGATGCACGGACGCCGATCATCATGCTGACCGCCAAGGGGGAGGAGATCGACAAGGTGGTCGGCCTCGAGCTCGGCGCCGACGACTACGTGACCAAGCCGTTCGGCCTGCACGAGCTGCGGGCGCGGATCGCCGCCGTGCTGCGTCGCTCGCGGGGGGAGCAGCCGCCGGCAGGTGCGGACCCGCCCGACACCTTCCGGATCGGCGGATGCCTGGTCAACCGCAGGACCTATGAACTGCGCCGTGGCGAGCGGTCGTTCAACCTGACGGCGCGGGAGCTGAAACTGCTCGAACTCTTCCATTCCCGCCCCAACGAGGTGCTGTCGCGCAACGACCTGCTCAACGCCGCCTGGGGGGTCGATTATTTCGGCACCACCCGCACCCTCGACCAGCACGTCGCCCAGCTACGGAAAAAAATCGAGGACGATCCGTCGGCGCCGAAAATCCTGCTGACCGTGCACGGTGTCGGCTACCGCCTGTCAGGCTGAACCGTCTTCCAAAATTAAAAAAAATTATATTGTGAGTCGATTTTCGAATCGTTAATTTGGGGTAAACGCTTGGATTGCCATCGGAGGAGGGAATATGGGGTTCGAGATCGGCGACGACATCAAGAAGGCGACGAAGTATTGCGGGAAGGGTTTTTCCTGCCTCGACGGCGGTCGAAACGATCTGTGCAGGATCAGGAAGTGCATCGGGGGTAAGGTGCATTTTATCGAATGCCTTAACGGCTCCTCTTGTGCCTACAAGAAGGACTTCGGCGGCAGCAAGTACTGCGACTGCCCGGTCAGGAAGGAACTCTACAGAAAATACGGTGTCTGAGCGCTTTGCCACATCGATATTTTGAAAAAGGGAGCGGAAAAACCGCTCCCTTTTTTTCACCAGCCTTGCCTGTCACCCGGTCAGGCCACCAGCCCCACCTCCGGCCCCTTCGGCACGATGCCGCCGGGGTTGAGGGCTTTCAGGGAGTAGTAGCCGGTCTTGATGTGATCGAAGTCGACCGTCTCGGCGATGCCGGGCAGGTCGTAGAGCCGCCTGAGATAGGCGGAAACCGCCGGGTAGTCGCTGATCCGCTTCTTGTTGCATTTGAAGGCGCCGTAATAGGCGACGTCGAAGCGGACCAGGGTGACGAACAGGCGGACGTCGGTCTCGGTCAGGACCTTCCCCAGAAC
>JBFHOZ010000014.1:0-24741 GCA_041592975.1 Desulfuromonadales bacterium
ATCGGCGGCCTGATGGTCGGTGCCGGCTTTATCACCGTTTCCCAGAGCGCCGACTACTGGGTCTGGATCCTCGGCTTCGGCGTACTCGCCGGCGGCGGCATCGGCTTCGGGTATTCGGCCGCCACCCCGCCGGCCCTGAAGTGGTTCCCGCCGGCAATGACCGGCCTGATCGCCGGAATCGTCGTCTCCGGCTTCGGCCTGGCGTCGGTCTACATCGCGCCGCTGGCCAAGTTCCTGCTCGAAACCTACGGGCTGCAGCAGTCGATGCTCTTTTTCGGCTTCGCCTTCATGGCGGTGGTCAGCGTGCTCGCCCTGCTGATCTCCAACCCGCCGGAAGGATACACGCCGGGGCTGGTCGACGCCCGCAGCAGCGCAGCGGCGGCCACGAAGGACAGCTCGAACGACCTCAGACCGTCCGAGCTGTTCAGAACCGGCTCCTTCTACACCCTCTGGCTCTGCTACTTCGTCGGTGCCGGCGCCGGCCTGATGGTGATCGGCAGCGCCAAGGGGCTGGCCAAGGCGAGCATGGGTGAGATGGCCTTCCTGGTCGTCGTCATCATGTCGGTCGGTAACGCCGCCGGACGCCTGGTTGCCGGAGTCGTCTCCGACAAGATCGGCCGGGCGAACACCCTGGTCATCATGCTGGTCTTCCAGGCGGCCCTGATGTTCGCCGCCATTCCGGGCCTGCGCGGCGAGGGGAACCCGGTGGTCGTGGTCCTGCTGGTGACCTTCATGGTCTTCAACTACGGCACCAACCTCTCGCTCTTCCCGAGCTTTACCAAGGACCTCTGGGGGATGTCTCACTTCGGGATGAACTACGGCATCCTCTTCAGCGCCTGGGGGGTCGGGGCCTTCGTCCTGGTGCGAGTCGCCGAGATGCTCAAGGTCCGGACCGGCGATTTCACCACCTCGTTTGCCGTCGCCGGCATCATGCTCCTGGTCGGGGCGATGATGGCGACCTCTCTGCGCCCGGCAAAATCCGCGCAGCCGGTCAGCGCCGCCGAAGCGGTCGAGGAAGAGGAACTGGTGCTGCAGAAGGCCGGGGTCGAATAACCGGAAACACTCAACGCTCCATACGTATCCGTGTTCCGGGTACCTGATGCTTGCCCCGCTTTCGAGCGGGGCTTTTTTTCGGCATTCCGGTGTCATTCCGCTGTGATGACCGTCGCAATCATCCTTTGTTAACCGTCCGGGTTATCGCTATAATGAAAACACGGGACGATGATGTCGCCCCGATTTCTCACCCGGGGCCCGGAATCGGGTCGTCTGGAGCGATTCTTCAACGAGTGGAACGTCAACAGGTGATGCGGACAATCTCATTGCGCTCTCCCCTGAAGGTCATGATCATCGCCGGAGTTCTCTTCTGGGCCGCGGCACAGGCCGTCGCGGCCGGATCCGGCGCTGTTCAGGTGCGGATTTCCGGCGTGGAAGGGGAGCTCCGCGGCAATGTCGAGGCGGCGCTCGCCGTACCGGAGGGGATGGTCAAGGACGGCGAGATGAACCGGCTCTGGCTGCGCCGCTTCATCGACCAGGCGCCCAGGAATGTCCGCAAAGCGCTCGAACCGTTCGGTCACTATCACGCCGATGTCACGGTGACCCCGTTACGGCAGGATGAGGGGGGCGCGACGATCGAGGTCGACATTGTCCCCGGCCCGGCGGTCACGATCGCCGGCGTGAGCATCGAGCTGCACGGCGACGGTCGCGGGGAGCCTCCGCTTCTCCGGCAGGTGAAGGAATTTCCGTTGAAAACAGGTGATGTCCTGCGTCACGACCTCTACGAGCAGGGGAAGGCGGAGATCGAGGCTGCCGCCGTCGATCTCGGCTATATCAAGGGAAGCTTCTCCCGATCCCGCATAGAGGTCGTTCTGTATGAGCACCGGGCCGACATTCTCCTGACCTTCGACACCGGCCCGCAATACCGGTTCGGCGCGATTACGTTTCAGCCGGAAACCGACTACCCGGAGCGGTTTCTCCGGCGCTACCTGACGATCACGCCGGGACAGGTCTTCAGCTACGCCGCCCTCGGCCAGACTCAGGCCCAGTTTCTCGATTCGGACCGCTTCCGGCAGGTACTGATCGTTCCCGGCGATGAGGATGCCGTCCGCCACGAAATCCCGGTGAGCATTGTCCTGGAGACCAGGCCGCGCCGGAGCCTGAGACCGGGGGTCGGGTACGGCACCGACACCGGGGGGCGCTTTTCGCTCCTTTACCGCGATCTGAACATCTGGGAGATGGGGCATCAACTTGATATGGATATGGTCATTGCCGAAATCAGGCAGTCCGTCAATGCCGTCTACATTCTGCCCAACTACCGCAACGTCAGCAGCCTGACAGCCTTCAGGGGGGGGCTCGAGCGGGAGGATACCGAGACCTACCTCAGCAGGAAAATCTATGCCGAAGCCGAGGTGATCTACAGCCACAGCCGGACAAGCGTGTTCTCCGTGTATGCCCGGCTGCAGCGGGAGGATTACGAGGTCGGGGATACGGACGAGACGACCGAATCGCTGATGCCGGGCATCCGGTGGCGTCACCGGACGTACACTTCGCCGACCCGCCCGGTCAAGGGTTATCATCTCGGCCTGGAAATGCGCGGCACCCGTGAGGGGGTGATTTCCGACTTCAACCTGGTGCAGCTGATCGGCGAGGCGAACACGCTGATCCCCCTGCCCGGACGCTTCTCCCTGTTTCTCCGGGGGAGCGGGGCGATGACGATCCAGGATGACGAACTCGCGGATATCCCGGTCTCCCTGCGTTTCTTTGCCGGCGGCGACCAGAGCGTCCGCGGCTACGGTTATCAGACCCTCGGTCCGGTCGATGCCGCTGGCGCCGTCGTCGGCGGAAAGCATCTGCTGGTCGGCAGCGTCGAGCTGGAGCGGGCCATCGGCAGCAGCTGGGGAATCGCCGCGTTCTACGACACCGGCAACGCTTTCAACAACCTGTCCGATTACGAGCTGGCCCGTGCCGTCGGGGCCGGATTGCGCTGGTACACGATTGTCGGACCGCTGAAGATCGATGTCGCCCGGCAGCTCGGGGTGGACGATCCGGAATATCGTTTTCACGCCAGCATAGGTTTCGCATGGTAACACGAAGGAAAAGAGTCGTCGCCGCCCTCCTGGCGGCGGTGATCCTGGCGGCCGGATGGCTCGCCTGGCTCCTCGGGACGACGGTCGGGGCGCGCTGGCTGCTCGCGCAGCTGTCGGCGCCGCCGGCGTTCACGCTCGCCGTGGGAAGCGTCGAGGGGCGTCTGGCCGGTCGCCTGCAGCTGCAGCAGGTGAGCATCGCCTGGCCGGACGGCGCTGTTTCCGTCGACCGCCTCGACTGGCACCTCGATCCCGGCGCCCTCTTCGCCGGCTCCCTGCACTGGACGCAGCTGTCGGTCCGCAACCTGCGGGTCCAGCTCCCCGAACAGCCGCCGGAAGAGGCAACGGATGCCGCCCGGCTGCCGGCGCCGGAGAACCTGATCCCGAAGCTCCCCGGCTGGCTCTCCCTGGTCCGCTTCCGGATCGATTCCCTGGTTCTCGAGCAGGCCGGCGTCGTCCGCGGCGGAACCGAAACCCTGCGCGTGGCGGCGGCCGAAGCGCGCCTCGATTGGGACGGCCGCTCCTTTTCCGTTGGTCTGCCGGAACTGAAAATCCCCGGGGGACGTGCGAGGGCGGAGGCATCCTTCGACTTCCGCGGAAAGCTCGGAGGGCTGCAGCTCGAACTCCTGCTCGACGAACCCCGCAACCGGGTCGACAAGGCGGAGACGGCCTGGACGTTCTCGCTCGCCGGGGAGAGGGGCGTGACCGGCGAGGGGAGCCTGCGCCTGTCCGGCGCCGGCCGGAAACTGGCCGAGGTCGAAACCCGCCTGTCGCTTCTGGCCGACCGGCTCGAGGTACAGCGCTGCCGGCTCGGATTCCCGGGGCAGCCGGGGGGAGTGGAGCTGACCGGCGCGCTGCTTTTCGATGCTGCGGACACCGTGTGGACGGTGCGCATCGTCTCGACGGGAGTCGATCTCGCCGGGTGGGGGGTGCCGCTCCGTTTCGACGGGCGCGTCGAGGCCGAAGGGGTCAACGACGCCTACACCGGCCATGTCGACCTGCAGCATCTTGACAGCACGTGGGGCATCGAGACGCTCACCGGTGACTTTTCCGGCGATCGGCGCGGCCTCTCCTTCGACAGGATCGACGGCAGCATCCTGCGCGGAGCGCTTTCCGGCCGGGCCGACCTGCATTGGCGGCAGCAGGCCGAGGCCCGATTCGAGCTGCGCGGAACCGGACTCGATGTCGGACACCTTCACGCCGCTCTCGATTCAAACCTGGATCTCTCCCTGCGGGGGGACTGGTCCCGCTCCCCAGACAAGGAGAGGTGGTCGGTCGAAGTGCCGCGTCTCACCGGAACCTGGCGGACGGAGGCGGTGCGGGGGGGCCTGGCCGCGGCGGCGACGGACGGGGCGGTGCGGAGCGCGTCGCTGCGGATCGACGGTGACGGCCTGCTGCTGAAGGCCTCAGGCTCCCCGCAAAAGAAGATGAACTTCGAAGGGCGCGTCGAACGCCTGGAGCGCTGGTGGCCGCAGATCGCCGGCAGTGTCGCCGCGCGCGGCTGGGTGCAGCGAAGAGGGGAGGGTTGGACCGGCGCTGTTGACGGAGAAGCCGGTTCCCTGGCGCTGGCCGGCGTGAGCGTCGACCGGCTGCTGTTCCAGGCCGACATGCCGGAATGGATGAACCGTGTGGCGCTGCGCATGCAGGCGACCGGTCTCGACTACGCCGGGGCGGCGGCGCAGGAAGTGACGGTCAGCCTGTCGGGTGGGGTGTCGCGTCACCGGGCGTCGCTGCGGGTGGCCTTCCCGCAGAACGAAATCGGGGCGGAACTCGACGGGGCATGGGATTCCGGCGTGTGGAAGGGGCGCATCGAGGATCTGCACTTCACGGACGCCCGGGGGGCGTTCCGCCTGTTGCACCCGGCCGAACTTGCCGTGTCCGGTCGGTTTCTTCAAGTGCGGCGGCTCGAATTGTCCGGTGACACCGACGAGCGGCTCGCGCTCGACCTCGACGTGTCGCGTTCCCCCCTGGTCGGCAGCGGCGAGGTGGCCTGGTCGCTGCTCAACCTGGAACGGTTCGCCCCGCTGACGCCCGTTGCGCTGTCCGGCGTCAGCAGCGGCGAGCTGTCGTTCTCCCTGTCCGAAGCCAGCGAAGCGTATGCCCGGCTTTCATCCCGGTCGCAGCTCGGTCTGCAGGTCGACGGTCTGAATATCCGGAATGCCGATCTGCAGGTCGACGGCGTCTGGGATCAGTCCGGCCTGGAAATGGACAATCTCCTCCGCTTCGCCGAGGGCGGGAGAGTCGATCTCCGGCTGACCTCGACGGAGAAACCGGCAGGACGGCTTCCCGGAGGCGGGGAGTTCACCTTCGGATGGCGCGGCCTGCCGCTCGCCTCGCTGCAGCCGTGGCTCCCGACGGCGCTGTCGCTGTCGGGCAACAGCAGCGGCACCGTCGCCGGGAGCTGGCGCGAGGGGGCACGTGTTTCCCTGCGGTTCCAGGGGGGACTTCAGGGTGCCGGGGTCAGCTGGCGCGAGCCGGAGGGCGAACTGATCGCCAGCGATGTCGAAGGCGAACTGCAGGGAGAATGGAAGGACGACCAGCTGGCGCTGACCTCCCGCATCGTCCTGGCCGAGGAAGGGGAGTTCGCCGTGGCGGCGGCAATCCCGATCGCCAGCCGCCACCCCTTCGAACTGTACCGGGAGGAACCCTGGCAGGTCCGGGTCGACCTGAAAGGGCGCGAGAAGGGGCTGCTCGCCTTTTTCCTCCCGGGGCTGGTCGAGGAGACCCGCGGCTCCCTGGAGGTTCGGGCCCTTGCCGGCGGCACTCCCGCTGCTCCCCGTTTCTCCGGCAGCCTCTCTCTGAACAATGCGGCGGGGACCCTTCCGGCTCTCGGGATTCGGCTCGAGGAGATCGGGGTGCAGGCGTCTCTGGACGGCGACCTGTTGCGTCTTGAAAAGGTGACGGTCGTTTCGGGCGGGGGGAGCCTCGAGGGGGAGGGGAATTTCCGGCTCGACGGCTGGGATCTGGCCGCTCACGAATGGCGCCTGAAGGGGAACGATGCGCTGCTGGTCAACCTTCCGGAAATCGAAATGACGGCCAGTCCGGACCTGCGCGGTTCCGGCACCGGCAGCACGGTCAGCGTTGCCGGTGCGGTGACCGTGCCGCGACTGCATCTGCGCAGCCTGCTGACGCCGGGTCAGCAGCCGGTCAGCTCAACGTCGGACGTGGTGATCGTCGACAGTGACGCCCCCGCCCCGAAATCGAAAGATGTCAGGCTGAATGCGCGTGTGCGGCTCGATCTCGGCGATCACGTCCTGATCGACATGGCGGGGGTCGACGCCCGGCTGAAGGGGGGCGTCGAGTTGAGCGTTTCGGAGGCCGGCAAGGCGGTCGCCTCGGGGGAAATCGCCGTGGCCCAGGGGTCATACTCCGGTTACGGGCTGCGGCTGCCGATCGAGCGCGGCCGCGTGCTGTTCGCCGCCAGCCCGCTCGACAGGCCGTCACTCGACATCCTCGCGCTGAAGACCATCGGCGACGTCAAGGCCGGGGTCAAGGTCACCGGCACGCTCCGCTACCCGGTGATCACGCTCTACTCCGAGCCGGCGCTGTCCGACACGGACATCCTCTCCTATATCGTCCTGGGGAGGCCGCTCGATGCCGAGAACGCCGATGCCGACGTTCTCATGCTCGCCGCCGGGGCGCTGCTGTCGCGCGGCGAATCGACGGCGCTGCAGGAGAGCCTGCAGCGGCGGCTCGGGATAGACGTCATCCAGGTCGATGCCGGCCAGGGAGACGTGACCAGTTCGGTGGTGACCATCGGCAAATACCTCCAGCCCGACCTCTATGTCAGCCTGGGATACTCGGTGTTCAACCAGACGAATGAAATCCGCCTGCGCTACAACCTTGGGAAGAGGTGGGAGCTGCAGTCCAACATGGGAACGGAAAGCGGCGCCGACATCTATTACCGCATCGATTTCGAATAGGTGCCCCGGGCCGTCATTTGCGCAATTTGAAGGGGCGTCGGCTGGCGACCGCCCTTTTCGAGGTCGCCAGGCTCGAGAAGGGGGAGCTGGCGTAGCGGACGTCCTCGACCGTGTAGAAGGCGTTGGGGTTGTGGAGGCGGATCAGGGCGATGACCTCGCCCAGCCGTTTGCGGCGGACGATGCTGAAGATGACCATCACCGGCCCCTCCCCCCCCTCGGCGTCGACACAGGTCACGACAAAACCGGCTGTACGCATCGCCGCGACAAGCTGGTCGGCCTGGCGCTGGGTGATGATCCTGACGATGAGCGTTCCGAGGGCGATTTTCTCCTCGATCCAGATGCCGACGACGTTGCCGCTGGCGAACCCGGCGGCGAAGGCGAGATAGGCGGCCCAGTTGTTGACGTTGGTCATGACCTGGCTGATGGCGATAATCCAGATCAGCGATTCGGCGAAGCCGAGCAGGGCGGCGGAGTACTTGAGGCCGCGGGTCAGGAAGATGATGCGCAGCGTGCCGATGGAGACATCGACTATCCGGGCGCAGAAGATTGCCAGCAGGATAAAGAGAATCGACCAGTTGAATTCCATGGCGGCTTTCTTTGCCGGAACCCGGTTCGTGCCCGAAGCCCGGTTCGAATCGCGCCGGAATCGGCGCTCATGCGGACCTGCCCCCTCCCGAGGGGTTCTGTCAGGGGAGGGTCATGATCGGGAAGTCGTCGCTGCCGGTCGTCAGCTGCAACAGGTCGAGATAGGTCATGTCGGCCGGCTTGGCGAGGATGACGACCATCGCCGAGATGATCAGGCTGGCGGCGATCCAGTTGAGAATCGCCGTCCTCAGGGCCCAGTCGACTTCGGGTGCCTCCTCCTTTTTCGGCCGCGCCGGCATCCGGTTCGCCATCTGGCGCATGATCTTGCCGGAGAAGAGGAAGAAGATGGCCGAGACGGCGAACTGCGGAAGGATTTCGACGGAGACCTGCCCGGACGCCAGCAGGGCGGCATAGAATGCCATGGCGCCGAACCCGAGGAGGGTGATCTGTCGACTGAGGTTGGCTTTCATCCGTTAACCCGTCTCCTTCAGAGGCACCTTACGTTCTCGCCTTTTTCCTGTCAAGCCCAAGCAGCCCGACCGGCCTTTTCAGCAGATACGCGAACCCCGCCCAGAGGCCGCAGACCCCGGTCGCCAGACCGAGGCCGTAGGCGAGGTAGGTGACGACTGGCGGGGCAAACGGTGCCGCGGCCAGCATGAAGAGGACGGCGGCACCGAGTCCGTAGAAATGTCGGCAGGGGCGGCTGACCTGAATGCCGGCCTGCACCGGGATGAGCCCGAAAAAGCCCCACAGGACGAGGTAGCCCGACATCGGGATGGCCGCCGTCGACGCGCCGAAGCCGGCCGACGGGAGAATATCGAGGGCAATCAGCGAGGTCCAGAACAGGCCGCCGCCGATAAACATGATGCCGCGAACGGACCTCTTTTTCAGGGCCGCCATGCCGGCCGAAAGCTGAACCAGCGCGGCGAGCAGGATCAGCAGCGCCGGCAGGCGGATGTCGGCACCGTAGAGTCCCGTCTTGTGGCCGATGTACAGGAGCATGGAGAGCCCGCCGCCGCTGAGGCCGAGGGCGATGTTCTTCTTGTCGGCGACCGGCGCCGGCGTTTCGGGCAGGCTGACCGGGATGCGGACCTCGCCGATCCTGGCGGCGTCGGGCCCGAGACGGACCAGCAGTTCCTGGAACTTGTCGCAGGCCCTGTAGTCGGCCGAACAGTAGCGGCTGATCATGCTGGCGTCGTGCGAGGTGATGTAGCCACAGCCGACGTCGCAGTCATCCTCGTTGCACGCGTAATAGGGGCAGACGGCATGTAAGGTCATGGTGTTCTCCCGGCCCGGTCAGTTGTAATTGCCGAACATCATCAGGTTGACTCCCTTTCTGACCAGCAAGCCCCGTACCAAATTTATCCTGTCGAGGCCGAAATCAGGCCGGAAAATCCGCGGCCCGCGACCGCATCGGTTCGCGGAAACAATCCCCTCTTTCGCAGCCGCGCAAAAAATAACGGCGGACAATTCTTCCGGCTGCACCCCGTTTTTGAAAAAAGCCCATGATTCAAGGCGTTTCCATCGATGGCCCGCCGCCGCGCTCTATTGCAATTTTGCCAATAACCGTTTGCGGAGATGCAAGCGGGTCAGGGGATGTTCGCCTTGTCGATAGCGTGCCTCTTCAGCTTGCGATAGATCGTCGCCACGTTCATCCCGGCCTCGGCGGCTGCGGCTTCGACACTGCCGCCATGCTTGCGCAGCAGGCGATTGAGGTACTCGGTCTCGAAGCGGGCCAGCGCCGCGGCGTAGTCGCTCTCGCCGCCGCCGGCCTGCCGCCCCGCAATCTCGATGAACTGGGTGAGAACCGGCAGGCCGATGTACGACTCGCCGGTCAGGGTCATGACCGCCTCGATGACGTTCTTCAGCTGCCGGATGTTTCCCGGCCAGTGATAACTCTTCACGGCAGCCATCGCCTCCGGCGTCAGCCCCTTGACGTCGGTGCCGAACTTGTCGTTCTGCTCGGCGATGAAACGGCCGGCCAGCAGGGGGATGTCCTCCTGTCGCTCCCGCAGCGGCGGCAGATGCAGGTTGATGACGTTCAGCCGGTAGTAGAGGTCGTCGCGGAACTCCCCCTTCGCCACCGCCTCCTTGAGGTCCGCGTTGGTCGCCGAGATGATCCGGACGTCGACCCGGGTCGGCTCGCGGTCGCCGAGCCGCATGAACTCGTGCTCCTGCAGAAAGCGGAGCAGCGTCATCTGCACGTTCGTCGGCAGGTTGCCGACCTCGTCGAGGAACAGGGTGCCGCCGTCGGCTTCCTCGAGCAGGCCGCGCCGGTTTTCGGTCGCCCCGGTGAAGGCTCCCTTGCGGTAGCCGAACAGCTCGCTTTCGAGGATAGTGGCCGGCAGCGCGCCGCAGTTCAGCGCCACGAAGCGGTTGTCGGCCCGGGGGGAGTTGTAGTGGATCGCCTGGGCGATCAGCTCCTTGCCGGTCCCCGACTCGCCGGTGATCAGGGCCGAGGTGTCGCGCACCGCGACCTTGGCGACCTTGGCGAGCAGCTGCTGCAGCGGCTCGGATGAGCCGATGATGTTTTCGAAGCAGAAGCGCCCGGAGAGCTCCTCTCTCAGGCCGCGGTTCTCCTCGACCAGGTGCCGGTGCCGCAGGGCGTTCTTCACCCGGTAGAGCAGCTCGTCCGGCTCGAACGGCTTGGTCAGCATGTCGTAGGCCCCCTGGCGCAGGGCCTGGATCGACAGCTCGACGGTGGCGAAGGCGGTGATGACGATCACCGGGATTTCCGGGTCTCGGCCGCGGATGTGCTGCAGCACCTCGATGCCGTCCATCTCCGGCATCTTGATGTCGGTGATGACCAGGTCGTATGCCCCGGCGGTGAAGTCGGCGACCGCCTGGACCGGCCGGGTGTAGCTCTTCACCCGGTAGCCGCTGTCGCGCAGGACCGCCTCCATCATCCGGCAGAGCCCCTCTTCGTTGTCGATCAGCATGATACGTGCACTGGTCATCAGATCACCTCCCGGACGAGCGGAATTTCAATGCAGATGGTGGTCCCCTGGCGCGGCTGGCTCTCGATGCTGATCAGGCCGTGGTGCTGCTCGACGATCTGCCTGGTGATCGCCAGCCCGAGGCCGGTCCCCCGCTCCCTGGTGGTGAAGAACGGCTCGAAGATCTGCTCCTGCTCCTCTTCCGGAATGCCGCAGCCGGTGTCGCTGAAGCAGACGACGGCCCGGCCGTCATCCGTGCCGGTCGCAATGGTCAGCGTTCCCCCTTTCGGCATCGCCGCCCCGGCGTTGAGGATGAGGTTGATGGCGACCTGACGGATCTGGTCGGCATCGACCTGGGCCAGAGGGAGCTCGGGATCGAAATGGCGGACGATGTCGACCCGCCGCAGGTCGGTGTGGTTGGCGGCGAAGTCGGTGATCTGGTCGAGCAGCTCGTTGAGATCCTCCTCGCGAAATTCCGGCTGCGGCGTGCGCGCATAGTTGAGCAGATCCTGGACGATCTTCTTGCAGCGCTTGCTCTCCCGCTTGATCTCGCCGATGTAGCGACGGCTCGGATCCTCGGGGTCGAGCTTGTTTTCCAGGTAACCGGCATAGCCGAGGATGACGCCGAGCGGATTGTTGATCTCGTGGGCGACGCCGGAAGAGAGGATGCCGAGAGAGGCCATCTTCCCCTGCTGGGCGAGGTCGGCCTCCAGCTTGCGGTTGCGACGGAGCATCTGGATCATGCGGTTGAAGGTCGCCGCCAGTTCGCCCAGCTCGTCCTGGGTGCCGACCACCATCCGCCGGCGGAAGTTCCCCTTGCGGACGCTGCGGATAACCGACGTCATGTGCTGGATCGGATCGGAGAGGACCTTGGCGGCGATAAAGACCATGAAGGCCGAGACCAGGGCGGCGAACAGGGAGATGGTCCCCATGCTCTGCAGGATACGCCCCTTGATCAGGTTGGCCTCGGCGTAGAATTCGTCCTCGTAGGAGCCGACGGCGACGATCCAGTCCCACGGCTCGAAGTGCAGGTAGCGGACAATCTTGCGGCGCGGTTCGCTGTCGGAGGAGTTCTTCCAGTCGTAGCGGATCCAGCCCGAGGTCTTCTCGGTCATGGTCCGGACGAAGGCCTTGCCGTTGGAGTCGACGACGTCGAGGATGTTCTCCCCCTCGGCGTCGGGGTGGATGGTCACGTTCCCCCGGCGGTCGATGCAGTAGATGTAGCCGGTCGCGCCGACCGTCTTCTCCTTGAGCTTCCGCCTCAGCTCGGCGAAGGCCTTCTTCTCGTATTCCGGGCTCTCGTAGGTCTCCTCGACGTAGCCCCCGGTGGCGATGATCCAGTCCCACGGCTCGAAATAGCGGTAGGCGACCATCTTCAGGCGCGCCTCGGTGTCCCCGAGCTCCCGGTTGCGCCACGGATAGATGGTCGTCAGCACCTCGCCGCGGCCGGCCCGGCGCCCCTTTTCGCACATGGCGCGGATGAAGTATTCGCCGTCATCGTCCTGTTCGTCGTAGATGTTCTCCCCTTCGCGGGCGATATGGACGGCCAGCTCTCCCGTGCCGGTCATGGCGTAGATGTACCCGCTCTCGCCGACCTGGACCCGTTTCAGCGCGCGGCGGGCCGCTTCCTGTGCGCCGCTGCGGTCGATGTGCCCCCGCAGCTGCTGGCGGTGTTCCGCCTCGACCAGGCTGTAGGCGAGGCCGGTCAGGTTCTGCAGCTCCTGTTCGACCGTCTTCTTCTTGTCGAGCTTGTAGAGGTGGAACTGCCGGTAATGGGCGTCGAGGAGGTCGACGCTGAACTGCGCCAGATGGTCGAGGTCGTCCATGCTGGTCTGGGTGATCCCCCGCTGCGCCTGCTGGAAGCCGATGTAGCCGACCACCGAACCGACCAGGGCGATCGGGGCCAGCACCAGCGGCAGGACGACCACCATCATTTTCCAGCGGATGCGGAGATTGTTGACGAATCTGAAGAGGTGACGGGCCATGGCTCTGCGACAAAAGATAAAATATCACAGATTATCCTTGCGGGGATGCGAAAATGCACGGTTTCTAAGTTATTGCGAGATGTGGGAAGGGCAGGACAAGGAGGGTACTTCCTCGTGAGTCAGCACCGCCACCCTGTTTGTCCGACTCCTGCTTTTCGGTTACAGGTTCTCCGCCTCGATGGTTGTTTCGATCAGCGAGAAGGTCCGCCGGTAATGCCGGATCTCGATCAGGGTGATCTTGATGATGCTGACGATCGGCACGCCGATGATCATGCCGATGACGCCGAACAGCTTGCCGCCGATAACGATGGCGATGATGACCCAGAGCGGGTGCAGGTTGGAGAAACGCGAGATCAGGATCGGGATGAGAATGAAGTTGTCGATGATGACCTGGGCGATCAGGAAGTAAAGAATGACGATCCACCAGAACTGGCCGCCGAGGCCGAGGTCGATCAGGGCGATCAGGATGCCCGGAATCATGCCGACCAGCGGGCCGATGTAGGGGACCAGGTTGGTGATGCCGGCGAACACCGCCAGGAAAAACGGGTAGCGGATGTCGGTGATCGACAGCCCGGCGTAGACGACAACGCCGATGATGGTCGCCTCGATGATCCGGCCCCGCACGAAATGCGACAGCTGCAGGATGATCAGGTAGGTCATGTCGTGCACCATCTCGAAGGTCCGGTTGGGCGCCAGCGAGATGCAGGTGCGGACGATGCGGCTGCCGTCGCGCAGAAAGAAGAAGGTGAACAGCGGCACGATCAGCAGGACGCCGCCGATGCCGAGGGCCGATTTCGGCGTGCCGATAATGATGCCGCCAAGGAAGTTCTCGGCCAGCGCCCGGCTCCGGGAGGGGATGTCGTAGGCCTCGATGAAGGGGAACTGGACGTGCAGCCTGTCGACCAGATCGCGCAGGTAACCGGTCATCTGGCCGATATAGCGGGGCAGGTCGCTCTGCAGAGAATGCCAGGTCTCTTTCCAGTGGGGGATGATCCAGCTCAGGAAGAGGTAGAGCAGGCAGCCGGCCAGGATGTAGACGATAAAGATGCTGAGCGAGCGGTTGCCGGTCTTCCGCTCGAAAAAGGTGACCGGGGGTTCGAGGAGGAAGGTCAGGACCAGGGAGATCAGCAGCGGCACGAACAGGGCCGTCGTCGCCGCGCGCAGCAGCGATACGATCGTCGTCGCCGAACTGTAGACGATCAGCCCGGTGGCGATGCCGGCGGTCAGGGTCAGAAAGAAGAGGATGGCCTGGTTGCGGCTCATCCGCTTGCGGTTGATCAGGTCGAGTCCGTTCACGCGACGATCTCGTCCGGGAAGATCTGCGGGTGCTCGCGGCGCAGCTGCATCAGGTTCTTGCCGGCGACCTGGAGGCGTTCGCTGATCACCCGGGTGACCCCCATGAGGATCTTGCAGGCGATGGCCGGCTGCTTCTTCGTCAGTTCGAGCACGTCGGCGCGGAACAGCCCGAGCAGCTCGGTCGGCTCCAGGGCCCTGACCGAAGCGGTCCGGTTGGCCGGGGCGGTCAGCGTGGTCTCGCCGAAAAAATCGCCCGGGCCGAGGCGGGCAATTTCCATTTCGGACCCCTTGCTGTCGCGGCTGAAGACCTGCACCCGGCCGTTCCTGATGATGTACATCCCCGAGCCGGGATCCCCCTCGTCGAAAACGGTTTCACCCTGACGGTAGGTCCGGATATGGACCAGGGATTCGAGCGTGATGCGGTCCCGCTTGCCGAGATCGGAGAAAATCGGCACGGTTCCGAGAAAATAGGCCAGCGATTCCTCTTCCAGCTTGTTGCGGAAGAAATTGCTCCAGAGCGGATCCACGAACCCTCCTGCAAATAATCAACAGTACCGCAAGGAGAAGATCCTAGCGGCGCTTCAGCTCATAATCGAAAAATTCCACCAGCAGGTATTCCTCCAGGCCGGGACGCCGGATGCTCCGTTCCTGCTTCACCGGCAGGTGGTACCCCTTGATCTCGCGGAAGGTGGTGGTGAATTTCTCATCGGTGCTGCCGTCCGGCGAGGTGATGGCGATAACGCTCGGCAGGCTGTGGCCGCCGGCTTCGAAATGCCTGATGGCGACGGTCAGCGGCGCGCTCTCCTCGCTTGCGATCTCCAGGTTCACCAGGGTCCGTTTCTGCGGGTCGATGTCGAGCTCCAGCCTGGTGATCTTCCGCTGCGGCAGATCGAGGCCGATGCCGTAGAAGGCGCCGGCAATGTCGGTCGCCTCGCTGAAGGAGATTTCAACATGATGAACGCTGCGGTCGGCGATTTCCGACTTGCTGCTTTTCACCGTCGCCTTCCTGAGGAGCTGCTCCCGCTCCCCGGCCCGCGAGGCGGGAAGAAAGAGCGTTCCCAGGTCGATGGCAAAACGCTGGGAAAACCGGTCGATCATCTGTTGCATGTAGGGAAAGGGGGAGGTCGTCGCCGGCCGGACGACGGTTCCGGCTTCGCGGTCCCAGAACTTGATGAGGTTCGGGACCTCGGGGCGCGGCACGTCCGGCGGCATGCTCGACGTCATGCGGCCGAGCATCTCGTCGATCTTGTTGGTCTTCAGCTTGACCCGGTAGGAGGCGAGGCCGGGGTGGCTCTCGGAGTACTGCTTCGAAACCGCCTCGATCAGGCCGGTCTCGGCGCGGCAGGCGGTCGGCAGCAACAACGTGATGGCGAGAAGTACGGCGACGGTCACACGCATCGGCAACTCCTTGTGTCACTCGCTTGGGAAAATACCGGAGAAACGCTGTCAAGTATAACCTAAGTTGCCGGAACAAAAAAGGGAAAACCGATTCCGTCATGCTCCGGCTTCTGCTAAGATACTGGGACGACCGTTCACGGTCCGGGAGAGCGATGTTCACCTTCGATGCGAAGAAATTCCCGACCGCCGCCGGCGTCTACCTGATGAAGGAGCGCTCGGGGCAGGTTCTCTACGTCGGCAAGGCCAAGAACCTGCGCAGTCGTCTGCGCACCTACTTTTCGTCCCGCGGGGACGGCCGGGCGCATATCCGCTTTCTCGTCGAAAAGATCGCGGCGATCGAGACCATCGTCACCGACACCGAGAAAGAGGCGCTGCTGCTCGAGAACACCCTGATCAAGAAGCACCGGCCGCGCTACAACATCGACCTGCGCGACGACAAGACCTATGTCTCCGTCCGGATCGATCCCGGCGAGGAGTTCCCGGCCCTGCAGGTGGTCCGGCGGGTCAAAAAGGACGGCGCCCGCTATTTCGGTCCCTACGCCTCGGCCGGGGCGATCCGCAACACGCTCAAGGAAATCCACCGGATCTTCCCGCTGCGGCATCATCCGATCTCCACCTGCCGATCACGCGGGCGCCCCTGCCTCTATTACCAGATCGGCCAGTGCAGCGGCCCCTGTCACGGCCTGATCAGCCGAACCGACTACCTGCAGCTGGTCGACGGCGTAACCGCCCTGCTCGAGGGGCGGGAAGGGGAGGTCCGCGCCCTACTGCAGCAGCGGATGGAAAACGCCGCGGCCGGCATGCGCTACGAGGAGGCGGCCCGGCTGCGCGACCAGATCGCCGCGCTGGAGAAGAGCGTCGAGCGGCAGAAGGTGAGCGACGCCGCCGACGTCGACCAGGACGTCTTCGGTCTGCACCGCGAGGGGGGGGAGGTGGAGCTCGCCGTCCTGTTCGTCCGCCGCGGCAAGCTGACCGGCAAGCGGACCTTTCCGCTCGAATGGCGCCTGGATGAAGCGATGCTCCTGGAAAATTTCCTGCAGCAGTTCTACGGCCAGGATATCGTCATGCCCGACGAAGTCCTGCTGCCGCTCGCGCCGGAGGATGCCGAGGTCATTTCCGACTGGCTCGGAGACCGGCGCGGGAAAAAGGTGTTGCTGCAGGTGCCGCAGCGGGGGGGGAAGAAGAAACTGGTGGAGCTGGCGACCCGCAACGCCGCCGAGGCGTTCCGCCAGCGGGGGAGCCAGAAGGAGGCCCGCGAGGCGCTCCTGGCCGAAATCACCGAGCGGCTCCAGTTGCGGCAGGCGCCGCGGCGGATCGAGTGTTTCGACATCTCCAATATCCAGGGGGCGCAGGCGGTCGGCAGCATGGCGGTTCTGGTCAACGGCGAGCCGGCGACCAGGGAGTACCGCCACTACCGCGTCAGGACGGTGACCGGCAGCGACGATTTCGCCTCGCTGGCCGAAATCCTGCGCCGGCGCCTGCGGCGCGGGGCGGAGGAGGGGGGCCTGCCGGACATGCTGCTGATCGACGGCGGCAAGGGGCAGCTCTCCTCGGCGGTGGCGGTGCTTGATGAGCTCGGCCTGCGCAATGAAATCGACCTGGTGTCGATCGCCAAGAGCCGGGTGAAGGCGAACGTCCGGGGGCGGGCGGTGGAGAAAACCGAGGAGCGGTTTTTCCTCCCAGGCCGCAAGAACCCGGTGCTGCTGCGCCAGGGTTCGCCGGCGCTGTTTCTGCTCGAGCGGCTGCGCGACGAGGCGCACCGGTTCGCCATCACCTACCATCGCAAGCTGCGCGGCAAGGCGACCCTCAAATCATCCCTGGAGGAGATTCCCGGCGTCGGCCCGGGGCGCCGCAAGCAGCTGCTCCGGCATTTCGGCAGCCTGAAAAAGGTCAGGGAGGCGTCGCTGGAGGCGCTGCTCGCCGTGCCGGGGATGCCGCAAGGGGTGGCCCGGGACATTTTCAATACGTTCCGGCAGGATTGAGGTTCAGGATTTTTCGACCGTGCGGATGTGCTGCTTGACGAACTGCTCGATACGCTTGCGATCATCCTCCCCGATGCAGTCGAAGTGAATTCCGAGATAGAAGGAGCCCGCTTCCGCAGGCTCGGATCTGACGACTTCGCCGGCGATGCAGATCATCTCGCCGTCGTCGAGGGCGAGGTAGATCAGGAAATAGGTTCCGGGCTGAACCGGGTTCGCATACTCCATGCCGAGGCCGCTCGAGCTGAGGGAGATCTTCTTCCTCGAGAAATTGGCGAACTGGGGGGGGCCCCCTCTCTTCCTGGCCTGCCGGGTGGCTTTTTCCCATCTCTCCCGGACAATCGAAATCGAGACGGCGCTCTCTTCCACTGAGATCCAGAGGTCGGCGTCGATGCGGGTGTTCCGGCGGCGGTTGAAGTAGTTCAGGTCACCCGACAGTTCAAGCACCAGGCGGTCGCCGCCCCGTCGCTCGACAAATGTCGCGTGGATGTTGACCCCCATGCCGTCGTGCTCGGAAAAGAGTTCGATACTCTGATGACGCTGAAAGGGGTAGTCGGCGTCGTTGCTGTGCGGGCCGGAAAATACCAGTTCAAGTGTCGAGCCGCTGCACGAGGCGACGCAGGCGAAGATCGCGTCGAACCTCCGGGTCGAATCAACTTCGTTGACGGTGACCCTGAGGGTGACGCGCTGTCTCGAATGCAGGTATTTCTGATAATTCACCGCATCCCCCCATCAGGATATTCTGCCGGCAATTTCATCGGCGATCATTTCAACGGTTTTGTCCCGGTCGTCGACGACGATGTCGGCGTAGCGGCGATAGAGCGGGTTGCGCTCGACGAACAGCCCGGCGAAGCTCTCGCCGGGAGAGATGACCATGCCGCGGGAGGACATGTCGGCGATGCGGCT
This sequence comes from Desulfuromonadales bacterium, assembly GCA_041592975.1. Lineage (GTDB taxonomy): Bacteria > Desulfobacterota > Desulfuromonadia > Desulfuromonadales > UBA2294 > BM707. The sequence goes on from JBFHOZ010000014.1 coordinate 18,089, forward strand.
CTGAAGGGTCTGCAGCGGCGTGTTGATGAAAACGACCGGTCCGGTTGACTTGAGGTGCCGCATCGCCTTGTCGCTGTAGACGGCCGAACCGCCGGTGGCGATGACCGTCCGGTCGACACCGATGCCGAGCAGGACCTCCTCCTCGAGGCGGCGGAAGGCGTCGAGCCCCTCCTTGTTGATGATCGCCTGCAGGCTCTTGCCGGCCCGGGTCTGGATCAGAAGGTCGCTGTCGATGAAATCGCAGCCGAGCCGTTTGGCAAGGATGACACCGACGGTGCTCTTGCCGGCGCCCGGCATGCCGATGAGGATGACGTTGTTCTTCATTGCTCAAGTATAGCGATAGGCCGGCAAATAAAAAAGGCCGGAATGTCCGGCCTTTTTGAGTGAGTTCGGCAGGTTGTATTATCCCTCGGCGATTTTCAGGACGATCTTGCCGAAGTGCTTGTCCTCTTCCATCATCCGGTGCGCCGCGACGACCTCGTCGATGCCGAAGACCTTCTCGATGATCGGCACGATGGTGCGGTCGGCGAATTTCGGCAGGGCGCGCCGGGTGAACTCGGCGACGATCTCGGCTTTTTCCGGGACCGGCCGCGAGCGCAGCACCGAGCCGATGATCTGCTGGCGCTTGACCATCATCAGGGCGAGGTTGAGCTCCGCCTTGATGCCGGAGATGACGCCGATGATCACCAGCTTCCCCTTGTAGGCGAGGGAGTTCATGTTCGGCTTGAGGTAGGCGGCGCCGACGTGGTCGAGGATGACATCGACCCCCTTCTTGCCGGTGTACTCCTTGACGATCTCGGTGAAGTCGGGATTCTCGGTGTAGTCGATCACCAGGTCGGCGCCCAGCGCCTTCACCCTCTCCATTTTGCCCGGATGGGCGGTGACGATCAGTTTGGCGTTCGGGGTCAGGGCCTTCGCCAGCTGAATCGCCGCGGTGTTGACGCCGCCGCCGCCGCCGTGCAGGATGGCGGTCTGGCCGTCCTCGAGGCCGCCGATCATGAAGACATTGAGAAACGCGGTGATGTACGATTCACAGACGCAGGCCGCCTCCTCGAAGCTCATCGATTCCGGAATCGCCATCAGGTGGCTGGCATAGGCGACCGCGTACTCGGCGTAGCCGCCGCCGCCGACCAGGGTGATGACCCGGTCGCCGACCTTCCAGCCGGATACACCGGCGCCCAGCGCCTCGATGGTGCCGGCCACTTCCAGCCCCAGAATCTCGGAGTCCCCCGGGGGGGGCGGGTAGTTCCCCTGTCGCTGGACCAGGTCGGGGCGGTTGATCGACGTGGCGACGACCCGGATCAGGACTTCCCCTTCCTTCGGGGCCGGTTTCTCGGCATCGCCGACCTTGAGCACCTCCAGTCCGCCGAATCCGTCCATCAGTACAGCTTTCATTGTCTAGCTCCTCTCGCGATCAGAAATTGCAACAGTCAATGTGAGGAGATGATTATAGGTTATTCGGCGGATGATTCAACCGATTTGTTGTCTTGTCGGCGGCATCGTGTAAAATGGGGCATCACTTCAATGGGAGGTCGATGCGATGACGACAACGTGGCGCTGTACGGTGTGCGGTTATATCCATGAAGGCGAGGAGCCGCCCGAGATCTGTCCGGTCTGCGGCGCCGGGTCGGAGAAGTTCGTCCCGGTCGAGGTGCCGAAGGCCGGCCTGCTCCGGGAGATGATCGAAACCTTCCAGCCGCACGCGGTGGCGGCGCACTTCCCGAACGCCCTGCTGCCGACCGGGGTACTGTTCGTCGCCATCGCGGTGGTCCTTGGAAAGAGCTCGTTCGAAACGGCGGCCTTCTACCTGCTGTGCGTCGTCCTGGTCACGGCGCCGGCGACCATGGCCACCGGGATTCGGGAATGGCAGACCAAGTTCGACGGGCAGAAAGCGGTCATTTTCAAAAAAAAGATCGCCCTGGCCAGCTGCCTGACCCTGCTCGCGATGGCGACGGTCGCTTTTCGCTACAATCATCCGGAAATCATGCAGGCTGCCGGATCGGTGAAGCTTCTTTATTTCGCTCTGCTGCTGGCCATGCTCGGCTGCGTTACCCTGCTGGGTCACTACGGCGGGAAGCTGGTGCTTGCGCTGATGGGCAGGGATTGACCTGAAGGGGGCCGGCTGCATCCCTGTTTATGAACCAAAAAGCCAGGCCTCTCAGCCTGGCTTTTTGGGGTCGATATGAATTGCCGAAACTACTGGTTCACGGCTTGTTCCGCCGCGCTGTTCCCCGCCGCGGCAAACAGGTCATCGAAGATGTCCTGAACCGTCTCGATCCGGTCGGCCTTCCAGGCGTTGGTGCCGCAGAAGACGATGCCGGTCTCGACGTCGCCCCGCTGGGCGCGGTCGAGGGCGTGGACGATGCAGAACCGCTCGCGGCTCTCCTTGTAGGTGCACTTGCGCAGGCAGTTGGAAGGGCAGGAGACGTTGAGGTCGACGTCCCGCTGGCGGACCTTGTCGAAGTTCTTGACGATCGCCCGGCCGGGGAGTCCTGCCGGGCTCATGATCAGGCCGATATCCCCTTCCCGACAGTCGAGGTAGAACTGCTTGAAGGCGTCGGCGGCGTCGCACTCCTCGGTGGTGACGAAGCGGGTCGCCATCTGCACGCCGTCGGCTCCCTGCTGCAGGGCGTGCCGGAAATCCTCGCGGCTCCAGATGCCGCCGGCGGTGATAACCGGGATGTCGAGGTTCCACTCGTCCCTGAAGTAGGCCTTGACGCCGCGGACGGTGGCGTACTGATCGTGCTGGCCGGTGCCGATGTTCTCCGGCTTCTCGCCGAGGTGGCCGCCGGCGGTTTCCGGGTCCTCGACGACGACGGCGTCCGGCAGACGGTCGTACCCCTTGTGCCACTTGCGGGCGATCAGCTCGGCGGCCTTGACCGACGAGACGATCGGCACCAGGGCGACGTCGGGCCACTCGGCGGTCAGGCCGGGGAGGTTCATCGGCAGGCCGGCGCCGGAGACGATCAGCTGGGCGCCGCTCTCGCAGGCCGTCCGGATCATGTCGTCGTAGTTGGTCGTCGCCACCATGCAGTTGACGCCGATGACGCCGTCGGGCGCCAGCTCCCGCGCTTTCGCCAGCTCGTCCTTCAGCGCCAGCGGGTCGGCGGAAAAGTAGTTGCGGCCGTTGAAGTGCGGGCTGTTGACGGCCAGGCCGGCGCTGGCGACCAGGCCGATGCCGCCGCAGCGGGCGACGGCGCCGGCCAGGCGGGCGCCGGAGACGCGAACCCCCATGCCTCCCTGGATGAGCGGATAGGGGACGGTATGTTTTCCGATGGTCAGGCTCATATCTTCCTCCTCATGATTGCTGTCATTCTAGCAGCACAGCCGGCAGCCCGAATGTAATAGTTCTGTAAAACCTTTTCCCTTGTCGCTGCCGTTCCGGAATGGTAAAGATTGTCGCATGAAATTCCTGCGGAAGCTTTTCAGCCCGTTGATGGCGTTCATCGGGATCCAGCTGGTCTGGCTGCTGGTGGTGTTCTTCTGGGTGCGCTGGTTCATGGACCGCCACTGGGAGCTGCGGCAGCTGGCCGAGAAGTACAGCCTGGTGATGCCCGAGGGGACCGACTGGTTCATCCTGGTCGAGGGGCTGGTGCTGCTTGCGGCGATCCTGGTCGGCGTCTACGTCATCTACCTCTACTGGCGGCGGCAGGCATCGCTGCTCAAGGCGAAACGGGACTTTATCGCCCAGGTGACCCATGAACTCAAGTCGCCGCTGGCCTCGATCAAGCTGCACCTCGAGACGATCCGTCGCAACCCGCCGCCGCCGTTGAAGATGGAGACCTTCCTCGAAACCATGCTGGCCGACACCGACCGGCTCGACGCGCTGATCAACAATCTCCTCTCCGCCAACCGTCTCGAGCAGCGCGGAATCCGGCTGTCGCTCAAGCGGGTCGATTATTCCGAATTCGTCCTGAACTACTTTCGCGCCCGGCAGTATTCCCTGCCGCGGGCCGGGACCATGGAGCTCGACATCGAGGGGGGGCTGCACGCCGAAATCGAGGCCGAGTCGCTGGAGACCGTCTTCCGCAACCTGCTCGAGAATGCCATCCTCTACTCGCCCGGCGCGCCGCGGATCAGCGTCCGGCTGCAGCGGGAAGGGAAGTATTCCCACCTGGTGATCGCCGACCGGGGGCGCGGCGTCGTCCAGCACGAGCAGAAAAAGGTGTTCCGGATGTTCTACCGCGGCGACAAGGGGGGGGAGACCATCAAGGGGACCGGCCTCGGCCTGTTTATCGCCAACGCCATCATCCGCCTGCACAAGGGGAAGATCTGGCTGGAGAGCAAGGGGCGCGACCAGGGGACCGCGGTACACATCCGGTTGCCGCTGGCTGACGGCCGGGAGGGGAAATGAGCCAGGCGCATATCCTCCTGGTCGAGGACGAGCCGCATATCGCCAACGGCCTGATCTACAACCTCGAGGCCGAAGGGTACCGGGTCACGCACGTCGAGCGCGGCGAGGAGGCGGTCGAGAAGATCTGGCAGGAGATCTTCGCCCTGGTGGTGCTCGACCTGATGCTCCCCGGGATGGGCGGCCTCGATGTCTGCCGCCGGATCCGGAAGCAGGATCCGAAACTGCCGATCCTGATGCTGACGGCGCGATCCGAGGACAAGGACCGCATCGAGGGGCTCTCCAGCGGCGCCGACGATTACCTGACCAAGCCGTTCAACCTCGACGAGTTTTTGCTGCGCATCAAGGGGATGCTGCGGCGCTCGGCCTGGTACCGGCCGCAGGCCGCCCCGGAGAGAGAGTTCCGCTTCGGCGACAATGTCGTCAACCTGCACGATGCCGTCGCCGTGACGGCTTCGGGGGAAATCCGCCTGACCGAACACGAGGTCAGGCTTCTCAGGACGTTCTTCCAGCGGGAGAACGAGGTCATCAGCCGCAGCGATCTGCTGCAGGCGGTCTGGGGGGTCAACCCCGACACCGAAACCCGGACGCTCGACAACTTCATCGTCAGGCTGCGCAAGTACTTCGAACAGGATCCTTCGGCGCCGGTCTTTTTTCAGACCCTGCGCGGTCGCGGCTACCGGTTTTCCCTGGACGCGAGCAGGAACGACGATCCGGAGCCGGATTAGCGGCAAATTATCCTCCGGAGATTCGCCTCGCCCCTTGTCTTGAGCGTCACGCCTGTTGTACAATTACTGGCTTGTGCGGGAAACAGTCTGTTAAGGAGTCAACATGTCCAAGAAGGAACCGGAATTCATCCCCAAGTGGCTCGCCTGGGAGTCGACCCAGCGCTGCAATCTGAACTGCGTGCATTGCCGCTGCTCGTCCGACATGGACGCGGCCGTCGGCGATTTCAATACCGAAGAAGCCAAGAAGCTGATCGACGACATCTGCGAGGTGTCGCAGCCGGTCATGGTGCTCTCCGGCGGCGAGCCGCTGCTGCGCGAGGACATCTTCGAGATCGCCGAGTACGGCACCGGCAAGGGGCTGCGCATGTGCATGGCGACCAACGGCACCCTGATCACCGACGAGGTCTGCGAAAAGATGAAGAAGGCCGACATCAAGATGGTGTCGCTCTCCCTCGACGGGTCGACCGCCGCAATCCACGACGATTTCCGCGCCTGTCCCGGCGCCTTCGAAGGGGTGGTCCGCGGCGCCGAGACCCTGAAGCGCAACGGCGTCAAGTTCCTGATCAACTCCTCCTTCACCAAGCGCAACCAGCACGACATCGGCGCCACCTTCAAGGTCGCCAAGGAACTCGGCGCCACCGCCTGGTACATGTTCATGATCGTCCCGACCGGCCGCGGCGAGGAGATCATGAACGAGCTGATCAGCAAGGAGGACTACGAGGAGATCCTCGCCTGGCACTACCAGCAGGAGAAGCAGGAGGACGATATCCTCATGCGCCCGACCTGCGCGCCGCACTACTACCGCATCGTGCCGCAGATGGCCAAGGCCGAGGGGGTCCCCTTCGAACGCCGCAGCCTGACCTTCTCGACCGGCGGCGGCAAGGGGTGCATCGCCGCCCAGACCATCTGCCTGATCGACTGCTTCGGCAACCTCAAGCCGTGCTCCTACTTCCACTCCTCGGTCGGCAACGTCAAGCAGATCCCGTTCAAGGAGCTCTGGTACAACTCCAGGGTCTTCAACGACCTGCGCGACTTCAAGAAGTACGGCGGCAAGTGCGGCGAGTGCGAGTTCATCAATGTCTGCGGCGGCTGCCGCGCACGCGCCGACGCGGTCTACGGCGACTACATGGCCGAAGAGCCGTTCTGCAACTACATTCCGCACCGCACCCGCAAGCGGATGGAAGAGGAAGCGAAAGAGCTCGCTCCGAAATAGATCCAGGTTGATTCGAAATATATCTCAGGAGGATTCGTTACATGTCACAGGATTACACCTTTCTCAAGGCTTGCTGGTGCCAGCCGACCGATTACGTTCCCGTCTGGCTGATGCGCCAGGCCGGCCGCTACCTGCAGTGCTACAAGGATGTCCGCGCCAAGGGGGGCGGCACCTTCCTCGACCTGTGCAAGGACCCGGAGCGGGCCGCCGAGGTCACCATCCAGCCGATCGACATCCTTAACGTCGATGCGGCGATTCTCTTCTCCGACATCCTGACGCCGATCGAGCCGATGGGGATGGCCCTCGACTTCGTACCGGGACCGGTGTTCGAGAAGCCGATCCGCACCGCCGCCGACGTCGA
>JBFHOZ010000015.1:0-24583 GCA_041592975.1 Desulfuromonadales bacterium
AAGCCGTGCGTCAGCACCGCCTTGTAGGGGGCGACATCGCGGGTGCCGACCGAGGCGAGCAGGGACGAGTGGAACCAGCCGCGGTGCTGGTCGCTCCCCTCGAGGTACATCTCGGCCGGGGTGTTGAGATTCGCTCGCTGCTCGAGCACGGCGGCGTGCGAGACGCCGGAGTCGAACCAGACGTCGAGGATGTCCATCTCCTTGTCGAAGTCGTCCGAGCCGCAGGACGGGCAGGCGGTCCCTGCCGGCACCAGCTCCTTCGCCTCCTTCTCGAACCAGATGTCGCTGCCCCCCTCCTCGAAGAGGTCGGCGATGTGGTGCATCACCTGGCCGTCGGCGATGGCCTCGCCGCACTTCTTGCAGTAGAGGACGGTGATCGGCACCCCCCAGGTCCGCTGGCGGCTGATGCACCAGTCGGGGCGGTTCTCGATCATGTTGTAGATCCGGTCGCGGCCCCAGTGAGGAACCCACTTCACGTCGTTGATGTGCGCGAGCGACTTCTGGCGCAGGTCGTTGGCCTCCATCGAGATGAACCACTGCTCGGTGGCGCGGAAGATGATCGGCTTCTTGCAGCGCCAGCAGTGCGGGTAGCTGTGCGACATCTTGCTTTCGCTGAGCAGCGCCCCGACTTCGACCAGCTTGGCGGTGACGGCCGGATTGGCGTCGGTCTTGACGTTCATCCTGCCGAAGAACTCGAGATCCTCGCGGTAGCGGCCGTAGTCGTCGACCGGGTTGTAGATCTCCAGCCCGTACTTGAGGCCGGTCAGGTAGTCGTCCTGGCCGTGGCCGGGGGCGGTGTGGACGCAGCCGGTGCCGGCCTCGAGGGTGACGTAATCACCGAGGACCAGCAGCGAGTTCCGCTCGTAGATCGGGTGCCTGCAGTTCTTCTTCTCGAAGATCGGCGCCTGGAAGGTGGCGAGCACCCGGTAGTCGGCGATCTCGAGCTTCTTCAGGACCTGCTCGTACAGCCCCTCGGCCATCACCAGGACGTCGTCGCCGACCTCGACCGCCACGTACGGCAGCTCCGGGTGGAGGCAGACGGCGAGGTTGGCCGGGATGGTCCACGGGGTGGTGGTCCAGATGACGAAGGAGAGGTTCTTCCCCTGCAGCCCGGTCAGCTCGGCCGGCAGCTCGTCGGAATAAGGGAACTTGACGAAGATCGACGGCGAGGTGTGGTCGTCGTATTCGACCTCGGCCTCGGCCAGGGCGGTGACGCAGCTCGGGCACCAGTGGACCGGCTTCTTCCCCTTGTAGAGGCCGCCGCGCTCGGCGAAGCGGGCGAGCTCGCGGGCGGTCGCCGCCTCGTAGTCGGTGGTCATGGTCAGGTAGGGGTTCTCCCAGTCGCCGAAGATGCCGAGGCGCTGGAACTCCTCCGACTGGATGGCGATCCACTTCTCGGCGTAGGCACGACACTCCTTGCGGATCTGTGCCTTGGTCATGTCGCGCTTCTTCTGGCCGAGCTCCTGGTCGACCTTCAGCTCGATCGGCAGACCGTGGCAGTCCCAGCCCGGCACGTAGGGGGTGTAGAACCCCTGCATCCGCTTCGACTTGATGACAATATCCTTGAGGATCTTGTTGAGGGCGTGACCGATGTGGATGTGGCCGTTGGCGTACGGCGGGCCGTCGTGCAGGGTGAAGTTGGGGCGCCCCTTGCCGGCCTCCTCGATCTTGCTGTTCAGATCAAGTTCCTGCCATTTTTTCATGAATTCCGGTTCGCGCTGCGGCAGGTTGCCCCGCATCGGGAAATCGGTCTGCGGCAGGTTGAGCGTATCCTTGTAATCCATCACGGCCTCCGGCGATTTCTGCGTCAGAATAGAATTTTGTAAATTAGCAAAAGTGCGGGGTTTGTACAAGGGGAAAGGGGGCGCTCCAGGTTTCAGGCGTCAGGCTGAACAAGAGAGTCCTGTCATTCCCGACTCCGATCGGGAATCCATGATCATCATAGATCCGGCAAGAAAAGATCCCCGTTTTCGCGGGGATGACACGTGCGATGGATGGGTGTCTTTGCGATTTTGCGTGAGAGAGGGCTTGTCTGTCCCCGCGCTCTCTGCCCCTCGGGTGGGCGAAAGTGGGCGGGCAGCTTCTTTCAGGTTCGCCTGATGCCTGTCGTTACCCCATCGTTTTGACGATCAGGCTCGGCTTCCGCCGCCGCGACAGCAGCAGGTAGCCGATGACGCCGGCCAGGATCGAGGCGGCAAAGATGCCGACCTTGGCGTTGGCGATCCGCGCCGCGTCGACGTAGGCGAGGTTGGTGATGAACATCGACATGGTGAAGCCGATGCCGGCGAGGATGCCGACGCCGAGAACGTCGCTCCAGCTGCTGCCGGAGGGGAGGTCGCAGAGCTTCAGCCGGACCGCCAGCCAGGAGAAGAAGAGAATGCCGAGCGGCTTGCCGAGGAGCAGGCCGAGGGCGACGCCGACGGTGATCGGGTGGGAGAGGGCGGCGATGAACTCGCCGCCGCCGAGCGAGATGCCGGCGTTGGCGAGGGCGAAGATCGGCATGACGCCGTAGATGACCCAGGGGTTCATCTCGTGCTCCATCCGCTGCAGCGGACTCATGGCGTCGTGGGTGATGTGCTCGAGGGCCAGCAGGGTGCCGAGGCGCTGCTCGTTGTGAAACGGCCCGGGGATGCTCCCCGTTTCGTGGTAGCGCCTGAGCAGATGCTCCGACATGTCGACGAACTCGTCGTGGGCGTGGCGCGGCCTGACCGGAATGGTGGCGCCGATCAGCACCCCGGCGATCGAGGCGTGCACCCCCGACTTGAGCAGGGCGACCCAGAGGACCAGGCCGACCAGGGAGTAGAAGTTCGGGTGCTGCAGCCCGAGGCGGTTGCCGATGACCAGGATGACGAAGCAGGCCAGCACGACGCCGAGAGCGGCAAAGGAGAGGTCGCCGGTGTAGAAGACGGCGATGACCACGACCGCGCCGAGGTCGTCGACGATGGCCAGGGCGGTCAGGAAGATCGCCAGGGAGCGCGGGATGCGGTCGCCGAGCAGGGCGATGATGCCGAGGGCGAAGGCGATGTCGGTCGCCATCGGGATCCCCCAGCCGCGGATATCGGCCGACCCCAGGTTGATCACCGCGAAGAGGGCTGCCGGGACGACCATGCCGCCGAGGGCGGCGGCGATCGGCAGGGCGGCCTTGCGGGCGCTGGCGAGTTCGCCGGCGAGAAATTCGCGCTTGATTTCGAGGCCGACGACAAAGAAGAAGACCGCCATCAGCCCGTCGTTGATCCAGTGATGCAGCGACTGGGTCAGCCCGAAGCTCTCGCCGCCGATGGTCAGGTCGATCTCCCAGAAGTGGTGGTAGGCTTCCCCCAGGGGGGAGTTGGCCAGCGCCAGGGCGACAATGGTGGCCATGAGCAGGACGATTCCGCCGGAGGCCTGGTTCTTGAAGAAGTCTTCGAAGGGGCGCATCAGTCGGGCAAGTTTCAGGGTCGGCATCGGTCAGGCTCCGGGAACAGGTATAAACTAAAAGGTAATCGAAACAGCGCCGCCGGTCAATCCCTGCGCTTCATCTGACCGTGGCGGCAGAGCTGCCGCAGGGGGCAGTCTGGACAGCGCGGGCTCTTTTTGCGGCAATGCTCCTTCGCCAGGCGGACGATCAGGGCATGAAATTCGTTGAACAGCTCCGCGTCGGGCGCGAGGCTCGCCATGAACATCCGCCGCGTCTGTTCATAGCTGCTGCCGGGCGGTTCGAGGCCGACGCGCTCGAGGATCCTGTGGGTGTAGGCATCGACGACGAAGCTTGCCCGGTGCGCCGCATAGAGCATGATCGCGTCGGCGGTCTCCGGGCCGATGCCGGGTCGTTCGAGAAGCGTCGCCCGGAGCCGGTCGTCGGGCAGGGCGAAGAGCCGGTCGAGGCTGCCGCCGTGCTCATTTTCCAGGAAACGGATAAAGGCGAGAAGGCGCGCAGCCTTCTGGCGGAAAAACCCGGAAGGCCGGATCAGCTCCTCGAGGCGATCCCGGCCGAGGCGGCCGAGGCTTGCAACCGAGAGCGCACCGGTCGCGCGCAGGTTGCCGATCGCTTTCTCGACGTTCTGCCAGCTGGTGTTCTGGGTCAGGATGGCGCCGACGACGACTTCGAAGGGGCTCTCCGCCGGCCACCAGCGCTGCCGGCCGAAGCGCTCCAGAAGGCGTGAAAAGATCTCCGCAAGGGCCGCTCTTTCCGGGGCGCAAAGGTTCATTTCGCCGGGAAGGTGACGTGGATCGTGCAGCCGCCCCCCGGCGTCTCGCCGATCCGGATGCTGCCGTCGTACAGGCGGGCGATCTTGTGGACGGTCGCCAGGCCGATCCCGGTGCCGGGAATGTCGCCGGCGGTGCTGCCGCGAAAGAAGACGTTGCAGACTTTCTCCCGCTCCTTTTCCGCGATCCCCGGCCCCCGGTCGCGCACGTAGAACGATGGCTGCGCGCTCTCCCGGTCGCTGCCGATCGCGATCGATCCGCCCTGTTCGCAGCCGTATCGGAGGGCGTTGACCAGCAGGTTGCCGATCATGTCGCACAGCAGGGCTTCGGGGATCATCAACGCCGGCAGCGGCCCGACGTCGACCGTCACCCCCTTCGCCTCGAGCTCCCCCCGATTCTCCTCGATAACCCGATCGACGACCGCGCCGAGGTCGACCGGGTCGCTCGGTCTAGGCAGATGGCCGACGCGGGAGAGCGCCAGCAGGTCCTCCATCAGGTTGAGCATCCTTCCCCCCTGGTTCTCGATCTCCCGAAGCAGGTTGATCGCCTGCGGGTCGAGCTTGTCCCGGTACTCCTCACGGAGGAATTCGGCGAAACCGATGATTGGGGTGAGGGGGGAGCGGAGATCGTGGGAGACGGTATAGACGAAGGAGTCGAGGTGGCGGTTCAGCTCCATCAGCTTGTCGGTCGCCTCCCGGCGTTCGGTGACGTCGCGGCAGACCGCGAGTTTCTGCAGCTCACCCCGGGATGTGTAGACCGGGGTGTGAACGATGTCGTAGCTGCGGCCGTTCTGGCCGAAAGTCCTCTCCTCGTTGACCACCTCCCCCCGCCTGATTTGCGGCCAGGGGCACCCCTCGCAGGGGGTGTCGCTCCCGTGCAGGTGAGCGTGGCAGGGGGCGCCGCTGTCAGTGCCGAACAGTTTGCGCATCGCCCGGTTGGCGTAGACGATACGGAAGTGATCGGTGACGATATAGGCCGGGTCCTTCATGGCGTCGAGGACCGAGCGGAGGCGGCTGCGTTCCTCCTCCAGGTCGGCTGTCCGCTGCCGGACCGTCTCTTCGAGTTCCGCCCCGTGGCGGCGGAGCTTTTCCTCGAGTCCTTTCTGCGCGGTGATGTCGACGAACGACTCGATGCCGCCGACGATATCCCCCCCGTGCCGGAGATAGTCGATGTTCTTGGCGATGACGACCTGCCGGCCGTCCCGGGTGCGGATGCGGCACTCGGCGCCGACCACCGGTTTCGGCGGGGCCCCCTCGTCGAACAGGCCGCAGCCGCGGCCGCATTCGATCCCCTCGAGGAAGGAGCAGTGACGGCCGATCGCCTCGGCGGCAGGGTAGCCGGTGATCCGCTCGGCCTCGCGGTTCCAGTAGACAATGTGGCGCCGGTCGTCGACCAGGAACAGGCCGCTCGGAATCGTGCCGAGGAGCTGTTCCTGGCCGAGGGTGGCGAGGAATTTTCGGGTGTTGTCATTCATGGTTCGCGCTCCGATGCTACCACAACAGTGAAACCAGGCGCACCTGTTTATCGCAAGGATGCCCGTGCCAGAACGGCGACGTGAACCGATGCGGCGCCGCCGGCGAGCAGGGTGCGGGCGCACTCGCGGACGGTCGCGCCGGTGGTCATGACGTCGTCGACGAGCAGCACCCTCTCCCCCGCGAGCGGCTGTCTGAGCGCGAACGACTTTTTGACGTTTTCCGACCGTTCGCGGGCGGCCATCTCCTTCTGCGGCGCGCCCTGCCGGATTCTGGCCAGGCGGTCGAAGCGGTAGGCGGCACCGAGCGCACGGGCGATCCTTTTGGCAAGAAGGGCCGATTGGTTGTAGCTCCGCTGCACGAGCCGGTCGCGGTGCAGCGGCACCGGCAGAACCAGGTCGACCGGGACGTTCGCGGAGATGATCCTGTCGGCGAGCATCCTGGCGAGCGGCCGGTCGAGGTTGATGTCGTTGCGGTACTTGAAACGGTGGATCGCTTCGCGCAGCAGACCCTCGTAGGGGCCGACGGCGACAACCCCGGAAAAGACCGGCCGGCTCTCCTGCAAACAGGTCTGGCAGTGGTGATCGTTCCCGGCACCGGGATGGTAGGGGAGAGCGCAGCGGGGGCAGCGCGGGGAGGGGAGCGGCAGGATGTTCTCGCTGCACGCGGGGCAGAAGGCGTCAGGGTCGGGCGGGTCCAGACGCGTCAGGCAGAGGCCGCAGGCCGGCGGCAGCAGGAGATCGAGGAGGCCGCAGACTTCCTGCCGCAGCCAGGTCGCAATCGGTATCATCTCCCCTGCCTTCTCGTCCGGACCGATCAGCTGATCAGGCTGCTGCCGGTCATCTCGGGCGGCTTGTCCAGACCGATCAGCTCGAGCAGGGTCGGGGAGATGTCGGCCAGGATGCCCGGCTTCAGGCTGACCTTGCCGGGGTGGCCGACCAGGATCAACGCGACCGGGTTGGTGGTGTGCGCGGTGTGCGGGCCGCCGGAGGTGTCGGTCATCTGTTCGCAGTTGCCGTGGTCGGCGGTGATCAGCAGGCAGCCGCCGGCGGCCAGAACCGCGTCGGTGACCCGGCCGACGCAGGCGTCGATTGTCTCCATGGCGGCGACGGCGGCGTCGAGGATGCCGGTATGGCCGACCATGTCGGGATTGGCGAAGTTGAGAACGATCAGGTCGTAGCGGCCCGACTCAACCCGGCTGATCACCTCGTCGGTCACTTCGGGGGCGCTCATCGCCGGCTTCTGGTCGTAGGTGGTCACCTCCTGGGGCGACGGGATCAGCGCCCGGTCCTCGCCGGGAAAGGGCTCCTCGCGGCCGCCGTTAAAAAAGAAGGTGACGTGGGCGTACTTTTCGGTTTCGGCGATGCGCAGCTGGCTGAGGCCGGCATCGGCGACCAGCTCGCCGAGGATGCTGGAAAGCTCCTCGGCCGGAAAGGCGACCGGCAGCGAGAAGGTTTCGTCGTACTCGGTCAGGCAGACGTACGCGGCCAGCTCCGGTGTCTTGTCGCGCCGGAAGCCTTTGAAGTCCCTGTCGGTGAAGCAGCGGGTGATCTCCCGGGCCCGGTCGGCGCGGAAATTGAAAAAGATGATGGCGTCGCCGTCGTCCACGGTTCCGGAAGGCTTGCCATCCGTGACAATGGTGCGCGGCTCGACGAATTCGTCGGTCTGGTCCGCGGCATAGGCATCGGCAATCGCTTCGGCGCTGCTGGCCGCCGGAATGCCGTCTCCTGCGGTCATCGCCCGGTAGGCCCGTTCGACCCGCTCCCAGCGATTGTCGCGGTCCATGGCGTAGAAGCGGCCGGTGACGGTGCAGACCCGACCGTTGCCGATCCGCGCCAATTCGCTTTCCAGCTGCTGCAGGTAGGAGCCGCCGCTTTTCGGCGGGGTGTCGCGCCCGTCGAGGAAGGGATGAATGCAGATGTCGGCGATGCCGGCCCGGGCGGCCATCTCCACCAGGGCGTAGAGATGCGTGTTGTGAGAATGAACGCCGCCGTCGGAAAGCAGCCCCATCAGGTGCAGTTTGCCGCCGGAGGCCCTGAGCTTGTCGAGGGCGGCGACCAGGGCGCTGTTGGCGAAGAGCGAGCCGTCGTCGATGCTCCGGCTGATGCGGGTCAGGTCCTGGTAGACGACCCTTCCGGCCCCGAGGTTGAGGTGGCCGACCTCCGAGTTGCCCATCTGCCCTTCCGGCAGTCCGACGTCCGGGCCGGAGGCGCCGATCAGGGTGTGCGGGCAGGTTTCACGCAGGCGGTCGAGGTTCGGGGTGTCGGCCAGGCAGACGGCGTTGTTGTCGCAGGACGGATTGTACCCCCAGCCGTCGAGAATCATCAGGACGACCGGGCGTTTCCGGCTGCCGGTGCTCATTCCCGTTCGCCGTGGTGGATCGGCCGGGCATCAACAGGGGTCGTCGGGGCGTTGAGAATCTGGTGCCGTCCGGCGACGCTGAAGCTCCCCCAGCTGCCGCAGCCGGAGCAGCGGCTCTGCCACTCCTCGGCGATCGAGCTGCAGGTGTCGCAGACGTAGTTGATGCGCAGGCGGCCGTCGACACCGAGGGCTTTCTTGTACTGCTTGACCGATTCCTCGATGCGGTTGCGCCGGCGGTGCGCCTCGGCCAGCAGCAGGTGCAGCTGCGGCGTCTCGACACCGGTGCTTTCGACGGCGAACAGGTGCTCCAGGGCCTCGTCGACCATCTCCAGCCGCAGGCAGAGCTTGCCGTAGAAGAGGCGCAGAACCAGGTCCCCTTCGCGCTGGTCGAGGAACGTCTTGTAGATGTTGAGCAGGGTCGAGGGGTCCTCGGCGTGGAGATAGAGATCTTCGAGGCGGGAGAGGAAGACCGATTTCCCCAGCGCCCGGTAGCCTTCCTGCCAGACCTTGACGGCGTCGTCGATGCGGTCCTGCTTGAGATAGGCGTCGCCGAGCGAGACCCGGGCCGGGACGAAGTTGCCATCCTCCTTGATCAGCTCCTTGAACTCCGCCTTCGCCTTGTCGACCTCGTCTTCCTCGAGGTTCTGGCGGGCGACTTCATAGCGCAGCGACAGCAGCTTCTCCTTCTCCTCGTTCAGACGGTTGCTTCCAGGGCCGACCTTGAGAACGCGGCGCTGCAGCTCGAGCGCATCGTTCCAGCGGCCATGGCTGATGTGGATCTGCCGCAGGCAGCGCAGGGCCTTGCGATTGTCCTTCTCGATCGCCAGGATCTCCCGGTAGGCGTTCGCCGCCTCTTCGTCGCGGCCGATCTCCTCGTAGGTCGTCGCCAGCTTGAACAGCACCTCGAGGCTCTTCGGATCGATGTTCCGGGCCTTGAGCAAAAGGTTGATCGCCTCCTCGTTTTTCCCCTCCTGGAGGAGGACGCTCGCCATGGCGATGTGGGCCTCGGTGCGGGCCGGGTCCCTGTCGAGGGCCTTCTGCAGCAGGGCGTGGGCCCGCTTGACGTCGCCGGAGAGGAGGCGGCCGACCCCTTCACGGTAGATGGCGCCGACCTCCTGGGCTCTCTTCTCCTTGCGATCGCGGCGCATCTGGTTCAGGGAGTGGCCGACCAGGGTGAAGAAGTTGACCCCGAGTCCGAACAGCAGCCCGACGAGGATCGAACCGAGCAGGATGAAGGTGACCGGCGCGACGAAGCTGAAATCCGTCGCCAGAAATACCGTCACCTCGCCGGGGTTGAGGTTCATCAGGTAGAGGATCAGGCCGCAAAAGACAACGAGGGCGATGAAGAAGAGAAATACGATGATCATGAGCGCGTCTCCAGGTCGACCGAGCAGTGCGCATCAGCCGACAGGCAGGTTATTCTCCAAATTTCTCGATATCGGTCTTGCATTCGATGCAATAGCGGGAAAACGGTCTGACCTCCATGCGGCGCGGGGCGATCTCGTCGCCGCAACCGACGCAGACGCCGTATTCGTCGGTCTCCAGCCGCTCGAGGGCGGCTTCGATGTCCTGCAGCTTGCGATGCTGGGCATCGGAGAGATTCAGCAGCATCTCGCGGTTGTAGGCGTTGCTCGACACGTCGGCCAAATCGGGCATGTTGCTCTCGCCGATTTCGCGTGAAGCGGCATATTTATCCTGGACTTCGGCCAGAACTTCGCGGCGCATCTGCTCGAGGGTTTTTCGGGCTTTTTCGAGTTCTTTTTTGTTCATCAACCTTCCCGTTCAGCGATTGTGGTATGGTTCGTTGCGCAGAATCGTCATGGCGCGATAGAGCTGCTCGAACAGCAACAGGCGCGCCATCTGGTGTGTCAGGGTCATCGGTCCGAGCGACAGCATCAGGTCGGCTCTCTGCCGGATCGCGCCACCCAGACCGTACGGTCCGCCGATCACGAACGTCAGCTCCGGAGTGCCGTCCAGCATGTGCCGGTCGATGAACCGGGACAGCTCTTCCGAGCTGAACGGTCTCCCCCCTTCGTCGAGGGCAACAGTATAGGCGCCTTGCGGCACTCTGGCAAGCAGTTGCTCGCCTTCGAGCTGAATAATTTTCCGTTGATCCCCCTTCTTGCCGAGCTTGCACTCCTTCAGCTCGTCGACCTTCAGGGGGAGATACCGGCCGACCCGCCGGGCGTAGTCATCGACGCCCTCCTGCAGCCATCCGGCGGAAAGCCGGCCGATGCAGAGCAGGGACAGCCTCACGGTCCGGCGGCCGCCTTTCCGGCACCGTCGCTCCGCTCGAGGCTGACTTCCGGCGCGTCGGACCACAGCCCGTCGAGATCGTAGAAGTCGCGGACCGGCTCCTGGAAGGCGTGGACCATGACGTCGCCGTAGTCGATCAGAACCCAGCGCCCTTCGCTCATCCCCTCGATCGCCAGAGGCTCGGTGCCGTGCTCCTTCTTCATGCCGACCCGAACCCCTTCGGCGATGGCCTGAACCTGCCGGTCGGAGCGTCCGGAAACGATCAGAATGTAATCGGTCAGGGTCGACATCTCCCTGACCTCGAGCAGCCTGGCATTGAAGGCTTTCTTGTCAAGCGCCAGTTCGGCGCAGCGCAGGGCGCGCTCATCACTGTTCAACCTGTTGCCCTTTCCTGTCCCGGTAGAGTTTGTGTCGCGCGATGTAGTCGGCGACCGGCGGCGCGACAAGCTCGCGGACCGAGCCCCCCTGCGCCACCAGATTGCGGATCCGGGTCGACGAGATGTCGAGGTCCGTCTCCTCGATGAAGATCAGCTCCCGGCCCGATTTGTGCCGCAATTTCAACGATTTTTCATCATAGCAGAAGTCATCCTTGATCGCAACGGGGAGCAGCCGCCGCGGGTCCTCGGCCCCCGGCCCCGGGCGCGTGGCGATGACGATGCTGGCCAGCTCGAACAGCTGCCGGTAATTCTTCCAGGTGGTGATGTCGCGGAACGAGTCGAGGCCGATGATGAAGAACAGCTCGTCGTCCGGGTGCGCGGCCTGCAGCTCCCTGAGGGTGTCGACGGAAAAGCTGGCCCCGGGGCGCCGCGCCTCGAGGTCGCTGGCGACGAAGCCGGGCTTGTCGGCGATCGCCAGCCGAACCATGGCGAGGCGGTGTTCGAAGCTGGCCGCGCCGGCCATCCGCTTGTGCGGCGGGACCGCCGCCGGGAGGAACAGGACCCTGTCGAGGGCGCAGTTCCGGCGGGCCGCATCGGCGATCAGCAGATGCGCGTTGTGGATCGGGTTGAACGTCCCGCCGAGAATGCCGATTCTCATCTGCCTGCCGGCCCCCCGCTGTCAGTTGCGGATCTGCCCGTCACCGAGGACGACGAACTTGCGGGTTGTCAGGTCTTCCAGCCCCATCGGCCCGAAGGAGTGGAGCTTGGTCGTCGATATGCCGATCTCGGCGCCGAGCCCGAACTGGTTGCCGTCGGAGAAGCGGGACGAGGCGTTGACCATGACGACGCTCGAATTGACCCGGCGCAGAAACTGCTGGGAGTTGTGGTAATCGCGGGTGACGATAACCTCGGTGTGCAACGAGCCGTACTTCTGGATATGCGCGATCGCCTGCTCCATGTCGTCGACGACCCGGACCGCGAGGATCAGGTCGAGATATTCCTCGTACCAGTCCTCCTCGGTTGCCTCCTTCGCTTCCGGGGCGAATTCGCGGGTGACCGAACAGCCGCGCAACTCGACCCCCCTTCGCTTCATCGCCGCGGCGATGCGCGGCACGAAGGTCTCGGCGATGTCCTTGTGGATGAGCAGGGTCTCCATCGAGTTGCAGACACCCGGTCGCTGGGCCTTGGCGTTGACGCAGATCGCCTCGGCCATCTCGAAGTCGGCGCTGGCGTCGACGAAGGTGTGGCAGACCCCCTTGTAGTGCTTGATCACGGGAATGCGGGAGTTCTCGGCGACGAAGCGGATCAGCCCCTCGCCGCCGCGCGGGATGATCAGGTCGATGTGTTCCTCCTGCTCGAGCAGGACATTCACCGCGGAGCGGTCGGTGGTCAGGATCACCTGCACGGCCGACTTCGGCAGCCCCATTTTTCCGAGCTCCTCCTGGAGGATCCGGCCGATGGCGTTGTTCGAGTGGATCGCCTCGGAGCCGCCGCGCAGGACGACGGCGTTGCCGCTCTTCAGGCAGAGCCCGGCGGCGTCGGCGGTGACGTTCGGCCGCGATTCGTAGATGATGCCGATGACGCCGAGGGGGATCCGCATGCGGCCGACCTCGATGCCGTTCGGCCGGCGCCACATGCCGGTGACCTCGCCGACCGGGTCGGGCAGGTCGGCCACCTCGCGCAGGCCGTCGGCCATCCCCCTGATGCGCGCCTCGTCGAGGACCAGGCGGTCGATCATCGCTGCCGAAAGACCGCGGTCATGGGCGGCGGCGGTGTCCTTCTCGTTTTCGGACATCAGCGTGTCGCTGTTCGCCTCGAGGGCGGCGGCCATCCTCTGCAGCAGCTCGTTCTTCACCGATGTCGACAGGGTCGCCAGAATGTGGGAGGCGTCTCTGGCCTCCTGCGCCAGTTGTTTTATTTCATTTTCGAGACTCATTGTATGCTCTCCCCGCGGATGGAAACAGTTCAAGGTCGGTTAAGCAAAGGTTTTGTTGTCACCAAGACAACAAGAAGATCAATGCCATTTTAACGGAGAGGCGCTGAGGTGGAGAGTAAAGAAGTAACCCCAAGGCTATGGGTTGGATCAAAATCATAATTCTTGAGATTCTGTCTTGCCCCTTTCAGGATTTTAACCTCTGCTTCTCTCCGCCTCTCCGAAAAGTCACTTATAATTCCATGGCCTCTCCTGGTGCATTTGTGACTTGGTGCTTCACATCTTGTCCGGTTTGAAGTTCTGGTCAGTTGTTCAGGACCAGGTTGTCCCGGTGCACGATTTCGTCGCTGTACTTGTAACCGAGGATCTTCTCGATTTCCGTGGTCTTCTGCCCCTTGATGCGCGTCAGCTCGGCCTGCGAATAGTTGGTGACCCCCTTGGCCAGCTCGTTCCCCTGGAGGTCGCACAGGCGGACCGCGTCCCCCCGGTCGAAAACCCCCTCGATGGCGGCGATGCCGGAGGGGAGCAGGCTCTTGCCCCGCTCGATCAGCGCCTTGCAGGCCCCCTCGTCGAGCAGCAGCTTGCCGCGCGGCTTCTTGGTGAAGGCGATCCAGTGCTTGCGCGCCGCCATGCGGTTGCTGGCCGGCAGGAAATAGGTGCCGAGCTCCTCGCCGTCGAGCAGCCGGGTCAGAACATTTTTTTCGCGGCCGTTGACGATGGCGACACCGACGCCGTACAGGGTCGCCCGCCGGGCGGCCTTGACCTTGGAGGCCATGCCGCCGGTGCCGACCAGCGTGGTCGACTCGCCGGCCATCGCCTCGATCGATTCGTCGACCCGTTCGACCAGCGGAATCAGCCTGGCGTTCTTGTTGTTGTGCGGGTTCGCGTCGTACAGGCCGTCGACGTCCGACATGATCACCAGCAGGTTCGCCTCGACCAGGTTGGTGGTCATCGCCGAGAGGTTGTCGTTGTCGCCGAAGCGGATTTCGTCGACGACGACCGAGTCGTTCTCGTTGACCACGGCGACCACCCCGTGCTCGAGCAGGGTCATCAGGGTGTTGCGGGCATTGAGGAAGCGCCGCCGGTTGGCAAGGTCGTCGCGGGTCAGGAGGATCTGGCCGACGGTCTTGCCGTGCCGCCTGAAGGCGTCCTTGTAGGTGCGCATCAGGCGGCTCTGGCCGATGGCGGCCGCCGCCTGCTGCAGCGGGATGGTCCCGGGGCGGCCGACGATGCCGAGATCCTTCTTGCCGGCGGCGACGGCCCCGGAGGAGACGATCACCACCTCGTAGCCCCGCTCGTACAGCCGGATGACGTCGTCGCACAGCGACTCGATCAGGTCGGTGTTGAGGCCGTTGCTGTCGGTGATGACGCCGCTGCCGATCTTGATGACGATCCGCCGGACATGTTTCAGAAGTTCATTGCGCATGGTCGTGAAATTGCCAGTAAATTAAAGAGTTTAACCCGAGTATCCTACCGTCCGGGCCGGGCGCTGTCAAGGGAGCGGCGGGGCTTCGCCACCGTCCTGGTCCTGCCGCATCGCGGCCAGCTCCCGGCCGACCCGGTTGACCAGCGCGGAGAGGCCGTCCCGGCTGACCACCGAGACCGAATGGACCGGGTAACCGAGGCTTTCGAAATGCTCCCTCGCTGCCGGTTCCTGTTCGCGAACTTCGGTCACGTCCATTTTGGTCAGCACGACGATCTGCCTTTTTCGGGCCAGCTCCGGGTTGTGTTTCTCCAGCTCCCGGTTGATCATGGCGAAGTTGTCGTACGGGTCGCCAGGCTGCAGGCCGGAGAGGTCGACCAGGTGCAGGAAGAGGTCGGTCCGTTCGACGTGGCGCAGGAACCGCGTGCCGAGCCCCTGGCCGTCGCTGGCCCCTTCGATCAGTCCGGGGATGTCGGCGACCACGAAACTCCCGTCGTCGCCGAAGCGGACCAGGCCGAGGTTCGGCACCAGGGTGGTGAACGGGTAGTCGGCGATCTTCGGCTTCGCCGCCGAGATCGCGCTGATCAGGGTCGACTTGCCGGCGTTCGGCAGGCCGACCAGGCCGACGTCGGCAAGCAGCTTCAGCTCCAGCCGCAGGGTGCGCTCCTCACCCGGCTCTCCCGGCTGGGCATGCCGGGGCGCCCGGTTGGTGCTGGAGACGAAGCGGGCGTTGCCGCGGCCGCCGCGCCCCCCCTTGAGCAGGGTCAGGGCGTCGCCGGGGCGGGTCATGTCGGCCAGCTGCTCGCCGCTGTCGGCATCGTAGATCAGGGTGCCCGGGGGGATGCGGATGGTCAGGTCCGCGCCGTTCTTGCCGTGCATGTTCTTGCCGCGCCCCCCCTCGCCGCGCCCCGCCTTGCAATGCTGGTTGTAGCGCAGATCGAGCAGGGTCGAAATGTTGCCGTCGACCTCGAAACGGACCGCGCCGCCGTCGCCGCCGTCGCCGCCGTCGGGCCCCCCCATCGGGACGAATTTCTCCCGGCGGAAGGAGACGCAGCCGCGGCCGCCGTCGCCGGCCTTGGCGTAAATTTTTACCTCATCGACAAACTTCATAGTGCCTGGTCTCTTCGGGTTCCCCTGGCTTCCGGAGCCTGATGCCCGAACTCTGCCGTTCGGCTTAAACGAAAAAACGCCCGAAGTCCTCTTGCGGACTTCGGGCGTTATCAGTTCGTACGGCCCGGAAGATCAGTTCGGGTAAACGCTGATCTTCTGGCGTTTCTTGTCCTTGCGCTCGAACTTGACGACGCCGTCCACCAGGGCGAAGAGGGTGTAGTCCTTGCCGCAGCCGACGTTGTTGCCGGGGTGGAAGGTGGTGCCGCGCTGCCGGACGAGAATCGACCCGGCGGTGACTTCCTGTCCGCCGAAACGCTTGACGCCAAGGCGCTTGCCAGCACTGTCGCGACCGTTACGGGAACTGCCCGCCG
This sequence comes from Desulfuromonadales bacterium, assembly GCA_041592975.1. Taxonomy (GTDB): domain Bacteria; phylum Desulfobacterota; class Desulfuromonadia; order Desulfuromonadales; family UBA2294; genus BM707. The sequence continues at coordinate 15,489 of JBFHOZ010000015.1, forward strand.
CTTTCTTGTGAGCCATGAGTCGTACCTCCTACGCTTCTATTCCGGTGATCTTGACCCGGGTGATCGGCTGGCGATGGCCGTTCATCTTGCGGTGGTTCTTGCGCCGCTTCATGTGGAAGACCAGGATCTTCTTGTCCTTCCCCTGCTCGACGATCTGTGCCTTGACCGTGGCCTTGTCGACCAGCGGGGTGCCGACCTTGACGTCGTCGCCGCCGACCAGGAGGACTTCCTTGAACTCGACGCTGTCGCCGACAGCGCCATCCAGCTTCTCGATCTTGAGCATATCGCCTTCGGCAACCTTGTACTGCTTGCCACCGGTTCGAATCACCGCGTACATGTTCTTCACCTCGTGTATCTATTTGAAAAAGAGTATACCTTGAATCAGCAAAGCGGCACTATATGTTTTTTGCCGCGCCGCTGTCAAGCAAAAATCTCAGCCGACAACGATTTCGAACTGCTCCTGGTGGAAGGTGTTGCGGGCGGTGATGGTAATCTGTTTCTGGAACTGCCGCTCGAGTTCCTCGATCCCCTTGCGCTCCTCGTCGTAGAGCAGCGCGGCGATGTCCGGATGGACCAGCAGCGTCACCCGGTAGCCGGGCATGTTGCCGATTTCCCGGCGCAGCTCGCGGAAGATCTCGTAGACCATGCTGGTGCGGCTCTTGACGTACCCCTTGCCGTCGCAGTAGGGGCAGGGCTCGCACAGGGTGCGGCCGATGCTCTCGCGCACCCGCTTGCGGGTCATCTCGACCAGGCCGAGCTCGGAGATCTTGAGGATGTTGGTCTTGCTCTTGTCGTTCTTGAGAACCTCCTCGAGGGCCGAATGCACCTTGTCGCGGTGCGCCTCCTTCTCCATGTCGATGAAGTCGATGATGATCAGTCCGCCGATGTTGCGCAGACGCAGCTGGAAGGCGACCTCCCTGACCGCCTCGAGGTTGGTCTTGAGGATGGTGTCCTCGAGGTTGTGCTTGCCGACGAAGCGGCCGGTGTTGACGTCGATGGCGGTCAGCGCCTCGGTCTGGTCGATGATGATGTAGCCGCCGCTCTTCAGCCAGACCTTGCGTCCCAGCGCGCGGGCGATCTCGACCTCGAGCCCGAAGGCGTCGAAGATCGGCTCGTCGCCGTCGTAGAGCTCGATGCTGTAGTTGATGTTCGGCATGAAGGTGCCGAGGAAGCGGACGATCTTGTCGTGCTCCTCGCGCGAATCGACGATGATCCGGCTGACGTCCTCGGAGAGGATGTCGCGCAGCACCTTGCTGGTGACATCGAGGTCGGAGTGGATCAGGGCGGTGGCGCTGCGGTTCTCCTGGCGCTTGCGGATGTCCTCCCAGACGCCGAGCAGGAAGTCCATGTCGGCCCTGAGCTCCTCGACCGACTTCCCTTCCGAGGCGGTGCGGACGATGAAGCCGCTCCCTTCCGGGCGCAGCTCCTCGACGATGCTTTTCAGCCGGTCGCGCTCCTCCTCGCTCTCGATGCGGCGGGAGATGCCGATGTGGTCGACGGTCGGCATGTAGACCAGGTGCCGCCCCGGCAGGGAGATGTGCGAGGTGATGCGCGCCCCCTTGGTGCCGATCGGCTCCTTGGCGACCTGCACCAGGATCTCCTGCCCCTCCTGCAGCAGCTCCTCGATCGGCGGCAGCGGCGGCCGCTCGATCTCCGGGTCCTCGCTGGAGCCGGGATAATGCGTTTCCCCCTCGATAAAGTGTTCGACCGCCTCGATCTCGTCGAGCACGTCGGCGACGTAGAGGAAGGCGGCCTTCTCCAGGCCGATGTCGACGAAGGCGGCCTGCATGCCGGGCAGGACCCGGGCGACGCGGCCGAGATAGATGTTGCCGACGATCCCCTTCTCACGGGTCCGCTCGATGTAGAGTTCGGCGATGTGGTTGCTCTCCAGCAGGGCGATCCGGGTCTCCTGGGACGTGGTGTTGATGACCAGCTCCTTGGTCATGGTTCCTCCGTTTGGCGGCTGATGAAACGACCTCGCCTGCGGCGTTGCCTTGTACCTCGTCGCTGCGACGTAGCTTCGCTACGCCTCACTCCTTGGTCCGGCGGGCGCCTTGCATTCGAGGCAGTTTGATCAGCCTCGTTCGTTGTAAATGTCAAAAGCGAAAAATTATAAACCGAAGATCAAGAAAATCCGGTTTTTTCTAATTGTCTTCACCGATCAGTTTCACGGCGGTCTTGCGGACCTCGAGCTGGCGCACGGCCGCCTCGTCGATCTGCAGCAGCCAGGCGAGCACGCCGAACGGGCTCCCCTTCTTCAGGGCGAGTTCGAGGCGCTCGCCGACGACGCGGATGTCGGCCACGTCGGTGCGCAGGTCGATTTCGACCGGGCGGCCCTTCTTCATCCGGGTGGCGATCACCGATTCACTGCCGAGAAACTCCTCGACCCGTCGGCCGAGGGTGTCGTTCGTGGTCGGCAGGGTGACGGTGTAGACGAGTTTTTCAATGCTAGCAGAGGGGGAGGGCGTTTTCCAGTCAAGTTGTCGACAGTCGAGAATCGTCATCCCCTCCGGCAACTCGGCGCTCAGTCGCTCGCACAGCTCAGCTTCCGCATACTGGCGGGAGAGTTCGATGTCGAGCACCTCGGCGTCGCTGGCGACGCCGGTCGGCAGGGCGTCGGAAAAGGAGAGCTTCGGCTGCGGGTGGAAGCCGCCGGAGTAGCGCAGCGGCAGTCTGGCCCGGCGGGCGGCGCGATCGATGACGGTAATGTACTCGAGGTGACTGACGAAGCGGGTGCGGCCGTCCTTGCGCAGGAGCAGCCGGTACCGGCAGCTCGCCTCCGGCCGCGCGTCCTGTTTTTCAGCCGGCGGCGGCATCTCCCGGGTCTCGGCGTAGCGCATGCGCAGCTCCTCGAAATCGCAGACGCCGCAGTTGCTGCAGGAGCCCCGGCGGCAGTCGGGCGTCTCCTGCCCGGCCAGGGCGTTGTCCCGCTCGGCCAGCAGGTAGCTCTTCGGGATGCCGCAGTCGATGTGATCCCAGGGGAGAGGCTCGTCGTCGCCGCGGGCGCGCAGGTAGAACCCCGGGTCGATACCGGCTTCGGCAAGCGCCTGCTGCCAGAGGTCGAAGCGGAAATGGTCGCGCCAGCCGTCGAAGCGGCAGCCGAGATCGACCGCTCGTTCCAGCACCGCGCCGAGACGGCGGTCGCCGCGGGCGAAAACCCCCTCGAGCAGCGAAAGCGGGGCGTCGTGCCACTTGCAGCGCAGCTTTTTCTTGCGCAGGGCGTCCCTGAGCAGCCCCTGGCGGCGTTCGGTTTCCTCCAGGGAGATCTGCGCCTGCCACTGGAAGGGGGTGTGCGCCTTCGGTACGAAGGTCGAGACGGCGACGTTGACGTCGGCGCCCCCCTGCGTCCCCTTGCCGGTCCTCTTGGCGCGGTGCGCCAGGTCGATGATCCCCGCAAGGTCGGCGTCGGTCTCGGTCGGCAGGCCGAGCATGAAGTAGAGCTTGACCAGCCGCCAGCCGAGTTCGAAGGCGTTCTTGGTCGCCAGCAGCAGGTCCTCCTCGCTGATCCCCTTGTTGATCACCCTGCGCAGCCGCTCGGTGCCGGCCTCGGGAGCAAGGGTGAAGCCGGTCTTGCGGACCTTTCTGATCTGTTCCATCAGCTCCGGCGTCAGCGAGCCGACCCGCAGGCTCGGCAGGGAGACGGCGACCTTGTCGTCGGCGTACCGGTCCATCAGCGACTTGAGCAGCGGCTCGATGCAGCTGTAGTCGCCGGTCGACAGCGACAGCAGGGAGAGCTCGTCGTAGCCGCTGTGGTCGAGCGATTCGCCGAGCAGTCCGGCGATCTTCTCCGCCGAGCGTTCGCGCACCGGCCGGTAGATGTACCCCGCCTGGCAGAAGCGGCAGCCGCGGGTGCAGCCGCGGGCGATCTCCATCGCCACCCGGTTGTGCACGGTGTTCATGAACGGCACGATCGGCCGGGTCGGAAACGGCGCGTTGTCAAGGTCGGTGATGAAGCGGCGCTTGACGGCGGTGTAGTCGGCCTTTTGCGGCGTGATCGCGGCAATGGTGCCGTCGTCCCTGTACGAAACGTCAAACAGGGACGGGACGTAGATCCCCTCGATTTTCCTGAGGCGGTCGTAGAGATCGCCCCGCGGGAGCCCCTCCTGCCTTGCCTGGCGGACGGCCTCGCAGAGCTCGACCGTCGCCTCCTCGGCGTCGCCGATGACGGCGCAGTCGATGAAATCGGCGAGCGGCTCCGGGTTGAAGGCGCAGGGGCCGCCGACGACGACCAGCGGATCATCCCCTGATCTTCGGTCCCGCCGCCGGGGAACGCCGGCGAGGTCGAGCATGTTGAGGATGTTGGTATAGGAGAGCTCGTACTGCAGGGAGAAGCCGACGATGTCGAACTCGCCCAGGGGGAGCTGGTTCTCGAGGCTCCTGAGCGGCTCGTCCTCGGTCCGCAGCATCCCCTCCATGTCGGGCCAGGGGGCGTAGCAGCGCTCGGCGGCGATCCAGTCGACGTCGTTGAGGATGTGGTAGAGGATGGCGAAGCCGAGGTGGCTCATGCCGATCTCGTAGGTGTCGGGAAAGGCGAGGGCGAAGCGGAGATCGACCCTGGCCAAATCCTTGGTGATCGAGCCGAGCTCGCCGCCGAGGTAGCGGGTCGGCTTTGCAATCTTGTTCAGTTTGTCAAGTGACATGCGGCAATTTCCCGGTTTGGCGTAAACTTTAATTAAAGCACGAATGCCGCGGTAAATCCAAGCGGGAGAATTGTCGCCGGAGAAAAAAATGCCCGGCTGCGTCAAGCAGCCGGGCGAAGGCAATAAATGCTAAAGGAGTAGAGGAATCAGAAGTTGTAGCCGATTCCCAGGTAGCCGCGATAGGCGGTGCCGTCGAGGTCGCCGTAGACGTACGCATCCTTGTCCTCGAACAGCTGGTACTGGGCCATCGCCGTGGCGTAGAGTGCCGGGCTGAACCGGTAGGTACCGCCGACCTGCAGGTCGACCTGCTGGTAGTGCAGCTTCGAGTACTCGGTCATGACGTTGGTCCCCTCGAAGGTATAGAGCTGCTGCATGACGATGTCGGTGACATAGCTCGGCGTGGTCAGGTTCAGGTCGGTCCACTCGGCGGTGGCGTCGCTGAAGCCGAGGTTGGCGTACAGGTCGAGAGCGTCGCTGACGTCGAATTCAGCCGTCAGAGAAAGAGAGTGAACGTCGGTGTTGTAATCGGTCTGGTCACAAACCGTCCCAAACTGGGACGACACGATGACGCCCGCTCAGCCGTCGTACCAGCCCTGGCAGAACTTCGCCTCGGTACTCTGCCCCATGTAGGTGTAGGCGAAGGTCAGGTCGACCTTCTCGCTCGCCGCGTACCACAGCGAGGCACCCGGCACATAGGTCAGCTGCTTCCACTCGGAGCGGTCGAGGGCATTTTCCTCGGAGCGCACACGCAGGTTGAAGCTCCCGGAGAAGTCGGCCGACGGCGACCAGGTGAAGTTGACTTTCCCCTCGTAGCTGTCCTCCGGCAGGTTGCTCAGGTCGGTCTGCCGCTTGTCGTAGTAGGCGGTGCCGTAGAGGGGGCCGTTGCCGATGGCGATGGCCGATGTCGGATTGTCCGTATAGGGGAGTCCGGTCAGCGGATCGATGTAGCCGGCGGCATCGGGGTTCTGCAGCGGGTTCCTGGTCTTCTCGTACGCGACCGAAGCCCGCATCGAGAGGGTCTTGCCCGGACGCATCTTGAGCGCCGCCTTGGCGGTGTGCGTCTCGGTTTTGCCGAAGTGGTCGTCTTCGCGGTCGTCTTCCCGGAAGTCGTAGCTCAGGCGCAGGGTCGACTTGCGCGCCAGCCGGTAAACCATGTCGGCGCCGAGGCTGAGAACGTCGCGGGTGACCACCGAGTGGCGGGTGGCGGCGATCGACGAGGGGAGGGTGCCGCCGCCGAGGTTCGGCTGGGCCGTGGTCCCCATCGGGAAGAAGGTCAGGTGCGCCTCGCTGTCCTCGAGCTCCTCGACCTTGCCGCGCAGGGTCAGGCGGATCCTGTCGCCGAGCCGGGTGGCGGCCTTGAGCCCGTAGCCGTCGTAGGAGGTGGTGAGCTTCTCCTCGGCCATGGTCCAGATCCCCGGCTCGTCGGTGATCTTGCTCTCGACCTCGGCGCTGACATAGCTGCCGAGCACCTCGGACCGGTTGGGAAGGGCGATCCGGGCCTTGAGCACGTGGCTCTCCTTGTCGGAGTCGGGGGTCACGTCGTAGGGGAGGACGCCGTCCTCGTAGTCGAACAGCAGGCGGTTGTCGAAGACGGCGTTGCCGGGGGTGTAAGTGGTCCCCGAGCTCGGGGCAAGGGCCGGGTCGTAAACGCGGCCGGCATTGCCGGCGTTCTCGCGGAACTCCCGGTCGAGGTACTCGTAGTCGACGGTCAGGGCGCCGAAGCGGCCGGTCAGGCCGGCGCTGAGATCCTTGGTCTCCTCGTCGATCTGCTTGCCCATGCCGGTGATGTGGCAGGTGGTGCACTTGCTCATGCCGATCGACTGTTCCATCCCCTCGCGCTGCTCGATGCGGTAGCCGGCGTGGAAGGTGACCTGGGGCAGCTGCGGGATGGTGACGCTGAGCTCGTTCTCGAGGTTGCGGTGGGTGATGAAGAAGTCGTCATTCTTCATGAAGTCTTCACCGTAAAGACCGGCCCGTCCGACCTGCTGCGAGCCGGCGGTACCTGAGGCGACGCCGACCCCCGTTGTCTTGTCGACAAATCCGGGGACGTTGTTCGGAGTCAGGATTCCGCCTGTATAGAGCGAGCCATCAGGGATGGCCGCGTCCAGGTAGTTCATCTGGTCATGATCCGTCCAGCGCCCGAAGGACTGGAAGGACGCGTCGAGCTTCAGGACCCGGTAGACGTCGAGACCGAGGCCGTACTTCTGGTCGCGGGCGCCCATGACGTCGGCGCCGAGGTCGACGCCGAGCCCATCGCTGTGACTCGCGATGGCGGCCTTGCCGTAGGCGGTGACGCCGTCGTCGGGCCGGATCACGTTGTATTCGTTCACTCGTAACTGGCTGTCCTCGATCGACACTCCTGCCGCACCGACCTCTACCGACCCTGAAAAGTCTTCAGCGGCCAGCAGCGGGAGTGGTGCCACAAGGATAGCCAGGGAGAGCGCGATCATGTATCTCATGGTGCTACGCATTGTGCTCCTCCTTGTAGGTTGCGGTTAGCGGGTCAGACCCTTGGCGCCATCCGGCCAGCCTTCGCCGTTGTTGCCGATGGTCGGCGAACTCTGGGAAGGCAGGTCGCTGCCGTGCACCACGCTGTGACAGACGGTGCACTTGGTGCCGAAGGCCATCTGCCAGCTGTGCTCGCCGAGCGAATTGGTGAAACGGACTTCCTCGTCGCTGGTCGTGGCCCCGGCGGTCCCCGAAGGGGTCGGGTTCAGGTTGCCGTTCGCGTCATAGGCGCTGAAGGCGACGTTGCCCGGGTCGATGGTGGCACCGATGCGGGTCGCATGGAAGTGGCTCTCGTGGCACTGCAGGCAGAGGAACGGCTCGTTCTGCTGCAGCAGGTTGTTGGCCACCGTGCCGTGCGGATCGTGGCAGATGTTGCAGTCTTCCTGCACCGGGGCGTGCTCGAACACGAACGGCCCCTGGTAGCGGCCGTGGCAGTCGAGACAGAGGTCGTTGGCGGTCTCTTCGGTCATCAGCCGGCCGTGCGGATTGTGGCAGTCGGAGCAGTTCATCTTCCCCTCCCTGATCGGGTGGTGCGAGGGGTAGCTCGCCTTGGCCATCTGCTCCTGGTGGCAGTCGTAGCAGAGTTCCGGGTCGGACTTCTTCAGGTTGGCCTTGGCAGTTCCTGCGCCGTGCATGTCGTGGCAGTCGGTGCAGGTGACGTCGCTCAGGGCGTGTTCGCCGAAGGTCCACTCCATCAGGTTGCCGCTGGTGTGGCAGCCGACGCAGAGCGCTTCGGCCTTGCTCGAGTCGAGCACGGCCGGGTTGAAAATCCTGGCGGTGTCGCCGTCGCCGCTGACGTGCAGGCTGCCCTTGCCGTGGCAGGATTCGCAGCCTTTTTGCCAGCCATTCAGCTCGAATTCCGCCAAACGGCCATGGACGTTGCTGGCGAAAGCTTTGGTCACATCCTCGTGACAGTCGGCACAGGCCTCGCTGCCGACATAACTCGCGCCTTCTATCGTCGGCATGTTCAGCATTTTCTCCTGCAGGGCTCCGGTCGCGCAGGCGGCGACGAGAAAAAGCAGGGGAAGCAGCTTGAACAGCCGATTCGGCCTGGTCAGTTTGTTGCGTAACATACCTTCTCCTTTCCTGGGGACTGTCGAACGTTGCGAATCGAACAAATCATCCGGTTGCTGGGGCGGGACGTCACCTCCTTTCGACAATATGGCAGAATTCAAATTTTTGAATATAATGGTGCGGGAATTGCATTAAAGAGAATTAAGTAATGCATACATATTAGGGCTGGCTAACCTTGCTGGCAAACGAATCATTCTTATAGGGGTATTAGATTCCTTAATGACGACCGGGCGGTTGTCGGGATTGACGTGACGGAGGAGGAATCGAATGGAAACGCGTTATTTCAAGACATTGCTCAAGGTGATCGAGACGGGAAGTTTTTCCCGGGCCGCCGAGGCGCTTTACATCACCCAGTCGGCCGCTTCGCAGCGCGTCAAGCAGCTGGAAGAGGTGTTGGGACATCGACTGCTCGATCGCAGCGGTCCGGAGCTGGAGCCGACGGAGATCGGTCGGTTCGTCGCCCTCAAGGCGGCCGAAATCGTCGAGAAAGAGCAGGAAATGATGAGCGCCCTGAAGAATATTGTCGGCGGCAAGCGGCTCTCCCTCTGCTGCACGCCGGCATTCGGGACCGCCTATCTGCCGCAGGCCCTGAACCGGTTTATTCTCAAGAACGCCGATACCGAGGATCTGAAGTTCGTTTTTTCCCAACCCGAACAGGCGGTACAGGGGCTGATGAACCGCGAATATGACATATCGGTCATCGAGCATTGCGATGACCGCGACATGAGCGGCCTGCAGACCATCGATCTGCCGCCGGACGAGCTGGTCTTCATCAGCTCGGCGCAGTCGATCCTCGGGGAGCGGCTCAAGATCGACGACCTGCTAAAACTTCGGCTCTATGCGCGCCGCGACGGGTGCAGTTCGAAGAAACTG
>JBFHOZ010000016.1:0-23733 GCA_041592975.1 Desulfuromonadales bacterium
CCCCCCGGCTCAATTGGCCAGCAGCTCGTACGCCCCGGACGCCTTGCCGTCCGGGTTGATCACCTTCAGGGTCAGCTCGCGCGGCTGCCCGCTCAGGGGGTAACGGTAGTACACCAGGGTGTGGCAATCCTCGAAGTAGAGGTAATCCTCCTTTTCCTCGTCGAGCAGGAAACCGGCGCCGGAACGGCGCCCCTTGCCCCAGATCACTCTCTGCCGGGGACTCAGGCCGGTCATTCCGGGCGGCGCCTCGGTCACCAGCAGGGTCGACTGCTGGAAGAAGTTGCCCCCCCGGATCACCAGCTCGTAGTGGCTGGTGTAATTCTCGCCGGTGCTGACCTCCCTGATCGTCGGAATGCTGTTGACATAGAGCGAATAGGGGAGCGATTTGAGACCGGACGGGTTGACGACCTGAACGCCGTAGACTCCTGCCGTCAGGGACGAGGCGTCGAAAGACATCTGCTGCGGACCGACGAACGTCGCGTCGACCAGGGCGCCATTGACCAGCAGACGGCTGTCGGTGAAGAAATAGCGGCCGATCACGTCGACGCGCTTCTCCTCACGCTCGGCGCACTCCGGAATGTTGGCCGGGGTCAGGGAGACGATATTCGGCGTCGGCTCGAGGACGGTCAGCTGATACGGGGTGGGGACCACCGTCCCTCCGGACAGCAGCCGGAGAGCGTAGGTGCCGGCCGGCACCAGCGGCACGCGGAACGAGGCGAATCCCGGGCCCGACGCCTCGACCGGCACGCCCTGTCCGTTCAGCAGCAGCGTGTACGGATCTTCGTCATCGACCAGGGAGACGGAAACCCTCTCTCCGGGAGCCGCGCTCAGCGGGCTGACCGACACGATTTCAACTGCGCCGCTCGACGCCGCCCAGGCGATCAGCAGCAGCAACAGCAAAAAAATCGACACTCTACAGGTCATGACTTTGCCCGAATGCTCCGGTTGATGAGTCATGACCATTTTATCAGAGTGCGCTGCTTGCTCAATCGGGCCGGGAAACAAAACAGGCGGCGCATCAGGGATGCGCCGCCTGTGAATAACTGCTGCCGCGGAGAGCTAGTTGACGACGTTCACCGGGCTGCCGTCGAGAAACGCCTTGACGTTCTCCGCCGCAACCGCGAGCAGCCGCCGCCGCGCCTCGCGCGTCGCCCAGGCGATATGCGGGGTGACGAAGCAGTTGGTCGCGCCGATCAGCGGGTGATGGGTCCGCGGCGGCTCTTCGGAGAGGACGTCGATGCCGGCGCCGGCGATATCCTTGGCGTCGAGAGCTTCGGCCAGCGCCTGCTCGTCGATCAGCGGGCCGCGGCCGGTGTTGATGAGGATCGCCGTCTTCTTCATCAGCGCGATCCGCTCCTCGTTCACGAGGTGCCTGGTCTTGTCGGTCAGCGGGCAGTGCAGGCTGACCACGTCGCTCTGCCGGAACAGGGTGTCGAGGTCGACAAAGCGGACCGACGCGTCCCCCTCGTATTTCTCCGGGTGCGCCGTGTGGGCGAGGACTTCCATGCCGAACGCGCGCGCCACCTGCGCCACCCGGCGGCCGATGGTGCCGTAGCCGACGACCCCCATCGACTTCCCTTCCAGCTCCATGAGCGGCATGGCGGTGAAGGAGAAGTCGGGGCATTCCTCCCAGCGCCCCTTGCGCACCAGCTTGTCGTGCAGGGCGACCTTCTGGGTCAGCTCGAGCAGCAGGGCGAAGACCATCTGCACCACCGAGGCGGTGCTGTAGGCCGGCACGTTGGTGACGACGATGTCCCGGGCGCGGGCCGCGGCGAGGTCGACGACGTTGTAGCCGGTCGCCAGCACGCCGATGTATTTCAGACGTGTCGCGCCGTTGATGACGGCGGCATCGAGAACGGTCTTGTTGGTCAGGACGATCTCGGCGCCGCCGATGCGGGCGAGGACATCCTGCGGCGGGGTCCGGTCGTAGATGTCACAACTGCCGAGAGTGGTGAGGGGCGCCATGTCGAGATCGCCCGGGTTCATGGTGTAACTGTCGAGTACGACGATTTTCATCGGTGATCTTTCCTGTCCTTTTCGTCCTTGGTTAACCGGCTTGTCCGGTATTCAGTATTGAAACAAAAGCCCCCGACGCGCTGTCGGGGGCTTGTTCGTTTTTATTCGTCCAGCAGCGCCGCGTGGGCGGCGGCCAGTCGGGCGATCGGCACCCGGAAGGGCGAACAGGAGACGTAGTCGAGGCCGACCTTGTGGCAGAAGATGACGCTCGACGGCTCGCCGCCGTGCTCGCCGCAGATGCCGAGCTTGATGTCGGGGCGGGAGGCGCGGCCGCGCTCGCAGCCGAGGCGGACCAGCTCGCCGACGCCGTCCTGGTCGATGGCGACGAACGGGTCGTTCGGGTAGATCTCCTTCTCGACGTAGAACGGCAGGAACTTGCCGGCATCGTCACGCGACAGCCCGTAGGTGGTCTGGGTCAGATCGTTGGTGCCGAAGGAGAAGAACTCGGCCTCCTCGGCGATGACGTTGGCGGTGAGGGCGGCGCGCGGCAGCTCGATCATGGTGCCGATCAGGTACTCGACCGCGACGCCGTACTCGGCGATGACCGCGTCGGCGACCTTGACGGCGTTCTTGCGCAGGATCGCCAGCTCCCTGACCTCGCCGACCAGCGGGATCATGATCTCCGGCACGATCTCGAAGCCGTCGTTCTTGACCAGCTCGCAGGCCGCCTCCATGATGGCGCGCACCTGCATGTCGTAGATCTCGGGATAGGTGACCGCCAGGCGGCAGCCGCGGTGGCCGAGCATCGGGTTGAACTCGTGCAGCGACTCGACCTTCGCCTTGAGGGTCGACGGCTGGACCTTCATCTCCTTCGCCAGCGCCTCGATTTCGGCGTCGGTGTGCGGCAGAAACTCGTGCAGCGGCGGGTCGAGCAGGCGGATGGTGACCGGCAGCCCCTTCATCACCTTGAACAGGCCGAGGAAGTCGCCGCGCTGCATCGGCAAAATCTTGTCGAGGGCCCGCTTGCGACCGTCGACGTCGGCGGCGAGGATCATCTCGCGCACCGCCATGATCCGCTCCCCCTCGAAGAACATGTGCTCGGTCCGGCAGAGGCCGATCCCCTCGGCGCCGAAGTCGCGGGCGACCTGGGAGTCGTGCGGGGTGTCGGCGTTGGTGCGGACCTTCATGGTGCGGAACTCGTCGACCCAGTTCATCAGGGTCTCGAAGTCGCCGGTCAGCTCCGGCTGCACCGTCGGCACCTGGCCTTTCATCACCTCGCCGGTCGAGCCGTCGAGGGTGATGACATCCCCCTTCTTGATCACGTCGCCGGACGGCACCGTGAACTGCTGGTCGGCGTAGCTGACCTTGATGTCGCCGCAGCCGGCGACGCAGCACTTGCCCATGCCGCGGGCGACGACCGCGGCGTGCGAGGTCATGCCGCCGCGGGCGGTGAGAATCCCCTGGGCGGCGTGCATGCCGTGGATGTCCTCGGGGCTGGTCTCGACCCGGACGAGGATCACCTTGAGGCCGATCTTGGCCGCCTCTTCGGCTTCGTCGGCCGAAAAGACAACTTCGCCGCTGACCGCGCCGGGCGAGGCCGGCAGCCCCTTGGCCATGACCGTTTTGTCAGCCTCCGGGTCGATCGAGGGGTGCAGCAGCTGGTCGAGCTGGTCGGGCGCCACGCGCATGACCGCTTCCTTCTTGGTGATGACCCCCTCTTCAACCATGTCGACGGCGATCTTGACCGCCGCGGCGGCGGTCCGCTTGCCGTTTCGGGTCTGCAGCATGTAGAGCTTGTTCTTCTCGATGGTGAACTCGATATCCTGCATGTCGCGGTAATGCTTCTCGAGGGTCTGCTGGATTTTCATCAGCTGCGCGAAGCACACCGGCAGCAGCTCCTCCATCGACCCGGCCCCCTGCTCCTTCAGGACCGGCTGCGGCGTGCGGATGCCGGCGACGACGTCTTCCCCCTGGGCGTTGATCAGGTACTCGCCGTAGAATTTCTTCTCGCCGGTCGACGGGTTGCGGGTGAAGGCGACGCCGGTGGCGCAGTCGTTCCCCATGTTGCCGAAGACCATCGACTGGACGTTGACGGCGGTCCCCCACTCGGCCGGGATGTTGTTGAGCTTGCGGTAGGTGATGGCGCGGGCGTTCATCCACGAGTTGAAGACGGCGCTGATCGCCCCCCAGAGCTGCTCCTTCGGGTCGGTCGGGAAGTCCTTGCCGAGCTCCTCCTTGACCTTGATCTTGAACTGGAACACCAGGTCCTTGAGGTCGGCGGCGGAGAGGTCGGTGTCCTCCTCGACCCCCTTCTCCTCCTTCATCTTCTCGAGGATATGCTCGAGGATGTCGCCGTCCATCCCCATGACGACGTTGGTGTACATCTGGATGAAGCGGCGGTAGGAGTCGTAAGCAAAGCGCTCGTCGCCGCTCTGGGCGATCATCCCCTTGACCGTCTCGTCGTTCAGGCCGAGGTTGAGGACGGTGTCCATCATCCCCGGCATCGACGCCCGGGCGCCGGAGCGGACCGAGACCAGCAGCGGATTGCCGGAGTCGCCGAATTTTTTCCCCATCAGCTTCTCGACCCGGGCGAGGTTCTCCTCGACCTCGGCCTCGAGAGTCGCCGGATAGGTCTTGTCGTTGTCGTAATAGGCGGTGCAGACTTCGGTGGTGATGGTGAAGCCGGCCGGAACCGGCAGTCCGATCGATGTCATCTCCGCCAGGTTGGCGCCCTTGCCGCCCAACAGGTTCTTCATGTCCCCGCGTCCCTCGGAGATCCCGTCTCCGAAGAAATACACAAACTTAGCCATTAAACTCCTCCTCGCATTTGTTGCCGGAGCCCCCGTGCCCCGTTGGAATGAAACAAACCCCTAGAAACGAAAACCATCTTTAACGGAGAGACGCTGAGAGGGAGAGAAATTCTAATAAAATATCAAAAATGATATTCTCTCTGACTCTCCTTCTCTCCACCTCTCCGTTAAACCTTTTGAAGGATCGAGTGTTCCATCAAAACAAAACAGCCGACTGCAATCAGTCGGCTATCTTGGTAAAGTCGGCAATATTCTCGAACAGGCGCGCGATGGCGGTCAGCAGCGCCAGCCGGTTGTTCTTCACCTTCTCGTCATCGGCCATGACCATGACCCCCTCGAAGAAAGCGTCGACGTAGTCGCGCAGCGGCACGATGGTCTGCAACGCCGTGGTGTAGTTCCCCTGCTGGCGGAAGCGTTCGACCTTGTCGCCGACCTGGGTGAAGGCGGTGAACAGCGCATCCTCGTAGGGCCCCTCGAACAGCTTCTTGTCGACCTTCTGTTCGACCCCGCCCTTGATGATGTTGGCGACCCGCTTGAAGGTCGCCGCCAGGGATTCGAACTCCCCCTGCTCCTTCAGTCTGGCCAGCGCCGCGATCCGCTCCATGGCGTCCTGCGGCTCGGTGAAGGAGGCGGCGAGGACCGCGTCGACCAGGTCGTTCGGATAGCCCTGGCCGGTCAGCATGTTGAAGAAGCGCAGGCGGATGAAGGCGACCACCTCGGCCCGGACCTCGTCGGTCGGCCGGGTCAGCTTTTCCTCAAGCAGCGCCAGGGCGTCTTCGACCAGCTTCGGGATGGAGACCTTGAAGCCGCGGTCGAGGATGATGTTGAGAATGCCGATGGCGCTGCGCCGCAGGGCAAACGGGTCGGCCGAACCGGTCGGGACCAGGCCGACGCCGAAGCAGCCGCAGATGGTGTCGATCTTGTCGGCAATCGAGACGAAGGCGCCGACGTTGTCCGACGGCAGCTGGCCGCCCGCCTCGACCGGCAGGTAGTGCTCGTGGATGGCGACGGCGACGCGCTCGTCTTCCCCTTCGAGCCGGGCGTACTCGCGCCCCATGATCCCCTGCAGCTCCGGGAACTCGTAGACCATGCCGGTCTCGAGGTCGCACTTGCACAGCAGCGCCGCCCGCTCGGTCGCCTTCTTCGCCGCAGGGTCGAGCTGCGTCGCCAGGCCGGCCGCCAGCTCCTTGAAGCGCATCACCTTTTCATAGCTGGTGCCGAGCTTCTGCTGGTAGACCACGCTCTTGAGCGCCTCGAGGCGGCTTTCGAGCCTGACCTTCTGGTCTTCCTTCCAGAAGAACATCGCGTCGGAGAGCCGGGCGCGGATGACCCGCTCGTTCCCCTTGACGACCACCGCCGGATCCGCGACGCGGGTGTTGGAGACGGTGATGAAGTGCGGCATCAGCCTGCCGTCCTTGTCGACGACGGTGAAGTAGCGCTGATGCTCGCGCATGCTGGTGATCAGCAGTTCGCGCGGCAGCTGCAGGTACTCCTCCTCGAAGGTGCCGACCAGCGGGGTGGCGTCCTCGACCAGGAAGGTGACCTCGTCGAGCAGCTCCTCGTCCTCGTTGAGGGTGCCGCCGACCGAGCTGGCCGCCTCGGCAATCCCCCGGGCGATGATCGCCCTGCGCTTCTCCGGGTCGGCGGTAACGTAATGCCGCTCGCACTGGTCCTCGTACTCTTCCGAGCTCTGGATGATCATCGCCTCGGGCGCCATGAAGCGGTGGCCGCGGGAGAGGTTGCCGGACTCGAGGTTGCCGAAGGTGAACGCGACCACCTCGCCGCCGTAGAGGGCGACGATCCAGTGCATCGGCCGGGCGAAGCGGATGTCGAGGTCCTTCCAGCGCATCGATTTTTTGAAGGGGATGCTGCCGATCAGCCGCGGCAGGATCTCCGGCAGCAGCTCTTTCGTCGGTCTCCCCTTCTCTTCCTTCTCGACCGAGACGTACTCCCCCTTGTCGGTCTCGACGATCTTCAGCTCGGAGACGTCGACCCCCTGGCCGCGGGCGAACCCTTCGCCGGCCTTCGTCGGGGTGCCGTCCTCGGCGAAGGCGACCTTCTTCGCCGGCCCCATCGCCTTGATCTGCATGTCGGGCTGCTGCCCGGCGACGGCGGCAACGGCGATCGCCAGGCGGCGCGGGGTGGCATAGGTTTTTATTTCGCCGAATTCGATCCGGGCGTTCTCCAGCTCCTTGCGGATCAGCCCTTTCATATCGTCCAGGGCCTTGGGGATGAACCCGGCCGGGATCTCTTCGGTTCCGATTTCGAGAAAAAGTTCTGCGGACATGTCTGTCAATAACTCCGGGAAGGCGGTCTTATTTCTTCAGCAGGGGGAAGCCCATCTTCTCACGCTGGGCAACGTACCCCTCGGCGCAGAGACGGGCCAGGTTGCGGACGCGGCCGATGTAGTTGGCCCGCTCGGTCACCGAGATGGCGCCGCGGGCGTCGAGCAGGTTGAACGAGTGCGAGCACTTGAGCACGAAGTCGTAGGCGGGGAAGACCAGCTCCTTCCCGACCAGCCGCTGGCACTCCCCTTCGTACATGTCGAACAGCCTGGTCAGCATGGCGGTGTCGGCCTCCTCGAAGTTGTAGTGGGAGAACTCGACCTCGGTCTGGTGGTGGATGTCGCCGTATTTGATCCCCTTGACCCATTCGAGGTCGTAGACGTTGTCGACCCCCTGGATGTACATGGCGATCCGCTCGATACCGTAGGTCAGCTCGCCGGAGACCGGCTTGAGGTCGATACCGCCGCACTGCTGGAAGTAGGTGAACTGGGTGATCTCCATGCCGTCGAGCCAGACCTCCCAGCCGAGTCCCCAGGCGCCGAGGGTCGGTGACTCCCAGTCGTCCTCGACGAAGCGGATGTCATGCTTCTTCGAGTCGATGCCGAAGCTCCTCAGCGAATCGAGGTAGAGATCCTGGATGTCGAGCGGCGACGGCTTGAGGATGACCTGGAACTGGTAGTAATGCTGCAGGCGGTTCGGGTTCTCGCCGTAGCGGCCGTCGGTCGGCCGGCGGGACGGCTCGACGTAGGCGACGTTCCACGGTTCCGGACCGAGGGCCCGCAGGAAGGTGGCCGGGTGAAAGGTGCCGGCCCCCTTTTCCATGTCGTATGGCTGCTGGATGACGCACCCTTTTTTCGCCCAGTAGTTCTGCAGCGCGAGAATCAAATCCTGAAATGTCACAAAGCCTCCAGAGGGTTCCGGCCGGCGATTCCGCCCGGAAATGCAGAAATGTATACTGTATACAGTTGTCGCAGTCTTTAGGAACGGGAATTTTAGCGTTTTTCAAAGCGGACTGTCAAGGCAGATTCGCCCGAAACAGGGCGGTTCCGACCCCCTTTCACGCCGGCGGGCCGGAAAGGAGCCGTTCGAGGAAGGAGAGGGAACGCAGCGGGCGGTGCAGGTGGGAATTGACGGCGCCGGCAATCGCCTCGCCGCCTTCCTTCAGGGTCTGCGGACTGAGACGGATGTCGGCAAAGTTTCCGTCCGGGCTGTGGAGGATTTTCGACAGCGATCCGAGGGTCATCCGCGCCAGGCGCGTTCCGGCTCCGCGGGTCGCGCAACCGGGGCAGAGCGCCCCGCCGCGGGCGGCGTCGAAGGCAACCCCTTCGGCCGGCAGGCCGTTGTCGCACTCCGAGCAGTGGAGCAGGTGCGGGACGTAGCCGACGTGATTCAGCAGCCGCAGCTCGAAGAGCAGCCGCGTTTCCGGCGTGTTGCCGTTTTCGGCCAGATGGTCGAGAAAGGCCTTGAGCAGATAAAAGGTCTCGGGGTGCCCGGGGTCGTCGCCGATCAGCTCCTCGACCAGCTCGCAGCCGTAGCCGGCCAGCGCCATCGCCTCGAGATCGCTGCGCAGCCCGGTGCGCAGGTCGACCAGCTCGACCTCGCGCAGGGAGAGCAATTCGCCCGACTTCGGCGGGACCCAGTGGATTTTAACCTGGGCAAAAAGCTCCAGCCCCGGTCCGTAGCGCCTGCGGCTCTTGCGCGCGCCGCGGGCGAACCCCTTGCGCCGCCCGTGGTCGGGCGTGAAGAAGGTGACGATCCGGTCGGCCTCGCCGTAGTCGATGTGGCGCAGGATGATGGCATCGGAGATCTGCGGCTGCATGGAAGCGAGGATACAGCAGAACATTTCGCGAACACCAGAGGAAAACACCCTCCCGACACATCGGGCTACATGTAGATCGGCGGCATTCCCAGGAGAATCATCATGAAGGCCACGCCGGCAAGAGCAACCACCGCGGCGGCGATAAGGACCCCCTTGCCGACGACTTTCAGGACCTTTGAAACCGTTTCGGACGTCGGCACATAGGGCTTCATCGACTTGATGCTGTCACGTGTCACCTCAACGGCGCTCCCCTTTTCGTAGGCCGGCGCGCTATCGTCGAGCACTGTGCCGGATATGAGCTTCGACCCGATGTCGCTGATCTTGACCCTCATGACCTCGTTATTGGCAGTGATCAGTTCCACCCGGTCGCCGACCGAGAACCGGGAAAAATCGACCGGCAATAATCGGCCGTTGATCGAGCGGATTTGCGCCAACGGGTATTTTTCGGCAAAAACCGCATCGCCGCTGCCACCGGGGCTGAGAGGAATCCCCGAAAGATAATCCGGGCCGACGTCCTGCAGCGTGAGCGAGAAGCTTTCTCCCGTATGCATCAACACGTCAACGACCTCACCCTTTTCCAGCTGTGCAGTTATGCCCGCATACAGGTTCGGCTCTTCATCCCCTTCACCGGAACTGACCTTAGTCACAACCGCGGGAGGTTCATCCGGAACAGGCATCTGGCCCGGCCGGGTTGTCGACGCAATACTTTCCGGATGGTCCCGGCCTCCCTCTTCCTCTGGAGAACGACCGGGGCCGACGTACTTTCTTCCGTCGACCATGTCGAGATCGTCCAGCGAAATCCGGACAGGCATCCATTGGGCACCGGTTTCCCAGGAAGAGGCTTCTCCTTCGAGATGCGTCTCGCCGACAGACGTGACCAGCATCTCAAATTGTTCACCGGAGGCAGTTTGGATGTCCGCCCGGAAGCCAGGTTGAAGCTGCTGCACTCTTTTTTCCGAACCTGCAGAATCCGGCGAAAACGAATCGGCAGGTTGATGCATCGGTGTACAGCCGGCAGCAGCCAGCAGCATCAGAAGCGAGAACCCCGCCGACAGAATCAGTATTGCCCTCTCCCGGAACATTCCGGGAGAGAATTTCGATGCATGCGCCGTCATCTCCCCTCCGGTTTCTCCGAAAAAAATCGGGCCGGCCGGTATGCTGCTCACGAAGCCGGCCCGCTCATCAGACTATTCGATAACCGCCTTGAAGGCATCGGCCATCGCCTTGTGCCCGGCATTGGTCGGGTGAATTTCGTATGTCGCGGCGCCGTGCCGATCGATCAGGAGCAGGCCGTTGCGGCCATCGAAGGCGGCATGGATATCGACGACAGTGACCCGGTCACCGAACGCCGAGGCGATGCCGGCGACGATCTGGTTGAAAGCCGGCACAATCTGGTCCGCCCCCGGAATCTCCGGAATGACATACAGGTTGGAGAGGTAGATGACGGCGTCGGTGTTGCCGACCAGTTCGGCGAGGATGCCGAACAGGTTGTTCCCGAACTGCGCCAGGACCGCACCCGGGTCGGCCCCGCCGAGGATGGCGGTCAGGTCGTTGCCACCGACGGTAAGCGCGATGACATCCGGCATGAATAACGCCGCCTGCGGCACCTGGTAGGCAAGCACGTCGAAACTGGTGGCCCCGGGAACCGCGGCGTTGCTGAAGATGGTCCCGGGAACGGCATCGAAGGCGCCCTCCTGGTAGAGCCGGTAGGCGTACCCCTGGGTCTGCGGAACCGCGCCATAGCCGGCACCGAGGCTGTCGCCAAGGACCATGTAACGGGTATGCTCGCTGAACTGCCACGGGAGCTCGGCCCCCGCGATACCGACGCTGGCCACCACAAGCACCGCAACCAGCAACAAACGCTTCATTCCTTTCATGACGTCCCCCTTTCCCTTGTGTCTCCTCTGTCAGCTTGCCCGCTTTTCGTCCCCCCTCGCGCAATGACTCATTATTGGTCACGGCATCCGCACATATAACAGCACCCCGGAATACACCATCGCATTCCAGGCGAGGATCACGCCACCGGTCCGGATCTCGACCCTCCGATCGGCCCTTTCGAGATTCAGCAGCGGTCCGAAATAGTGAACGAGGAATCCCCCCTCGTAGGCGTCCCGCCCCCCGCAACGCCAGAGCCGCTTCTCCAGCGGCGTCAGCGGGCATGTCCAGCCGAAGAGGTTGACCGCCGCCGCCCAGAGCAGCAGCGGAATATGAATCCAGAAAGCCGAAAACAGAATCAGCATTGCCAGACCTCCGAACATGGCCGCCAGCGAAAACATAAGATGCAGCATCAGCACGGACCGCGCCGCGACCCGGCACAGGAACCTCATGGCCGCCCCGTCTCCCTCAGGCGACCTCCCGGGGGAGATTCCCCGTCCCGAAATACCCCGGCACCAGCCGCTGATGCCTTTTGCGCCGGGAGTAGCTGGCAGCCAGTTCCATGAATATCTCGACATCCTCGTCGAGGCTGTTCCGGGTTCCGTCGAAATAGAAATTCCGGATCGGCATGCCGTCCAGGTCGCACGACACCCTCGGGTAGATCGACTCGCAGATGATGCCGTTCATGCAGGAGAACGGGCTTATGTCGACCATGCCGTCAGCACCTTTCCGGTGCAGCCAGGAGGCCTTGCCGAGGTTGAGGATCATCTCGCCCATGCCGGCGTGCGGCTCGATGTAGCGGGCGCCGCGCTCGACGATTTCCCGAACCCGAGACGGCTCCTCCAGCCCGGCAAGCATTCCGGAAAAAATTTCCGCCAATTCGTGCTCGTTCCGGTGCTGCACCCGGTCCGTCAGCCACGAGCCGAGCATCTTCACCGATATCGGGCTTTCGTACGTGCGGAGCTCTTCCTTTTCCCAGTAGTTGGAGTAGTATATCCATTCGCTCATATCGGTGATCCAGGCCTCTCCGCCGTGCTTTTCTATTATCCTGGCCAGGTCGCCATTGGAGAAGGTGTTCAGCCGGCAGAAAATCTCGCCGGCGATGCCGATCAGCAGGCGGTCATCCGTATAATTGGCCGGCACGTCGGCAAATGCCTCCCGGCAGCCGGCAAGCGATGTTTTCAGGGCGGAAAATTTCGCCTTCCCCCTGCGGGCGGGGCACTCGAGAACGACGGAGACGGCATCGATACAGGCGTCATAGACTTTGTCCGACGCCCCTTTTTCGGTCTCGTAGGGGCGGGTGCGCAGCAGGACCTTGCGCAGCAGGTCGCCGGCGACGATGGCCCACCAGACGTAGTGCATCATTTCCGGGCCGTTCTCGCCGAGGTCGCGGTAGCCGTTCTCGCAGGACGGGGACACGATCAGGACGTCGGCATTGCCGGTTTCCTTGAGAACCTTGCGCATCAGCTGGCTGTACTGACCGAACCGGCACGGCCCGCCGGTCTTGGGGATAAAAAAAGCCGTCTTTGCTGGCTCGAAACCCTCCTCCTCGGTGACTTTCAGAAAATCGCCCATGGTCACGATCTGCGGATAGCATTCGTCGCCGGTGCAATGCCGCGAGGCCAGCTCGCGGGTCCGGGCATCGCTGTCCGGACTCGGCCGGGCATCGACCCCGAGGGCGCGCATGGCGGCACAGAACAGTTTCGCGGTTCCCGTACACAGCTGGGGAACATAGAGGGTTCGATCGGCCAGCGGGTTCTGTTCGTCGATTTTCTTCATTGCAGCAATCCTTTACTGTCGAGGTAGGCCTCGCAACGGGTCATCATGCCGGCGTCGTTGCCGTGGCCGTCGAACTGCAGGGTCAGAAACGGCTTGCCGGCGCCGGCCATGGCAAACGACTTGATGAACGAATCGGGGCCGCACATGAAGTTGGTCAGGTAGATCAGATGCATGTCCGGCCTTTTGCTTGACCAGATGGTCGTGCGGAGGATCTTGCGGCCGAAATTCCAGAACATGTTGCTGTTCAGGCTGTTCAGGTCTTCGGCATCGGTACAGATGAAATCGAGGGGAACAACATTCACCCCGTACTGCCGACGCAGCTTCGCGGCAAGGTTCAGGTTCAGTCCGGGGTCGTAAAGGTTGTAGGGACGTCCGACCAGGACGATGGCGCTCTCCCCGGCGGCGGCGATCCGATCGAGCGCCTCCCGGCCCGAAGCGTACAGTTCCTCCTGAAACAGCTTCTGGGCGAAATAGGCCAATGAAACCGCGAGCCGGTGATGACGGCGGCCCGCGAACCGGTGTCCGAGTTGGCGCCAGAGCTCCTTTTCGACGAATTCCAGCCCCTGCCGAAAATGCACCAGGGGGATCAGCAGGCTCCCGTTCAGGCCGCGCAGAGCCGGGCTGTGCTTGAGCAGGAACGGGAGGGTCTGCCCGAACGGGCAGACATGCGACTGGACGTCGGCGTCGTCGCTGAGGTCGTTGATATGCGACGGGATCACGGCGAAATCGATCTCCATCGCCGCCATTTCCTGCAGGTGCCCGTGGGCGACCTGGATCGGAAAGCAGGGCTCGGCGACGGTCGCCTCGATGCCGGCGTTGACGACCGACTTGCTGGTCGGCCCGGTGACGACGACCTCCCCGCCGAGCGCCTCGAGGTAGGTCTTCCAGAACGGGTGACGGTGGTAGTAGTACATCGCCCGGAGCATCCCGAAGCGGGGTCCCGGCTCGCGATGCCGCGCGATCCAGGTGTCGACCCTGTCCGTCGCCTTCTTCAACTCGGTGCCATAATCGCCGTCACTGAAGGCACCAAGCCAGTCCTTTTCAAGCCTCTCCTGCCGGTCAGCGAAGAGGTCTGCAATAACCGGCGCCCGGCCCGCCTTCGCCTGCCTGCGGAAGCGATCCGAACACTTGTCCCCCCAATAGGACTTTTCTCCCTCGACGCAAAACTCCTGGATGTCGCACTCGTTCGAACAGGCCCGGCAGGTAAACTCCCGGACCGAATAATCGACCCGATCGATATCGAAGCCGCGGAAGGAGCTCCCCCGTCCGCTCCTGGCAACCTCCCGGAAGGCCAGCAGGGCCGCTCCGTAGGCGCCCATCACCCCGTTGTGCGGAGGAACGATGATCTTTTTGCCGGTGACCGCTGCGAAAGCCGCGGCGACAGCGCGGTTGTAGGCCGTTCCCCCCTGGAAGAAAACCGTCTCGCCGATCGGCCGCCCACGGACAACGCGGTTGAGGTAATTCTGCACGACCGAATAAGCCAGGCCGGCAAGAATATCGTCCCGGTCGGCGCCGTTGCGCACAAAGGAGGTGACGTCCATCTCCATGTAGACAGTGCAGCGTTCTCCCAGGCGGATCGGCGCCCTGGACCGCAGTGCCCGCTCGGCGAACTCGCCGACGATACTGACATCGAGCTTCTCGGCCTGTTCCTCGAGGAAGGAGCCGGTGCCGGCTGCACAGGCTTCGTTCATGGTGAAGTCGACGACGACGCCGTGATCGAGGCTGATGAACTTCGCGTCCTGACCGCCGACTTCGAAAATCGCATCGACCGGCCTGTCGAGGTACTTTTCGGCGACGTGCGCGGCACCGGTCTTGTGCGCGGTGATTTCGTCCCTGACGGTGTCGGCACCGATCAGTTCGCCGATCAGCTCCCGCCCGGAGCCGGTGGTGCCGACTCCGCACACCATGACGTTCCGGCCGAACCGGGCGTCGATCTCCTGCAACCCCCGGTTGACGACCTCGATCGGCCGCCCCTGGGTGCGGAGATAGATTTCATGCAGGACATCCCCCCGCGCATCAATCAGCACCAGGTTGGTGGAGACCGACCCGATATCGATGCCGAGATAGGTGGCGACCGGCAACCCGCCCTCTCCCGCCCGAACCTCTTCGACAGGCGTCGAATCATCCCCCCCCGGGAAACAGACCTTTTCAAGCGAGAGCGGCGCCCAGCAGGGGAACCCCTCCTCCACCGGCAACTTGCCCAACTCCGGCTGATGCGTGTACCGACACTCGCCACCCGCCAGGCTCTCGATCAGGGCCGCCCCCAGGGCACCGTAGAACGCCGGGGATTCCGGGACAAACAACTCCCCGTCGCCGGTGCCGAAGACCTCGCGGACGGCCTCGGACACCCCCCTGTTCCCGGCGACGCCCCCCACCAGGGCCGACCGGCCACGCAGCTCCCTCCCCTTCGCCACGTTCCCCTTGAAGTTGCGGGCAACCGCTTCGCACAACCCCTTGAGGATTTGCGGCGGCGTTGCCCCTTTCTGCTGGGCATGGATCATGTCCGACTTGGCGAAGACCGAGCAGCGGCCGGCAATCTTTGCCGCCTGCCCCGCGCCGCAGGCGACATCGCCGATCTCCTCGACACGGTAGCAGAGCCGCGATGACTGCTGGTCGATGAACGAACCGGTGCCGGCCGCACAATCGCCGTTTGTATCATAATCGGCGATACCGACCCGCAAGCCGTCCGGCTGTTTCTCCAGCCGGACATACTTCGAGTTCTCCCCCCCCATCTCGAGAATCAGTTCGACCTCCGGATAGAGCAGGCTGACACCAGTCGCCACCGACCTGAAGTCGCTGTGATGCACGAGCCCGAGCCGCTTCGCCGGCAACCTGGCGCCGGAGCCGGTCATCACCACGGATGCGAGACTCTCCGGCGGGAAGTGGGAGGACATCTCCTCGATCGCCGCCCTGGCGGCTTCCGCCGGACTGCCGTTGATGCGGCGATACGGGGACAGGAAGAAATGGTAGCCCCTTAACGGGCCGTTGACCTTTCCGGAAAGGCTGTGCTCGACGAGTACCTTCCGCTCCCTGACACGTTCGGCCAGGTCGGGATCGACGACAACGGCGGCGCATTTGAGACTGACGGTCCCTATGTCACATCCGAGATAAACGCTCATGTCCCCCTCCGCGTACGAAGTGTGTTGTCTAAAATCGCAATTGCCGTGCCACCTCCGGAATAAAAAGGGTAATCCCTCGGAATATTGGAGACTTGGCCACCCTGCTCAAGCCGACCCGCACCTTCAATTTTCTTTACTTCGATTGACAATTAATGAATGTTGATATACATAAAATGCATGGCCAGACGAGAAAAACTATCAAATGAAGACCGGCAGCTTTTCCACATGGTCGACCTTGCGGCGTTCAGCAACCCGTTTACCGACGAACGGCAGAGGCTGTACAGAAAAGTCGCCGAAGGGAAGATCATCGAATACGACGGGCTGACCCCCGAGCAGCAGCTGATCAGAAGCGCAGCCGAACACACCCATCGCCACCTCCACCCGCTGCGAAGGGCCGGCAAGGCCAATATCAACTATTATAGCGGCGAAGACCGGACCTGCATCGAATCGGCGCAGCTCTTCGATATCTTCCACCGCCACGTCGAATTCCAGAACCGCCTGATCGAGTCGCAGAAGGCCTGCGGCGACAAGCCCCTGCCCGGACCGTATGGGAGGAATGTCGTCGGGGAGCTGGTCGAGGCCGGATTTACCGAACAGGAGGCCGCAAGCTATTTCGCCTTCTTCTTCCAGCTGCAGCGGGCCTATGTCTTCATCCGCGACAACCTGGTCGGCACCAGTCCGAGCATGCGCGATCTGCGCGCCCATCTCTGGGGCACGGTCTTCACCTTCGACACCCGCCGCTTCGGCACCAAGCTCTGGGACCGGATGGAGGACTTCTCGACCCTGCTGCTCGGCGCGACCGGCACCGGCAAGGGGGCCGCCGCCTCGGCCATCGGCCAGTCCGGCTTCATCCCCTACGACGCCCGAAAGGAAGCCTTCACCGACAGCTTCGTCAAGAATTTCATTCCGATCAACCTCTCCCAGTATCCGGAAAGCCTGATCGAGTCGGAGCTCTTCGGCCACAAGAAGGGCTCCTTCACCGGGGCGTTCGCCGATCACCATGGCGTCTTCAGCCAGTGCCGGCCGCACGGCATCATCTTCCTCGACGAGATCGGCGACGTCTCGCTCCAGACCCAGGTCAAGCTGCTGCAGATCCTCCAGGAGAGGACATTCACCCCCCTCGGCAGCTACGAGACCCTCCGCTTCCCCGGACGGGTGCTGGCGGCAACCAACAAACCGATCAACGAACTGCGCCGCAAGGGGATCTTCCGCGAGGACTTCTACTACAGGCTCTGCTCGGATATCGTCCAGCTGCCGACCCTGCGCCAGCGGCTCGATGAAAACCCTGACGAACTCGGCATCCTGGTCAACAACCAGCTGACGCGCATCCAGGGGGAGGAGAACCGCTCCCTGGCCGAGGAAATCACCGCCATCATCCTGCTGAAGACCGGCCCGGATTATCCCTGGAGAGGGAACGTCCGGGAACTCGAGCAGGCCGTGCGGAGAATCCTGCTGACCGGCACCTACGAAGGTGAGCTTTCGCCGGGAACGGAGAAGGCAGGCCTCGCCGAAGCCGTCGAGAACGGCGAACTCTCCGCCAACGAACTGCTCGCCCGGTATTGCGCCCACCTCTACCGACGGCTCGGGACATACGAGGCAGTCGCCGGCGTCACCGGTCTCGACCGGCGAACCGCGAAGAAGTAC
The DNA here is from genome assembly GCA_041592975.1 of Desulfuromonadales bacterium. GTDB lineage: Bacteria > Desulfobacterota > Desulfuromonadia > Desulfuromonadales > UBA2294 > BM707. Next base: position 17,288 of record JBFHOZ010000016.1, read on the forward strand.
ATCCTCGAAGGCGACCGGTCCGCGTACTGAGCTCCGCGTTCGCCATCTGGTAAAATCTTAACCGTTTGAATCGGCAAGTTTTTCTTGTTAGAGTTAAGCCAGTTTCGTTTTCGGGAACCTTCACCCAGAAGAGGGGATGAGCGATGAAAGCCCTGACCGGCTGGATCAGGAGCCTCAACCAGAAGGAGCCGGCATCCTGCCTCGCCTGCGGCGAGTGCTGCCGCCAGTTCAGCTGGCACCTGAAGGTTTCGGCACGGGACATCGACCGCTGGAAACGGCTCGGCCGCGCCGACCTGCTCGCCCGCACCAACCGGCTCGGCTGGATCTGGATCGACCCGGAAACGAAATCGCGCCTCTCCGTCTGCCCCTACCTCGTACAGTCATCGCCCGACAAGGCCCACTGCGCCATCCACGACATCAAGCCCGACATCTGTCGTGCCTACCCGACGCACGAAACCCGGCATCAGTGCATCAGGGGCATCCACATCCGCTGATCCGTGCCTCCCGGCACTCTCGATTTTTTTAGTGTTTTTTTATGAAAATTGACTTGCGTCAAAGAACAGCACTGCCGCATTGGCCATAATCGCCCATATTAATTGACATCAATGAGTTCTGTGCAATATTTGAGTCTACTGCCACGACGCAAAAGCTTTTTCAAACAAACACTTAAGGAAGGGAAGGAACCATGAACAGAGCCGCTTCTATCGTTGTCGTGTCCCTTGCCGCGCTGCTCTTGATGGCAGGCAGCTGTCTCGCCGGCGGCGTCGTCAGCAACAACAGCAAATGGGCCAAGGACTACCCCGAGCAGTATGCGACATGGAAGGAGACCGCCAAAAGCGACAAGATCACCGACATGCTCAAGGAGAAGCCGCAGCTGGTGATTCTGTGGGCCGGATACGGCTTCGCCAAGGACTACAACGCCCCCCGCGGTCACTTCTACGCGCTGCAGAGCAACCAGAACACCCTGCGGACCGGCGCCCCGGTCGACGCCAAAACCGGGCCGATGCCGACCGCCTGCTGGACCTGCAAGTCACCCGACGTCGTCCGCATGATCGACGAGGACGGCGAGAACGAGTTCTTCACCGGCAAGTGGGCCAAGTACGGAGACGAGATGGCGAACGCCATCGGCTGCGCCGACTGTCACGACAGCGCCACCGCCGAGCTGACCCTGACCCGCGCCTACGCCAAGCGGGCCTTCGAGGAGATCGGCTACGACACGTCGAAACTGCAGAAGGACGACCTGCGCACGATGGTCTGCGCCCAGTGCCACTCGGAGTACTACTTCAAGGCGACCGAATGGACCGACAGCAAGGGGAACCGGAAGAAGGCCATGGTGGTCACCTTCCCGTGGCTCAACGGCGTCACCGCCGAAGCGATGGAGGAATACTATGACCAGCGCGACTTCAAGGACTGGACCCACAAGATCAGCAAGGCCCCCATGCTCAAGGCCCAGCATCCGGGATACGAAATCTTCACCACCGGGATCCACGCCCAGAACGGCGTCACCTGCGCCGACTGCCACATGCCGGAAGGGACACACCATGTCGGCAGCCCGATGGAGAACATGGAGGCGACCTGCCTCAACTGCCACGATGACAAGGAGCTGCTCAAGGCGAACGTCAAGCGGAAATTCGAGCGCAAGGAAGAGCTGATGGAGATCGCCATGGACAACCTCGGCAAGGCCCACCTCGAGGCCGGCAAGGCCTGGGAGGTCGGCGCGACCGAGCAGGAGATGGCCGACATCCTCCGGGACATCCGCCACGGCCAGTGGCGCTGGGACTACTCGATCGCCAGCCACGGCGCCTTCTTCCATGCGCCCGAGGAGACCCTCCGCCTGCTCGCCAGCGCCAACAACCTCGCCCAGAACGCGCGCATCAGGCTCGCCAAGGTTCTCGCCAAACATGGCGCCGCCGACTACGTTGCCCCCGACTTCTCGACCAAGGAGAAGGCCCAGGAGCTGGCCGGCGTTCCGCTCAAGGAGCTGGTCAAGGAGAAGGAGGCGTTCCGCAAGGGGCTGCTCAAGAGCTGGGAGAAGGCGGCGATCAAGGCCGGCAAGCTCGACCCGGCGATCAGGAAGGGGATGAGCGACAACACCTCCTACAACTAGGCCGCGATGAATCTGCCATCAAACCGCAAGGGCCCCGGAACGGCTGTTCCGGGGCCCTTGCGCATTTCGCGACGTACAAACAGCGGACACCTCCCCGTTTCTGAAGGATCAGACCGGACACGAAGACCATACGCGCCCGAAGATCAGAGGAGACTACTGCAGCAAATGCAGGAACGAGGTGGCGGTGGCAAAGTAGATAAGGATGCCGGTGATGTCGTTGGCGGTCTGAACGAACGGGGCGGCGGCGATCGCCGGGTCGACCCCGATCCTCTTGAAGAAGGCCGGCGCCATGACCCCCATGGTCGCCGCCACGGTCATGGCGATGACCATCGCCATGCCGACGACCAGGCCAAGGTAGGGGTTGCCGTGCCAGTACCAGGCGATCGACCCGACCGTCAGGCCGCAGACCGCCCCCATGATGATGCCGACACGGATCTCCTTGAACAAAACGCGGCTGATCGCCGTCATTTCGATGCGCCCGGTGGCGAAGCCGCGCACGACGATGGTCGCCGACTGGCCGCCGACGTTCCCCCCCATGCCGGTGATGACCGGGATGAAGGTGATCAGGGCGATGACCGCCTCGAGGGTGACCTTGAACTTCCACATCAAAAAGCCGGTCACCACCCCGCCGAGCAGGTTGGTGAGCAGCCAGGGCAGGCGCAGCCGGGCAATTTTGAACGACTTGTAACCGAGGATCAGCTCCTCGTCGCTGGCGCCGGCCATCTTGTAGATGTCCTCGGTCGCCTCGGCGCGGATGACGTCGATGATGTCGTCGACGGTGATGATCCCCATCAGCTTGTTGGTGTCGTCGACGACCGGCACCGCCAGGATGTTGTACTTCTCGACCACCTTGGCGACCTCTTCCTGATCCATGTCGGTGCGCACCGAGATGACATCGCCGCCCATGATATCCTTGAGCTTGCGCGCCGGCGACACCGTCAGCAGCTGCCGCAGCGACAGGACCCCGACCAGCTGGTTGTGGGCGTTGGTGACGTAGAGGTAGAAGACCATCTCGGCGTCTTCCTCCTCCTGCAGGGCGGCGATCGCCTCCTTGACCGTCAGCTCCTCCTGCAGCGAGAAGAACTCGGTCGCCATGATGCCGCCGGCCGTGTCCTCGTCGTACTGCATGAGATGTTCGATCTCGTGCGAATCCTCGTCCTGCATCTCCTGGAGGATGACTTCGGCCAGCTCCTCCGGCAGGTTCTGGATCAGGTCGACGGCGTCGTCGTAGGCCATCTCCTCGAGGACCCCGGTAATCTCCTCCTTGCCGAGCTGGGCCAGCAGCTCGGCGCCGACCTCGGGGTCGAGCTCGGAGATGACCGTGGCGGCGGTCTCCTTGTCCTCGATCAGGCGGAAGAGAAACTGGCGCTCGCGCGAATCGAGCTCACGGAACAGGTAGGCGACGTCGGCGGGGTGGCTCTTGTTCAGCAGACGGGAGATGTTGTGCCGGGCATCACGACGGATCAGCCGCTTGACCGCTTCGAGCATGACCTGGTGACGATGTTCCATGACGCATCTCCAACCCGCTGAAAACAGGATAAAAACGTGTCAATCTAACACCCGCGAGGAGCGGCTGTCAACGGCAGTCGGGGGAAAAGCGCCGCGGCGGCGGGGACGCCACCGCCACAGGACAGGCTCAGGCCGCCAGCCGGGCCTCGTACTTCTCGACCAGCTTCCGGTAGCGCTGTTCCAGCCCGGGCGCCCGGGCGCCGGCTTCGGCATACGCGGCGATCATCGCCGGACGGATCGCGGCCGGGAGAACCCGTTCGGCAAGCGGATAGAGGATGTCGTCCTCCTTTTCGATGTGCCCGCGCAGCAGCTCGATGTAGCCGCGGGCGTTCTCGGCGATGACCGGGATCTTCCCCGCCTCGCCGGCCTGCGCCTGCAGCGCCGCCTCCTCCATCTCCCGGACGAAGGCCCGCCCCCGGTCATGCTCGATCAGCATCGCCTCGATGGGCGAACTCTTCTCCGGCATGCCGTTGCGGACCAGTTCGACGAAGAGGACATCCTCCTCCTTGGCATGATGGAAACGGTCGGCGTAATTGCGGATGAAGTCGACGGCATCGAGATAGAACTGCCAGTCGCGGAACCGACCCTGCTCCATCAGCGCGGTGTTCTGTTCGACCAGGGAGATCATCCGCAGGATCAGCCGATGCTCTTCAACCATGACGTGAGTGATGTTTTCCATTGTCCGTCCCTTTTCTTGTTCAGGCCGCGTCCCTGGCGGCGATGTAGCTGTTGATCTCCTCTTCGATCCGCGCTTCGACGTCATCGCCGAGCGCATGGATGGAGACGACATCCTTGAGCAGGCAGATGCCGACGCTGCAGGTGACGCAGCCGATCTCGTATCTGGCGAGGATGTCACCAACATAGGGATATTTATTGATGACGTCCTCGATCGCCCATTCACCGATTCCGTTCAGCAGGTTCATTTTCATCGCTCCTTTCGTTGTCGAATCTTGACGGCAGAATACCTGGCCGACGCGAAGACGGACATGACCTGGATCAATTCCCGATAAAATTTGTCAGGCATTATTTCAGGGTGGCTGAAAGCCTTTGGAATATTTACAAAAGTTTTACAGCCCGATGCGTACAAAAGCGAAAAAAGCGCGCATAATCTGTAGCAGATCACAACCACGAGGGAGGTCGGCATGGGATTTTTATCCACCAGCAACCTGACCGCCAGGACATCGGAAGCGAAATACTCGGTCGGCGAGGAGATCGCCAACAGCATCACCCACGGTGTCGGTGCCGGCCTGGCCGTCACCGGGCTGATCTACCTGGTCTATTTCTCGGCGATGTACGGGAACGTCTGGCACATCGTCAGCTGCGCCATCTACGGCACGACCCTGACGCTGCTCTACGCCGTTTCGACCCTCTACCACAGCATCCCCTCGCAACGGGTCAAGGCGGTCATGCGGATCCTCGACCATGCGGCCATCTTCCTGCTGATCGCCGGCACCTACACCCCGTTCATGCTGGTCAGCCTGCGCGGGCCGTGGGGGTGGTCCCTGTTCGGTGTCGTCTGGGGGCTGGCGATAACAGGCATCGTTTTCCAGGCGGCGCTGCAGAAAAGCTGGACGATCGTCAGCGTCGCCATCTACATCGGCATGGGATGGGTGGTGGTGATCGCCATCAGGCCGCTGCTCGATGCCGTTCCGGTCGGCGGCTTCCTGCTGCTGCTCGGCGGCGGGATCGCGTACACCCTCGGCACCGCCTTCTACGTCTGGAAGCAGCTCCGCTTCCACCATGCCATCTGGCACCTCTTCGTGCTCGCCGGCAGCGCCTTTCACTACTTTGCCGTGCTGCGTTACGTGATTCCGGAGATGAGTTGAGACAATTCGTGGCCAGGAAGGCACCAAAGACACGAAAGAATGAAAAAGCAAAGGGGACACTTCCCCTTGGGAAGTGTCCCCGAGTATGACCGAGTATGACGTTTGATGTCATCCCCGTGAACACGGGGATCCATTTTCGTTCTTAAATCAGGATGGATTCCCGATCGCCTCGGGAATGACAAGCAAAATAAAAAAGGGCCGCCCGATCGGGCGGCCCTTTTGCAATTAACATCCGGACAAAGTCTAGAAATGGTGCACGAAGCGCAGGTTGTAGCGTTCACCCTCCGGCCGGTTTTCAGCGCTGGTCTCGAAGTAGGCGTTGAAGAACAGGTGAGAGTCCTGGGAGAAATGATAGACCGCTCCGGGACCGATGGCAAAAACAGCCTCATCGTCATTCACATTCGTTCCGTTCACCTTGGTGTCGCTTATCTGCTCGAAGAAGTAGCCGTTCAGGCCGACCCTGAACTGCTTCGGCATCAATTCGTAAGCGGCAGCAAAGTTGGCGTGGACCGCCTGGCCCGGCTCGAGCTTGGCGCCGCCGGCAAAATCGTCATTCTCGTCGTTCCAGAGGTAGTGCAGGCGCCAGGAAACGGTCGCCTTCGGGCCGAGGAAAACAGTCGCCGCCCAGTAGGGGTTGAAGGAGAAATGGTTGCTCCCCTGGTTGGCGTTCTTGGTTTCATCGTAATCGCCGGTCGGGAAGATCAGCTGGAACTCGACCCGGTTGAGCATCAGCGGCCCCTGCTCCCCCATGACCGGGTCCCACTGCAGGTAGGGACCGATCAGCAGGTCGCCGAGACCCGAGCCGTTGTCCGGGAAGTTAGCATCGAGAGAGACGATCGGCAGCATGACGTTGAGACCCCACTTGCCGCCCGCGAACAGCTCCTGGTCCGACTGGTAGATGTACTGGTTCATCAGCACCGTGACGTCGATTTCGGCCCCGGGAAGACCATCGAGATCATCGCTGGTGTAGAACTGCAGGTACTCGGAGATGTAATGACCGGGAC
>JBFHOZ010000017.1:0-23711 GCA_041592975.1 Desulfuromonadales bacterium
CTTCGAAAGGGAGATCAGGCCATTCTCGTTCTCGGTTCGTTCAATCAGCACATCAAATTGATCGCCAACTTTTATATCGGCAGCCCCTTCCTCGCCGGCAAATTCGCGCAGGGGGATCACCCCCTCGGATTTGCCGCCGACGTCGACGACGACATCGTCGTCATTCACCTGCACGATCGTGCCGGTGACGACGTTTCCGGGCTTGAGTTCCTTGATGCTGTTTTCGAAGAGGGCCTCGAAGCTCTCTTCCATCTCTTCTGTTTCTTCGTTCGGGTTGACTGTTTCGTTGTTTTCGACCATTACCTAATGTTACCCCCTGGAGATTTTCTGCGCCTTTGCTGAAGGGCAGCGTGACTTGGTCACGAAGCAGGACAATATCATAAAGATTTTTAAAAAACAAACCCTTATTTGCCTACTTGCGAGACTTTTTCAAAGACTTCGTCGATGATCCACTGCGGGGTCGAAGCACCGGCGGTGATCCCGACCCGGCCGATCCCGGCAAACCATTCCTCCCTGATCTCGGCCGCCGTCTCGACGTGATGGGTGTTCGGCTGAATATCCTTGCAGATGCGGGCCAGGCGTGTGGTGTTGGCGCTGTTGTAACCGCCGATGACCAGCACCAGGTCGACCTGTCCGGCGATGGCGCTGGCCTCCTCCTGCCGCACCGTCGTGGCGTCGCAGATGGTATTGAACACCCGCAGTTCCTGGCATTTGCTGAGACAGGCCTCGACGATCTGGCAGAAATTGTCGTAGGACTGGGTGGTCTGGGCGACGACCCCGACCTTTTTCATCCGCGGCAGCTTTTCCGCTTCCTCGAAATTGGCGACAGGGTAGACGGCTCCCTTTTTGGCGTAGGAGATAATCCCCTGCACTTCCGGATGTACCGCCTCGCCGGCGAGCACCACAGAATAGCCGCGCTCGCTGAGAAATTTCGCATGATCCTGCGCTTTCTTGACGAACGGGCAGGTCGCATCGACGATATCGAGCCCCTTGTCGAGAATCTGGTGGAGCTCCTCGGCAGTGACCCCGTGGGAGCGGATAATGACCGCGCCTGTCGGAATGTCCTCGATGTCGCTGACCACGTCGACCCCGTGCTCCCGCAGCTTGTCGACCATCTGCGGCGAGTGGATGATCGGGCCGTGCGAACAGATCTGCTCGTGCTGCTCCGCCGCCTCGAAGGCCATGTTGGTCGCCCTTTTCACCCCGAAGCAGAAGCCGGCGCTCTTTGCAAGAATGATCTCCACTGTTCACCCCTGTCCCGTTTCCTGGCGCTTCCTCACGACCGCGAGCATCTTCTCGAGAACCTGTTCGATGCTCAGCCCGGTGGTATCGACCTCGACGGCGTCGACCGCCCTGAGCAGCGGCGAGTGCTCCCTGCGACTGTCGGCGAGATCGCGCTCCTCGACCTCGCGCACGGTCTGTCTCAGGTCGACGTCAAGGCCTCTCCCCCTGAGTTCTTCGTAGCGGCGCCGGCCGCGTTCGGCGGCCGAGGCGACCATGAAGAACTTGACCTCCGCATGTGGAAAGACCACCGTGCCGATATCCCGCCCCTCGAGGACGACGCCGCCGGCGGCACCCATCTCCCGCTGCCGGGCGACCATCGCCTGCCGCACCGCCGGAACCGCGGCGACCTTCGGTGTCAGCTGGCTGATCTCCGGCGTGCGGATCGCGTTCGAGATGTCCTCGCCGTCGAGCATCACCCGGTCGCCACCGTCGGCATGTTCGAATTCGATGCGGATGCGACCGACCAGTTCCCCGAGGGCCGCGGCGTCATCGGGGGGAACGTGGTTGCGCAATGCCGCCAGGGCGGCACTGCGATACATCGCTCCGGTGTCGATGTTGACGTATCCCAGCTTTGCCGCCAGGAGTTTGCTGAGCGTGCTCTTGCCGACCCCCGACGGGCCGTCGATGGCGATGATCAGCCGCCGCATCAGCAACCGCCGATCTTCTGCAGAAGCTCCCAGAACCCCGGGAACGACGTCTCGGTGCAGCCGGTGTCCTCGATGAGCAGCTCTCCGGATGCCGCCAGGCCGGCGACCGCCATGCTCATGGCGATACGGTGGTCGCCATGCGAGGCGACCCGGCCGCCGTGCAGCTGCTCGACTCCTTCGACCACCATGCCGTCATCGGTCGCTTCAGCCTTTCCGCCAACCTGGCTCAGCGCCTCGACCATGGCGGCGATGCGATCGGTCTCCTTGACCCGCAGCTCCTCGGCATCGGCGATCCGGGTCGTCCCCTCGGCATACGCCGCGGCGACACTGACGACCGGGAACTCGTCGATCGCCCGGGGGACCACCTCGCCGCCGATCTCGATGCCGCGCAGGCGGCTGCTTTTCACCAGGATATCCGCGACCGGTTCGCCGGAGACGTCCCGTTCGTCGACCAGCTCAAGGGAGCCGCCCATCTGCTGCAGGATGTCTATAATGCCGCTGCGGGTCGGATTGACGCCGACATTGCGGATCAGCAGCTCGCTGTCCGGCACGATCAGCCCGGCGACCAGCAGAAACGCCGCCGAGGAGATATCTCCCGGCACGGCAATGTCCTGCCCCCTGAGAACGCCGCCGGGGGAGATCCGGACTCCGCCTGCGAACGATTCGATTCGGGCGCCGAACGCGCGCAGCATCCGCTCGCTGTGATCGCGCGAGAGATGCGGCTCAAGAACCGTCGTTTCGCCGTCGGCGTAGAGACCGGCCAGCAGCAGCGCCGACTTGACCTGGGCGCTGGCGACCGGCGACGCGTAACGGATCCCCTTCAGCTTACCACCCCGGATCGCCAGCGGCGCCAGCTCGCCGTTGTTCCGGCCGCTGATGGCGGCCCCCATCTCTCCGAGGGGCGTCACCACCCGGCGCATCGGACGACGACGCAGATACCGGTCGCCAGTGAGCACCGAGAAAAAATCTTGCCCTGACAGCAGCCCGGTCATCAGGCGCATGGTCGTCCCGGAGTTGCCGCAATCGATGACGTCGGCCGGCTCTTTCAGGCCCCGCAGGCCGACACCGGCGATCTCGAGGCGGCCGTCGCCGTGATCGACGATGTTGACCCCCATCGACCGGAACGCCTGCAGGGTCGAATAATTGTCCTCCCCCTGGAGAAACCCGCTGACCCAGGTCGGCCCCTCGGCCAGCGACCCGAACATGATCGACCGGTGCGATATCGACTTGTCGCCGGGAACGCGGACATCGCCGCGCAGCCCGGAGCTCTTTGCAACTGTGCGCTTCTCGAGGTTCATCGAAATATCCTGTCAAAGAATCGCATCGCGACTCTGCTTCGACCTGAGGAAGAAATCGTACAGCTTCTCCGCCTCGCCGCCGGCAATATCCTCTTTCAGCTCGGAGAAAAACTTCTCGAAGTGGCTCATCATCTCGATCAGGGCGTCCCTGTTGGTCAGGGCGATGTCGCGCCACATGGTCGGGTCGGACGAAGCGATACGGGTGAAATCGCGGAAACCGCCGGCCGAATATTCCAGGACGTTCTCCTGGTAGCGGTCGTAGGAACTCCCGGCGACCACGAGGGCATAGGCGACCATGTGCGGCAGGTGGCTGATCACCGCCAGCACGCGGTCATGCTTTTCGACGTCCATCACCACGACCTCGCTGCCGGCCGCCTCCCAGAGTCCCTTCACTCGAGACAGGGCCCCCGTTGCGGTGCGCCCGGTCGGCGTCAGGATGCAGCGGCGATCCCGGTACAGGGTGGCAAAGGCCGCTTCGGCGCCGCTGTGCTCGGTGCCGGCAATCGGATGCCCCGGCACGAAGTCGACCCCGGCCGGCAAATACGGTTCGACAGCGTCGATGACCGCCCCCTTGACGCTGCCGCCGTCGGTGATGATCGCTCCAGGCTTGAGGTGCCCGGCGATTTCCGTCATCACCCCGCCGATCGCCAGGACCGGCGTCGCCAGGAAAATCAGGTCGGCTCCGGCAACCCCTTCGGCCGGGTCGGTCGTGTAGCTGTCGACGACGCCGAGTTCGACCGCCTTTTTCAGGTTCTCGATCCCCCTCCCGACACCGACGACCTCGCCGACCAGGCCGGCCTCCTTCAGGGCCAGCGCAAAGGAGCCGCCGATCAGGCCGACGCCGATGATGCACATCCTGGGGACAAACAGACTCTTATCGCTCATCGTTCTCAATTTCCTGCCCTGCCTAGCGGGCCCGCTGGTAGGAGCCGAGCACCTTGACGAATTCGCAGTACTGGCCGAGCTCTTCGACCGCCGCGGCGATGTGCTCTTCGTTGATGTGCCCTTCGAGGTCAAGGAAGAAGATATACTCCCAGGCCTTCTTCTTCAGCGGCCGGCTCTCGATCTTGGCGAGGTTGATGCTGCGCTTGCTGAACGGCTCGAGCATCCGGTAGAGGATCCCCGGCTCGTCCTTGATCCGGAACATGAGCGAGGTCTTGTCGCGGCCACTCTTCTCGGGGGTTTTCTTGCCGACAACCAGAAAGCGGGTGAAGTTGTTCGGGTTGTCCTCGATCTTTTTCCTGACCACCCTGAGGTCATAGAGGCTGGCCGCCGATTCGCTGGCGACGGCAGCGGCGGCGCCGTCTTCGGCGACCATCTGCGCCGCCAGCGCGGTGCTGCCGACATCGACCAGGGGGACGTCCGGGAGGTTCTCCTCCAGCCACCGCCGGCACTGGGCCAGCGCCTGCGGATGCGAGATGACCCTGCGGATGTCGCCCAACTCGCCGCTGCGGGAGAGAAGGTCGTGCGACACCTCGAGCAGGATCTCGGCGTTGATCTTCAGCCCGGAATCGATAAACATGTCGAGGGTGTGCGACACCACCCCCTCGGTCGAATTCTCGACCGGAACCACGCCGTAGTGCGCCCGCCCCCGCTCGACGTCCTCGAAAACGGCGCTGATGCTCTTCTGCGGCACGAGCTGCGCCGAAAAACCGAACTGCTGCATCGCCGCCACGTGGGTAAAGGTCGCCTGCGGACCGAGGAAGGCCACCTTCATCGGCTGTTCGAGGTTGAGCGAAGCGGAGATGATCTCCCGGAAAACCCGGCGGACGCCGTCGTTGGGGAAGGGACCCTCGTTGGCATCGGTCAGGCGACTGTAGATGGCCTGCTCGCGGCTCGGCACGTAGAAATCGCTCCGCGCCCCTTCCTTGACCCTGCCGACCTCGATGACAACGGCGGCCCGCTCGTTGAGCAGGGTGAGAATCCTGTCGTCGATCTCATCGATCTTCCGGCGCAGAGCGCCAAGGTCCTTTTTAGCCATAAAATCAAACCTTTCGCGTACTTAATGGAACCGGCAATTTAGCCTATAAGACGGGAAAAATCAATGAGGAAGGCCCCTGCTGATCATTTTCGACAGCTGCCGGGAAACATCCAGCAGGGCATCGTAGCCGTCCGGACCCCGCTCGAGTCCGTCGTGCCATCGCTGCGGAAAGGACTCGGCACCGTTCAGGGCGCCGACCACGGCGCCGGTCATCGCCGCAATCGTGTCGGCGTCGCCGCCGTAACCGACCGCCGCGACCAGGGCCCGTTCGGGATCGTCACTGAATCGCATTGCCGTGAAGAGCGCCGTCGGGACCGACTCGAGGGTTCTGACGCCGTTGCCGAGCAGCTCGACGACCTCATCGGGTTGCGCATCCTCCTCCAGCAGCCGCGCCGCCAGGATGATCCGCGAACGCATCTCCATGGTGCGGCAATACGGGGAGAGTTCCAGCAAAAACGCCGGACCGTCCACCCGCGAAGCGCCGGTTCGGCGGCTCAGGGCTCCGACAGCGGCGGCGATCACCAGGGCGCCGTCGATCGCCTCCTCGTGGATATGCGTTGCCCGGACCGACTCGTACACCCAGGCTCGCATCAGCGACAGGTCCATCTCCCCGCAAAGCAGTCCGACCGGGGCGATGCGCATGGCGGCGCCGTTGCCAAAGGACCCCTCGGGAAAGAGCATGCTGCCGGTTTCGGCATAGTTGGCCCCCTTGCCCAGCGCCGCGAGGATATCCAGGGCACTCCGGCCATACCCCCGGTCCGGATCGAACATCTCGGCACAGCTCCGGGCGCAATCGGCGCCGTCGATCCTGCCGCAGCGCAACAGCGAACGGGCCATCGCCAGGGTCATCTGGGTGTCGTCGGTGTAATATCCGGCACCGAGCCGCGCGGCGAGGAAATCGCGGACTTCGCCATGCTCAAGCCGGATCTTTCCGGGCGGCCATCCTTCGACGCCGGCACCGAGGGCGTCACCGAAAGCGGTCCCGAGGATGGCGCCGGCACATCTCGTGGCGAGATCGGCTCTCTTCTTATCGTCATTCGCCATCATCCGCTCCCTCTCTTCCACGTTTCAGTATAGCCGGTTTGCGATCCAATTGTAGCCGCCTGTTCCATTCGGCTTGACCACCCCGGACGCTCGGGATAAACTGCCGGCTTATCAACCTCAACAGGAGTCTGTCCCATGGCCATCGCCAGCAAAGTCGCCGCCTTTATCGAACGTGCTTCCTGGATCCGCAAGATGTTCGAGGAGGGCGCGAAGCTGAAGAAGGAACGCGGCGAGGAGAATGTCTTCGATTTCACTCTCGGCAACCCGACCATCGAGCCGCCGGCGGCGTTGCACGAACGGCTGAAGGAGCTGGCGAGCAACCCGCTGCCGGGGATGCACCGGTACATGAACAATGCCGGCTACGACGAAACCCGCGCCGCCATCGCGGCGCGGCTGGCAGCCGACTCCGGCAAGCCGGTCGGCAAGGAGCACGTCATCATGACCTGCGGCGCCGGCGGCGCCCTCAACGTCGTTTTGAAGACCATCCTCAATCCGGGCGAGGAGATCATTATCCTCACCCCTTTCTTTGTCGAGTACAAGTTCTACATCGACAACCACGGCGGTGTGCCGGTCGAGGTCTCCTGCGACCTCGAGACGTTCCAGCCCGACCTCGATGCCATCGGCGCAGCCATCGGCGACAAGACCCGGGGAATCATCATCAACTCCCCCAACAATCCGACCGGGGTCATCTATCCGCCGGAAACGCTCGAAGCCCTCGGCCGTCTCCTCGAGGAAAAGGAGCGGCAGTTCGGCCGGCAGATCTATGTCATCTCGGACGAGCCCTATGCCCGCCTCGCCTACGACATGGCCGTGCCGCCGGTTTTCGCCAGCATCCGCAACGCGGTGATCGTCACCTCGCACTCCAAGGACCTGGCCCTTCCCGGGGAGCGGATCGGTTACCTCGCGGCCAACCCGGAGATGGAGGAGGCCCGGCTGTTCATCGAGGGGGCCATCTTCTGCAACCGGGTGCTCGGATTCGTCAACGCTCCGGCGCTGATGCAGAGGCTGGTCGCCGAACTGCAGAACGAGTCGGTCGATGTCGGCATCTACCGGAAGAAACGGGACCTGCTCTACGACAGGCTCACCGCCCTCGGTTTCAGAACGGTCAAGCCGGAGGGGGGATTCTACTTCTTCCCCCGCTCGCCGACGGTGGACGACGTCGCCTTCGTCAGCAAGGCCCAGGAGTTCGGACTGCTGCTGGTTCCCGGGGCCGGCTTCGGCGCTCCCGGTTTCTTCCGCATCGCCTACTGTATCGACGACGATGTCATCGCCCGCAGCCTCCCCGCCTGGGAGAAGCTGGCGAATGCCTACGGGCTCTGCTGATGGAGAAGAGATTCCTGACACCGACCGAAGCCGCCGAAGCGGTCATGGTCAACGGCCGCCGGGTCCTGACCCAGCCGACGATCAACACCGTCGTCCTGAGCCTGCTGGCCGGATTCTATATCGCCTTCGGCGCCCAGCTGGCGACCGTGGTCACCCACGACGCCGCTGCGCACGTCGGCGGCGGGATCGCCCGGTTCCTCGGCGGCAGCGTCTTCTCCATCGGCCTGATGCTGGTCATCGTCTGCGGTGCCGAGCTCTTCACCGGCAACACCCTGCTGGCCAAGTCCGCCCTGCACGGGCAGATCCCCTGGGGCAAACTGGCGGAAAACTGGATCATCGTCATCCTCGGCAACTTGGTCGCGTCGGTGCTCTTTGCCTGGCTGATGTCCCGCTCCGGCCTGCTCGTCGGCGGGGTCGGCGAACATGCGGTCGGCATCGCCGCCCGCAAGTGCAACCTCCCCTTCTCCGAAGCGCTGATCCGGGGAATCTTCTGCAACTGGCTGGTCTGCCTTGCTATTTTCATGGCCGCGGCCGCCCGCGATATCAGCGGCAAGATTCTTGCCTGCTATGCTCCGATCATGGCCTTCGTCGCCAGCGGTTTCGAACACAGCGTCGCCAACATGTACTTCGTTCCGGCCGGGCTGTTCACAGCTGCCCGGACCGGGCAGTTCCCCGCCGGGCTCGACTGGTCGACGTTCCTGTTCGGCAACCTTCTCCCGGTCACCCTGGGAAACATCATCGGCGGCTGCGTGTTCGTGGCGGGAGCCTACTGGTTTATCCACCTGCGGGGGAAACAGGCATAAGAGCCGCGGAGCCGGGCTGCCACGTCAAACGGTGCGGCCAGAGCCCTCGTCGCTTCGGCAGAAATCCCTGATCCTCAACTGCACCTCGGTCCGTCCGTTCCAGCGGTTCAGCTCCGGTACGAACAGCAGGTCGATCTCCCCCCGGAGCGCTTCGATTCTTTCCGCCATGCCGAAGGCGATGCAGGAGAGCGAATAGCCGTCCTGGCGGGCCGTGAACTTCAGGTGCCGCTCGCCGACAACCTTGGCACCCATGACGTCGACGCCGCGCACGACCAGGTGCGGCGCCGGATTCCCCATCCCGAACGGCGCCAGCCGTTCGAGCTCCTGCACGCAATCGACGGTCAGTTCCTCGATCAGCACCTCGTCGTCGAACTCGACGTTCGGAGCCGCGGGCGCAGGCTGCTGTCCGGCCACCGCGGCCTCGAAGGCGGCGGCGAACCGGTCGATCTCGCCGGTATCGACCGAGAGTCCGGCGGCGGCGGCGTGCCCGCCGAAACCTTTGAGCGTCGCCGCGCATTCCGCCAGTGCCTGGTAGAGATGGATTTCGCGGGTCGAGCGACCCGACCCCCTGGCCTGCCCGTTCTCGATGGCGAGCAGGAAGGTCGGCCGGTAGTAGCGTTCAACCAGGCGGCTGGCGACGATGCCGATCACCCCGGGGTGCCAGTCGGCATCGGCAAGGACAATCGACCGCTTCGCCTCGTCCAGTCCGGAAACCGCCTCTTCGGCCTGTCGCAAGGTGCGCGCCTCGATATCCTGCCGCTCCCGGTTGAAGCCGTCCAGCAGGCTGGCAACCTCGTCCGCCTCGTCGGAATCGCCGGAGAGCAGCAGCCTGACACCGAGTGCGGCGTCCTCGATCCTGCCGGCAGCGTTGAGGCGCGGCCCGAGCTTGAAGCCGACGACGCCGGAGTCGATCTCCGCGACCCCGGCTACCCGCTGCAGCGCCATCACACCGATTCGAGAACCGCCGTTGAGCACCTGCAACCCGACTCTCGTCAGCACGCGGTTGACCCCGGTCAACGGCACAACGTCGGCGATCGTTCCGAGGGCGACGAGGTCGAGAACGTGACGCAGGTCCGGTTCCGGGAGGGCATCGCTGAAACACCCCCTTTGCCGCAGGGCCTTGCGCAGCCCGGCGGCGAGGAGAAAAGCGACGCCGACCCCGGCCAGCTCCTTGTCGGGATAGCTGCAACCTCTCTGGTGGGGGTTGATGACCGCCGCCGCCACCGGCAGCACCTCGGGTGGCTGATGATGATCGGTGATGATCAGGTCGATGCCGCAGGATGCGGCGATGCGCGCCTCCTCGACCGCCGTGACACCGCAGTCGACCGAGACGACGAGGGAAACGTTCTGGGCGGCGGCCTTTTCAAAGGCCTCGGCCGACAGGCCGTAGCCGTCCTTCAGGCGCAACGGGATGTGGTAGCCGACCTCGGCACCGACAGCATTGAGGAACTCGACCAGCAGGGCCGTGGCGCTGATGCCGTCGACATCGTAGTCGCCGTGCACCAGGATCTTCTCCCCCTCCTCGACGGCGCGAACCAGGCGGTCGACCGCCTCTTTCATCCCCTTGAGCAGGAACGGGTCGGGCAGATCGGCCAGCCGGCCGTTGAGAAACGCATCGGCCTTGTCGACTGAATCGTAACCGCGCCGGCAGAGGAGTCTGGCGACGAGGGGGGTGAGCTTCAGGCCGGTCGCGATGGCGACCGCAGCAGCGGTTTCCTGACCGACGATGCGGCACTGCCAGTTTTTTCGGGTTATCGGTTCCACGAAATTCCGCTGTCGGGGTCCGGCACGATCCGCAGGGGGGAGATCCGCACCCGCCCGAGGTAGGACTCGATCCGCCCGTCGAAAAAGGTTTCACCGATCGCCTCCTCGTCACCGCTCCCCCAGAAATTGCGCGGCATCACGACATCCTCGGGCACCTCCTCGCCGAGCACGACATTGCGGGCATTGTTCACGATCGTGTTGTTCTCGATGAGGTAGTTGCGCGGATGCGAGGTAATAAAGATCCCCTTGCCGTTATTGACGATGTCGTTCTTGCAGATCACCGGCTGGCCGAAATGGAAGCGGACGCCGCTGCCGTTGTTGCGGATCAGATTGTTCTCGATCAGGATCTGGCTGGTGTGGAAGCGGATCGCCACCAGATTCTCCTCAAAGAGAGACTGCTCGATGTAGACGCGCGAATCCTGACTGTGAATGGCGCTGTCGGCCTGGCGGATGTGAACGTACGCGAACGACGTGTCGAAACTTTCGACGATGTTGATCCCCCCCCAACTCCCCGGGGGCGCCGTCGGATCGACATGGCGGAATACGATCGGCCGCTCGGGTGTACCCTCGGCAATCAGCCTGCCGCGGACGATCAGCTCGCTGCCGGGGAAATTCGGGTGCTCGGTGAACCGGTCGTCCTCGCCGGCCGGATGGAAAAGGACCTCCGTCCCGGGGAGGATGGTCAGCCGCCCCCCCTCGACCAGTTCGACGTCCCCCCGCACATGGACCTGATCCGACCAGAGGATGTCCCCGGTCAGCACCCTGTCGGACGACTGGACATTGGCGACCGGCGTGGCGCAGCCGGCTGCCAGGACGAGCAGGGCCGTCAACCGGAGCGTTCTGTGTAAAATGGCGCGAATCATAAACAAAACGGCCGGCCGGGAAATCCCGACCGGCCGGTCATCACTTGTTGCCGGTCGTCGGCGGATGGGTTTTCATGAACTCGACCTCGGCACGGATCTGGTCCGTCGACTGGCCGGGCGGGGCAATCTCGAGGAACTTCTCCCAAACCTCGATCGCCTTGTCGAAATCCTTCAGATCGTAGCGGTAGACGACGCCGAGGTTGTAGAGGCTCTGGGTGTGCATCGGGCTGAGCCGGCTGGCTTTCTGGAAGTTCTCCACGGCCCGGTCGTACCAGCCGAGCTTGCGGAACATCACCCCCTGGTCGGTCAGCACGTTCGGATCGGCGGCGTCCATCTCCAGGGCCTTTTCGTAGGCCTCGACCGCCTGCATGTACTGGTTCGAGTCGAAGTAGTTGTTGCCGAGCTGCACCCAGGCGGTGCGGTTCTGCGGCTCCCTGGCGACGACCTCCTTGAGCATCTTGATGTTCTGGTCGTAGTTGGCGACCGGCGCCGCGACCGGTGCGGGGCCCGAAGACGACCCGGCCGGCGCGTCGCTCCCCTTGTTGCCGACGATGATGCCGACCAGCAGACCGACGATCAGGGCGACAGCGAGAAAAAACAGGTTCTCCTTCTTCATGCGGTCCTCCCGGCTGCCTTGCGTGCAGCCTTGACGTTCTCCCAGTATAGCAGCAGCGGACTGGCGATGAAAATCGACGAGTAGGTTCCGACGAGGACGCCGATCAGCAGGGCAAAGGCGAAGTTGTGAATGACGCCGCCGCCGAAGACGAACAGGGCGAGAACCACCAGCAGGGTCGTTCCCGAGGTCAGGATCGTCCGCGAAAGGGTCTCGTTGATGCTGCGGTTGACAATGGTCGCGAAGCTCTCCTTGCTCAGCTTGCCCATGTTCTCGCGGATCCGGTCGTAGACGATGATGGTGTCGTTGAGCGAATAGCCGATGATCGCCAGAAAGGCGGCGATGATCGGCAGGTCGATCTCCTTGCCGAACAGCGAGAAGGCGCCGAGGGTGATGCCGACGTCGTGCAGCAGGGCGATGATCGCGCCGATGGCGAAGCGGAATTCGAACCGCCAGGTGATGTAGAGAAGGATACCGACCATGGCGTAGAGGATCGCCAGGACCCCCTTCTCCCTCAGATCGGCGCCGACCTTCGGCCCGACCATTTCCGAACGACGCAGCTCGACCATGTCGGCGCCGTAATGGGCCGAGAGGGCCTCCTTGATGTCGCGGCTCAGCCCCTCGAGCTCCGAGCTGGTGTTGGCGGCCCGGACCAGAAACTCGTTGGCCTCGTCACCGAAGGTCTGAACAACCAGCCCTCCCAGCTTCAGAGATGCCAGCGCCTCCTTCATCTCGACCGGACCGGTCTTCTGGCCGACCTTCACCTGCACCAGGGTTCCGCCGGCGAAGTCGATGCCGTAATTCGGTCCGCCCTCAACGATGAGCGAGGCGGCGCCGACGACCAGGATGATGATCGAAAGGAGGAGCGCCAGCTTCCGTTTGCCGACGAAATCGATATTGATGTCGTGCTTGATCAGTTGCATCGGTTCCTCCCTATATGCTCAATTTCTTGACCTGGCCGCGGGCCAGGAAGAAATCGAAGACCAGACGTGTGACGAAAATTGCGGTGAACAACGACGCCAGGATGCCGATCGACAGGGTGACGGCAAACCCCTGCACCGGTCCGGTACCGAACTGGAACAGGACGACGGCGGCGATCAGGGTGGTGATGTTGGCGTCGATGATGGTCAGGAAAGCCTTGCCGTAGCCCGACTCGACAGCCAGGTGCGGCGGCCGGCCGGTGCGCAGCTCCTCGCGGATCCGTTCGAAGATCAGCACGTTGGCGTCGACCGCCATGCCGACCGTCAGCACGATGCCGGCAATGCCGGGCAGGGTCAGGGTCGCCTTGAACAGTGACAGCATCGCCATGATGAAGACCAGGTTGAGCACCAGGGCGAGGTTGGCGATCAGGCCGGAGAGCCGGTAGTAGACGAGCATCGCCAGCACGACCAGCAGGGCGCCGATCATGATCGAGGTCTGACCGCTGTTGATGGAATCCTGGCCGAGGGAAGGTCCGACGGTCCGGTTCTCGAGGATGTTGACCGGCGCCGGCAGCGAGCCGGCACGCAGGATGATCGCCAGGTCGGTCGCCTCCTGCTCGGTGAAGCGGCCGCTGATCTGGGCCGAGCCGCCGGAGATCCGCTCGCGGATGACCGGGGCCGAGTAGACCGAATCGTCAAGGATGATCGCCATCCGCCGGCCGACGTTGGCAGCGGTGATCTGTTCGAAGCGCTTGGCGCCGATGGCGTTGAAGTCGATGGTGACGTACGGCTCGTTGAACCGGGTGTCGATCCGCACCTGGGCGTCGGAGAGGTAGTCACCGGTGAGGGTGGTGCGGCTCTCGACGACGATCGGCGTTTCGGTGACCGCCCCGGTCGAGCGGTTGACGTTTTTCTCGTACAGAAGCTCGGACCCCGGGGGGAGATTCCCCTTGAGGGCCTCCTGGGGGTTGACCTCCTCGACCACCATCTTGAACTCGAGCCGGGCGGTCTTGCCGAGCAGGGAGATCGCCCGGTCCGGGTCCTCGACGCCCGGCAGTTGCACCAGGATGCGGTTGCCGGTCTGGCGCTGCAGAACCGGCTCGCTGACGCCGAACTGATCGATCCGGTTGCGCAGGGTCTCGAGGGCCTGGCGGATGGCGTATTCGCGCGTCGCCTCGATATCCTGGTCGCTCAGGCGAAAATTCTTCCGGATGTATCCCCCCTCGGCGGGCAGGGTCATCGGCTCGAGGTTGGCGAAGGTTTCGGCCATCAGGGCATCGACCTCCTTGCCGGCCTCCTCGTCGTAAACGGTGACGACCATCCGCTCGCCCGGCTGCCGTTCGACCCGCTTGAAAATGATGTCCTTCTCCCGCAGGAGGTCCTCCACCTGAACGACGATGCCGTCGATGCGGCTTTCGACCGCCTTGTCCACGTCGACGCCGAGAACCAGGTGCATCCCCCCCTGCAGGTCGAGCCCCTTGTGAATCGGGGCGAAGGTGTCGGTCCACCAGCCCGGGAGCCCGTCTTTCATGAAGGTCGGGGCGAGAGCGAAAAATGAAAGAACCAGACAGAAGAGGACCACCCCTCCCCGCCATTTGATGCTTGCTGTCATAGCGTTATATCACTCCTGGATACGGGGCCGCCGGCCCCTCTACTCGACGTCCTGCCCCTGCTTGCTGACGATGGAGGTGCGGTTGATCTTGATCTTTACCCCGGAGGCGATTTCGACGGTGACCACCTTCTCCTGCAGGCCGGCAACCCTGCCGTGGATACCGCCGGCGGTGACCACCTGATCGCCGAGGGAGAGGTTCTCCGTCAGCTCCTTGTGCGCCTTCGCCCGTTTCGTCTGCGGGCGGATCAGCAGGAAATAGAAGATGGCGAACATGATCACCAGCATGATGATCCCCTCGTAGCCGCCCCCTCCCTGCTGGGCATTCGGGGCCATGGCGTGAGCATCGGTCACAAAGAAATTCAATACATTCATTTTTTTCTCCTTTTAGAGTGCACGTATTTGCAGCTATTTATCGATCTATGCAATAGTCGTTTCGTTGTCGGTGAGTCGCTGGCGGTAGAACCGGTCCCGGAAATCACTGAATTCGCCGTTGTCGATCGCTACCCGCATCTGCGACATCAGGTTGAGATAATAATGCAGATTATGGTGCGTATTCAATACCGAAGCGAGAATTTCGTTGCTTTGGTAGAGATGCCGCAGGTAGGCGCGGCTGTAGTGCCGGCAGACATAGCAGTCGCAGGCCGGGTCGACCGGCTCGCGATCGTCGCGAAAGCGCGCCTGCTTGATGCTGATTTTGCCGAAAGAGGTGAACAGCACCCCGTTGCGGGCGTTGCGGGTCGGCATGACGCAGTCGAACATGTCGGCGCCACGCGCGACCGCCTCCACCAGGTTTTCCGGGGTGCCGACCCCCATGATGTAGCGCGGCGCGTCGGCGGGGAGATGCGGCAGCGTCTGCTCCATCATCTCGTACATCAGCTCGGCCCCCTCGCCGACCGACAGACCGCCGACGGCATAGCCGTCGAAGCCGATGCCGACCAGCTCCTCGGCGCTCTGCCGCCGCAGGTCGGGGAACATCCCCCCCTGGACGATACCGAACAGGAGGGCGTCGTCGTCCGAATTCCGCGCCGCCTTGCAGCGCCGCGCCCAGCGCCCCGACAGGGCCGTCGAGGCGGCGGTATACTCGCGCGTCGACGGATACGGGATACACTCGTCGAACGCCATGATAATATCGGCCCCGAGCGTCTCCTGTACTTCGATCGACAGTTCCGGGGTCAGCTTGTGGGAGGAGCCGTCGAGGTGCGACTGGAACACCACCCCCTCCTCGTCGATCTTGCGAAGGTCACCGAGGCTGAACACCTGGAAACCGCCGCTGTCGGTCAGGATCGGCCGGTCCCAGTTCATGAATTCGTGCAGCCCGCCCATCTGGCCGACAAGCTCGTGGCCGGGGCGCAAAAAGAGATGGTAGGTATTGGCCAGAATGATCTGCGCACCGATTTCTTCCAGAGCCTCGGGCAGAATCCCCTTGACCGTCGCCTGGGTGCCGACCGGCATGAAGACCGGCGTCTCGATCACCCCGCGTCGGGTTCTGACCCGCCCCCGGCGGGCGGACGTCGCGAAGTCGGTTTTTAAAAGATCAAAGCAGTCAGCCACGATTCGTTCCCGGGATATCAATAAATCAGCATGCAATCGCCGTAGCTGTAGAAGCGGTAGCGCTCGGTGATCGCCGCCTGGTAAGCGCTCAGCACCAGCTCCCGGCCGGAAAAAGCCGACACCAGCATCAGCAGCGTCGACCGGGGGAGATGAAAATTGGTGAGCAGCGCATCGACAACCCGGAAGCGGTGGCCGGGATAGATAAAGATGTCTGTGCGGCCGTCGCCGCTGCGCAAGGATTCCGACGTCTCGTCCCACACCGACTCCAGGGTCCGCGTCACCGTCGTCCCGACCGCCACCACCCGTCTCCCCGATCGTTTTGCCGCGGTGATCGCTGCCGCCGTCTCGGCGTCGACGCGGTAGCGTTCCGCGTGCATGCGATGCTCGGCAACCTTCTCGACCCGCACCGGCAAAAAAGTGCCGATGCCGACGTGCAGCGTCACATACCTGATCTCGACGCCGGCGGCGGCGGCCCGCCGCAGGATGTCGTCGGTAAAGTGAAGTCCCGCCGTCGGCGCCGCCAGCGCCCCGTCCCTGTTGGCAAAGACCGTCTGATACCGCTCCCGGTCGGCCTCAGTGGCGCTCCGGTCGATATACGGCGGCAGGGGAATCTGCCCGATGCGGTCCAGGCAGGTCGCGACATCCCCGTCGCAGGTGAACCGGATCCGCCATTTCGGGGCCTCGGCGCCGGGCAGGATCTCGCCGACAAGCGCGTCGTCGAAGAGTATCCGCCCCCCTTCGCGGGGCGGCCGGGAACTTTTCGCCAGGCACTCCCAGAGCGTGCCGTCATCGGCCAGCCGCTCGGTCAGGAACACCTCGATCCGTCCGCCCGACTCCTTCCGGCCGCGCAGCCTGGCCGGGATGACGCGGGTGTCGTTCAGGACCAGCAGATCACCCGGCCGCAAATAGTCGAGAAGAGACGCGAAACGGTCATGCCGGATGGTTGATTGCTTGCGGTCAAGGACGAGCAGGCGGGAGTCGGTCCTCTTTTCGACCGGGCTCTGGGCGATGAGGTCCGGTGGCAGATTGAAATCGAAATCGGCTAGCTGCATACGAATGAATCTGACGAACTCCTGCCCCCGGAAATCCAGGCTAACTCAACCACAATTGCCCCCTAAAGTCAATGCGTTTTCCCGCCTCGCGATCAGACGGAAGCGCGGACGATGAGCAGGCCGACGATCATCGCCGTCAGCCCGAAAAACCTGAGCGTGGCGTTCGGCACCGCGTGCACCCGGATCAGAAAATTCTTGATTCCCCCGGGGGAAAGAAACCAGGGCATCCCTTCAACGATGAGAACGACGCCGACGACGGAGAGCAGGAAGGACATTATAAGCTCCTAACATTTTGTTATCACGTAATTTTTGGCAGCAAAATTGCAAATCTCGATGATAGCTTGCTGCTGCGTATGTATATATTGCAGGCATTGGCAAGTCAAGGAAGTTCCTGGAATATCTTGCGAGGGGGGAGGCGATAAACAAAACGTACTGGATTGCCGCTGCGGTTTGATGGTATCTAATGAAACCGTTACTGTTTCCGGCGTGTTGGCTGGTCGTTAAATGCCGCAGCCGGAGAGGCCTTTCAGTCATATAACCACATGCATGATGCCCGTTTGAGCACCTGCGCAAGTGACCGGATGAATTCACTGAAGTTCAAAATCATCGGCCTGATCTCCATCATCGTCATCGCCATCGCGCTGGTCACGGCCTGGATCAACATCGGCACGCAGAAAAAGCTGCTGTACAAGTACGCCGAACAGAACAGCACGGTCATCAACGAGACCATCCACAACAGCATCATCAGCAGCATGTCCTCCGGTCGGAACTCCGAGGTCGCCCTGACCCTGGAGAAAATCTCCCGCGAGCCGACCATCGAATCGATCACGATATTTGACGAATCCGGCAGGATTCTCAGGTCGTCCAACCCCGGCAACACGGGAGAGCTGATCTCCCCGGCCGAACTGATTGCCTACCGCTCCAACCGGATGGGCTTTGTCGTGCGCGGACCCTCCGGGGAGACGTACAAGGCCTTCAAGACGATCGACAACGCCCCGGCCTGTCATCGGTGCCACGGTTCCGACAAACAGATCCTCGGGATTCTCGACCTGCATATCTCACTCGATATCATTGAGCAACTCGAAGCGTCCGGGAAGTCAACGACGCTTCTGACCTCGTTCATCACGGTTATCGTGCTGATCCTGGCGATCACCGCCTTTATCCTGATCTATGTCGACCGCCCGATCCGGCGTATCATCCGCGCCATCTCCCACGTCGAGGATGGCGATTTCGAACAGGCCAGGACCGACATCGTCAACTCCGCCGAGATGTCCCAGTTGAGCCAGCGGTTCAACAAAATGGTCATACAGCTCAAGGATTCGATCGATCGACGCATCGACCAGGAGAGGGAACTGGCGATCAACCAGGAGAAGCTGACTCACCACGAAGAGATCCAGCACATGAACATCACCCTCGAGGAGCGCCTCAAGGAGATCGAATATCTCAATATCAGCCTCGAGGAGCGGATCGAGGAGATCGAGGAAGCCAACTTCAAGATCGCCGACCTCGCCAGCGAACTCGAAGACCAGAACACGACCCTCGAGAGAGCGGTGGAGCGGCTCTCGGCCCTGTACAAGATGGGGCTTGCGACCAACTCGATCATGGACATGGACCGCCTGCTCAACCTGTTGATCCGCAAGACCATGGAGACGGTCGGCGCCAATTACGGCTACATCCTCCTGCTCGACAAGGAAGACTGGTCACTGACCCTCGCCGGATCGCACGGCATCCCGAATCTGGTCGGCAAGGAGGGGGAGACCATTCCGATCAAGCCGGGGGGCGTCTCGCACTGGGTCATCGTCAACAACGAACCTCTCCTGATCCAGGATATCGAGACCAACAGGGAGTTCAACAAGACCAGCCTGCTGGGTTTCGACCGGCAGTCGGTCCTCTGCGCGCCGCTGTCGATCAAGGACGAGATCGTCGGCACCATCACCATGTCGAACAAGAGCGACGACACCGCATTCATCCGTGACGACCTCGACCTGCTTTCGACCATCGCCGCCCAGGCCAGCGTCGCCATCGCCAACTCGCGTCTCTACGAAGAACAGCAGCGCACCTACCTGAACACCGTGCACGCCCTGGTTTCGGCCATCGAGGCGAGCGACCCCTACACCCGCGGACATTCCGAGCGGGTGACCCGCTACAGCCTCGCCCTCGCCCGCCACATGGGGCTCGACGGCAACGCCATGGCCCGTCTCGAGCAGGCCTCCATCCTGCACGACATCGGCAAGATCGGCATCGACATCTACCTGCTGCACAAGGAGGAACAACTGAGCGAGGAGGATTTCGACCGGCTGCGTGAGCATCCGGAAATCGGCGACCGGATCCTCGAGCCGATCACCTTCCTGAAGGATGTCCGCAATATCATCCTGCAGCACCACGAACGTTACGACGGCAACGGCTACCCGCGGAAACTGCAGAAGGACGAAATCCTTCTCGAAGCCCGCATCCTCTCGGTCGCCGACACCTACGACGCCATGACCTCGAACCGCCCCTACCGGGCCGCGTTGTCGCACGAGGCGACCATCCAGGAAATCATGGACCACTCCGGCACGCAGTTCGACCCGGTTGTCGCCAGCAACTTTATCGACATGTGCGAAAACCAGTCTTTCCGGCAGGGCTTCCTGTCCGGCCAGTAACCCGAGGAGTCCTCTTGTCCAGCAGCAGCGGCACGAAAATCAGGGGAGCGAGCCTTCGCACCAAGGTCCTGGTCCCTTTTCTGGCGATTCTGCTGACCCTCGGCTCGGCGGCGACCATCGGCACGATCCTGATCATCACCGGCACCCTCGAGAAGACCGCCGACGAGCGGCTGCAGGCGTTCCAGCAGCAGATTTACACGGAAATCAGGAACCTGGAAACCCGCCTGGTCCGTCGTACAAACCTGCTGGAACTGTCGTTCGTCATCGACCGGTCCTTCCAGGACGCCGACATCGCCCGTCTCAACAAGATCGAACACCTGATCGACGAAAACCTCGCCGCCGAGGGGATGACGGCCCGCTACGTCGCCCCCCGGGACGTTGCCAGGGAACCGGGCAGCAACCTGGCGGAGCTGATCCGGATTGCCGGGACCAGCGGCAAGTCGCAGGTCCGTTTCACCACCGACATCGGCCCGGATCCGGCCATGACCGTCGTTCGGCCGATCTACTCCGGAGAGGAGATTGTCCAGTACGTCGTCATCCAGGCGGTGATGGATTCGGCATACCTGGAAAGCATATCGCGCGCCCTCAACCTGAACACGGCCCTTTACGACCTGAACGGCACGTTCCTGGTCGGCAGCATTGCCGGCCATGACTTTCAGCCCCTGACGCCGGAGATCCTCGAAGCTGCCCTTAACGGACAGGGCGTATTCACATCGCAGGACCGGCTGCTCAAGCACCGCAACCTCTTCTATGCCATTCCGCTCGGCTCGACCGACATGCTGATCGCCCAGCTGGAAATGCCCCTGGCCGACATCTCGTCGATCGTCAGCACCTTGACGATGCGTTCGACATTCTCCATTCTCTTCGCCATGCTGATCGGGGGCCTCATCTACTATCGCCTGATCAGCCAGATCCTCACACCGGCACAGAGGCTGCTGCAGGCGACGAAGGCGATCGGCGAAGGACATCTCGACTACCGGATCGAGGATGTTGCGGACGACGGCGAATTCGGCCAGCTTGCCTCCTCCTTCAACACCATGATGCAGAACGTCGGCGATATGGTCCAGGACTCGCTCGACCGGGAGCGCGAATTGACCAGGGCGCAGGAAGAGCTTCGCTACAAGGACATCCTCGAAGAAAAGAACCGGGCGATCGAAAGCACCAACGCCGAACTGAAACTGCACCTGAAGGAGATTTCGACCCTTCTGCAGCTGAACCAGGCGATGGCGTCGACCCTCGAACTGGATGTTCTTTTCGACCGGGTCATCAACACGCTCAGCGAGCTGCTCAACTGCAACATCGCCTCGCTCATGCTGTACAACCCGGGCACCGAGACGCTGATCGTCAGACACTCTCTCGGCATCGACGAGGAGACCCTCGGCGACGTCTCCTTCACCCTGCAGGAAGGAATCTCCGGCGAGGCGGCGAGGACCCACAAGGCGATCTACGTGACCGACCTGAAAAAGGACGATCGCTACCTGAACTACAAGGGGAAACTGCCGGCAGCTGGGTCACTGCTGTCGATGCCGCTGCTGTCGAAGAACAGGCTCTGCGGCGTGCTCAACCTGCACCACCCGGAAACGGACGGTTTCTCCGAAGACAGCATCAAGCTGGCCCGGGCGGTGACCAACCAGGTCGCCGTCGCCGTCGAGAACACCCAGCTCTACGAGCAGGCCAAGCGGCAATCGATCACCGACGAACTGACCGGGCTGGCCAACCGGAGGCATTTTCAGACCATCCTGCAGCGGGAGATTGTCCAGGCGCAGCGCTATTCCTCGAACATCAGCATGATCATGGCCGACATCGACAACTTCAAGCGCTACAACGATACCCACGGCCACCTGCAGGGGGATATCGCCCTGAAGAAGGTCGCATCAATCCTCCTCCAGAACACGCGCGGCATCGACATGGTCGCCCGGTTCGGCGGCGAGGAGTTTGTCATCCTCCTGCCGAAGACCACCATCTCCGGTGCACGCATCACGGCTGAGAAGCTGCGGGAAATCGTCGCCGCTGAAGAGTTCGAGGGGGAACGGGAGAGCCAGCCCGGCGGCAGTGTCACCATCTCCCTCGGCGTCGCCTCCTACCCGGAGCACACCAGCAACATGGAACTGCTGCTCGACATGGCCGACCAGGCGCTCTACCGGGCCAAGGAAAGCGGCCGCAACCAGGTCCATATCTGGGACGGCACAAACGACCGGAAGTCTGCCCGACAGTCATCCTGATATCCACCGACGACTGCAGAGGCATCCGGGCGGGCGGGAACGCCCGGATGCAGGAACGACCCGACCTGTACGCTCAGGGGTCGAAAGCGGCGTCCTCAGGGGAAGAGCGGCACGGTACGCAGGGCGGCCGTCTCATCCAGGCCGAGCATCAGGTTCATGTTCTGGACCGCCTGCCCGGAGGCCCCCTTCACCAGGTTGTCGATCGCCGAGACGACGATCGCCCGACCGGTCCGCGGGTCCGCCACGACACCGATATCGCAGTAGTTGCTCCCGCGGACGTGGGCGATGTCGGGCAGCGAGCCCTCCTTCCTTACCCGCACAAACGGCTCGTCGGCGTACCGCGAAGCATACAGGTCGTGCAGCTCCGCCGTCGACTTTCCGGCGTTCAACCGCGCATAACAGGTGGAGAGGATTCCCCGGTCGACCGGGAGCAGGTGCGGCGTAAAGCTGACGACAACCTCTTCGCCGCACACCGCCCCAAGGGTCTGCTCGATCTCCGGGGTGTGCCGATGGGCGGCGACGCCGTACGCCCTGAACGACTCGTTGACCTCGCAGAAGAGGCTCCCCTCCTTGGCGGCCCGACCGGCGCCGCTGGTCCCGGACTTGCTGTCGATGACGATGGAGGAGAGATCGATGAGCCGGCTCTCCACCAGGGGGAGCAGCGCCAGCGCCGCCCCGGTCGGGTAACAGCCGGGGTTGGCCACCAGGCCGGCGGAGGCGATCGTCTCGCGGTAGAGCTCCGGCAGGCCGTAAACGGCACCGGGCAGGAGCTCCGGGCTGGTGTGCTCCTCGTACCATTGCCGATAGACGGCGGGATCCCTGAGCCGGTAGTCGGCCGACAGGTCAATGACCGTCTTGCCGGCCGCTACGAAGGAGGGAACCACCTCCATGGCGGTCTTGTGCGGCAGGGCGGTGAAAACGACCTCGGCCTTGCTGTTGATCAAGTCGACGTCAATCGGATCGCAGACCAGATCGGCAATTCCGGCAACCGACGGGAAAACTTCGGAGAAGCTTTTGCCGGCATGCTGCCGCGACGTCAGGCAGGTCAGCCTGACCTGCGGATGATTGACCAGGATCCGGACCAGCTCGATGCCGGTATAGCCGCTCGCACCGACGACTGCTACGTCATACATATCTGCACTCCGTCAATAGAAAAGGGGAAGCCAACGGCTTCCCCTTTTGTAGCATGTTGCGACACAAGGTAACAACGAACTCTTAACGCTTGGAGAACTGGAAGCTCCGACGGGCGGCGCGGCGACCGTACTTTTTCCGTTCCTTGACGCGGCTGTCGCGGGTGACGAAGCCGGCCTTCTTCAGAACGCCGCGAAGTTCGCCATCCGCCTCGAGCAGGGCCTTGGTGATGCCGTGCTTGATCGCGCCCGCCTGTCCGGACGGGCCGCCGCCGGTGACGTTGACCCAGACGTCGTACTTGCCGACGTTGTCGGTCAGCTGGAACGGCTGGCGGATGATCATCTTGGATGTCGGACGACCGAAATACTCGTCGATATCCTGCTTGTTGACGATAATATTGCCACTGCCGGGAGCGATCCAGACCCGGGCGACGGACGTTTTCCTTTTACCGGTGGCGTAAAATTTCTGCACTGCCATGTTGGTCTCCTGCCTGCTGTCTAGAGGGAAAGGGTTTTCGGCTGCTGGGCTGCGTGCGGATGCTCGCCGCCGCTGTAAATCTTCAGCTTCCTGATCATCTGCCGGCCCAGCTTGTTCTTGGGCAGCATCCCCTTGACAGCTTTCCTGATCAGTTCCTCCGGCTTCTTCTCGATAAGTTTCTCCGCGGTGATCGAGCGGATCCCCCCCGGGAAGCCGGTGTGATGATAGTATTTCTTGTCGGCAAGCTTGTTACCGGTCAACTTGACCTTCTCGGCATTGACGACGATGACGAAATCACCGGTGTCGACGCTGGGAGAGTAAATCGCCTTGTGCTTGCCGCGAAGAACCCGGGCAATTTCTGTCGCTGCCCGACCGAGTACCTGCTCGTCGAGGTCAACGACGAACCATTTGCGGTTTATTTCTGACTGCTTGGCAACTTGTGTGCTCATTGATAGTCCTCACTATTCTAAATCTGTGATATGTA
>JBFHOZ010000018.1:0-23426 GCA_041592975.1 Desulfuromonadales bacterium
ACCGGGTCGTGTCGATGCCGCCGCCCTCGAGCGGCGGGGTGTCCCTGCTGCAGATTCTCTACGGCGCGGAGCCGTGGCCGCTCTCCACGTGGCCGATCGACGACCGGCGCCGGGCACATATCCTCACCGAGATCGAGCGGCGGGTCTACGCCGACCGGGCGGTGCATCTCGGCGATCCCGATTTCCACGAGGTTCCGCTCGGCAAGCTGCTCGGCGATCACTACCTGCAGAGCCGTTTCGCCAACATCCTGCTGGACGACAGGACACCTTCCACGGAGGTTTCCGCCGGGATTGTCGCCGGGGGCGAAAGCCTGGAGACGACCCACTTCTCCGTCGTTGATGCGGAAGGGAACGCCGTCTCGATCACC
Source organism: Desulfuromonadales bacterium (assembly GCA_041592975.1). GTDB lineage: Bacteria > Desulfobacterota > Desulfuromonadia > Desulfuromonadales > UBA2294 > BM707. The sequence goes on from JBFHOZ010000018.1 coordinate 369, forward strand.
ACCACCCTCAATGGTCCGTTCGGCTCGAAAGTGATGGTCGCCGGGGCCGGCTTCCTCCTCAACAACGAGATGGACGATTTCAGCAGCAAGCCGGGGGTGCCGAACCAGTTCGGCCTGGTCGGCGGCGAGGCGAACGCCATCGCCCCGGGGAAGCGGATGCTGAGTTCGATGACGCCGACGATCGTCGAGAGAGACGGGGAGCTGTTCCTGGTGGTCGGCTCCCCCGGCGGGTCGACCATCATCACCACAGTCGCGCAGGTGATCATCAACGTGATCGACAATTGCATGTCGCTTGCGGATGCCGTGGCGGCTCCGAGGGTGCATCACCAGTGGCTGCCGGACGTCATCTATCATGAACCGGATGCCTTTCCGATCGAGACGATCGTCGCCTTGACGAGCCTCGGCCACGAACTCAAGCAACGGCAGCGGCTCGGCCGGGTGAACGCCATCATGGCGCTGCCGGGAGGCCGCCTGGTCGGGGTGCACGACCGGAGAAGAGGGGACGGCGCGGCTGCCGGACATTGAAAAGGCGGAGCAAAAAGCTCCGCCTTTTTTGTTGGCCGTCCGACAAGAGGTCAATCTTCGAGTTCGATCTCGATCTGATCTTCGGTGCCACTGTCATACCGGACCTTGACATGGTCACCAACGTTCAATGAGGCGTAGAAGGCTGCCCTGGTGACATTGCTGTCTTCAATTTCAAAGTCGGAATCGGCACCACCCTGCTGGTTGAGGTCTAAGAGGCTGCCAGTATCGAAGACAATGAGGCCGGTCTGGGTTCCGTTCCCGTCATCGAGAAGTTCGACCGTTTCCGCCCCCTGATCAAAGTCGACGACCGGGGCTTCAAACATCTGCCGGGTTCCCTGCCCGCCGCCATCGGCAATCCGGGTGGCGATGAGGGTCGAGCCGGATACGATGCGCGCCCTGATCTTGGCATCACGGGTGCTGTAATCGATCCCGGCGTCCTGGGTCAGCGACGGATCGACGAGAACAACGAGATTTGCGCCGGAAGGGACGTTGATGTTCAAGGTGTTCGCGTTGATTTTGGAAGCGGCCCCTTCGTAGCGGAAGCTGTCCTTGAACTTGATCTTGCTTGCCATCAGGACGCCACCGATGACCGGGCCTTCGGCTTCGACCTTGATACCATTGGCGAGGTCGGCCTCGACACCGCCGAAGTAGAGTGCGCCCGTGTAATCGACGACCTGCCCCTTGAGAGTGAATTCGCCCGGGTTCGGGGTGTCGAGGTTGCGGATCAGCCCCTCGACCTCGATCTTGGCCGCATCGTTGAAACCGTCCTCGACGTGAACACTTGTCGCTTCGAGGATGCCCCCATTGAGGGTTCCCTTGACTTCAACCAGTGTCCCCTGTGCGATCGGTCCATCCGGGGTGACTCCGGTATAGTCGACGAGCTGGCTGCCAATACTGAACTGGTTCCCCGCGATCGGAGTGGTGATGACGCCGGTGATTTCAAGTTCTCCCTCATCTCCCAGGGCTGCGAAAGCGACAGGGCTGTCGGCCTTGAATTCGAGGAAGGTCGCCTGGATGGTGCCGCTGCCGTCCGGCATGCCATGAACTTCGACGAAGTGATCGTTGGCAACCAGTGCGAGATTCCCCGACCACTGAGTGTCGTCGACGTTGGTGACACCATCAACGGCAACGACATTCTGACCGAGAACGGTGAAGGTCACGACACCGGTCGTCGCAAGGTTGCTGTTGTCGAGGTTGCTGATTGCACCTTCGAGCTCGTCGTCGATGACGATCCGGCTTGCGGTTCCGGTCCTTCCGTCGTCGTTGAAGGTTCCTTCGACCTCGATCTGCATCCCTTGACGAAGGAAACTCTGTTCGTTGCCGCCAGTGATGGTCACCAGCTGACCATGTTCGAATTCAATTTCGGCCCCCTCGACCTCGAATTTGACACCGTTGACGATGACGCTGCCGAATCCTTCGATTTCGCCGCTGGAGATGCCGGGCGTGCTGCCGGCGGTTGCTCCGCCGCCACCGCCGCCGCAGGCGGAGAGGATGGCGACGGCGATGCTCAGGACAACGATATTGAGCCATGTCGTCCACCACTGTTCGATTGCTTGCGCTTTCATGTTCGGTCTCCTTTTCTTCCTCCCTTGGAGATATGCCAACCGATATCAAGTCAGAAAATCAAAGTCATTATTCGTCTTCACGTTCAATTTCTTCCCAGTTGACGGACGGTCCGGCCTGCAAAGTCCCCTTGGACTTGACCAGGTCGCCGATGGTCAGGGTGTTGTAGAAATCGGATCGGTTGATGCTGTTGCCGTCGAAATCCCGGAAAATGAATGGATTCGGGACGTCGGTCGTGTCGACGGTAATAATTTCCATCAGGGTGACATTGTCGATGCCCGGCGTCGAAACGAACGCGGTGGCCGGGGCCTGGAATTCAACGCGCGAATCGGAAGGGCCCCGGTCTCTGATTTCCGTTGCGAGGACAGCCCCGCTGCCGGCGATCTGGCGGCCGCGGATTTCAACGTGATCGTCGGCGGAGACGCTGCTGAAGCCATCATATTCCGTCAGGGCCGGATCGACGAAGATCGTCAGGCCGCTCAGTCCGTCGATGATAAAAGATCCGTCGGTGTCACTGTCGAAAGCATTGCCTCGGATGCGGATGCTCTCCTTGAATTCCACCTTGTCGGCAACGAGGATGCCGCCGCTGATCGAACCTTCGGTCTCGACCTTGACGCCATTGTTCAAATCGCCTGCTGCACCGCCTTCAAAAGACGCTCCGGAATAGTCGACGACCTGTCCGTCGAGTTCGAGTGTTTTGAGTCCGGTGTCGAGACTGTTTACGAATCCCTCAACCTCCGCATGGTCGAATTCCGTCTCACCAAGACCGGCAGTCCGGGTCTCAATACTGGTTGCCACCAGTGTGTTTGTTGACGAGTTGAAGTCCGTTCCCTTGACTTCGACGAGTGTGCCGTTTGTCTGCTGGGTGCCAAAGTCGATCTGTAATCCCGCGATATCAAAGCTTGTTGGATTAGCATTTTCAACCACCCCTTTCACTTCGTATTCGCTCAAGAGAGTCTCTTTTACGTCGATGTAGGTGGCGCGGATCGGTCCGTTGACAACGCTCAACCCACTGGCAATGGTTTCCCGAAGGCCGCTGATTTCGACTTCGTCACCTGCAGTAAAAGTTGGGAGGGTAAGAGTCGTGCCGCCGGCATCGTCATCAACGTAGGTTACATCCTGTTCGACGATAACTGTTTGCCCCAGCACAATCAGGGTTGTTGCCTGTGCCGAAGTGACGACACTGGTCACCGGACCTTTTACGACATCCTCATAGGTAACCGTGTTTGCCGTTCCGGTTGTCACGGTGTCGCGCGTGCCTTCGACGCGAACGACCATGCCACGGCGCATCTCTGCCTCAGTCCCCGGGGAGTCATCAAGAATGAAGGTGGCAGTGTCGGTGTTGTAGATAGCACCGTTGACATGAACGCTACCGATGTCGGTAATTGCGCCCGATGCAATCACCCCGGTGCCGCCGATGCCACCGCCGGCGGTGGAGCCGCCACTGCTGCCGCAGCCGCCGATTCCCGTCACGACCAGTACCAGTATGGCGACGATCAAAACAGCTCTGTTATGCAGACAATTCATCATGACGACTCACCACCTTTCTCCATGTCTTCTTCGAAATAGTAGATACCGATGCCGACCCGCTTGCGGCCGGTGCCGGTTTTCCCGGGGTTGAGGTCGCGATCCTGGGCGGCGAGAAAGCGGTCGAACTCCTCGAGCAACTTCTGCGCCTGCTCGGCACTGTCGACCTGGAAGGTTGCGGCGGCTTCTTCGGGGATATTGTCGTAGGCAACCTTGCGCTGGAACCACTTCGGCTCGGTTCCACTCTCAATATTGTGGTCGATCGTATTGATCAGATCGCCGACGTCGGTGCCGAGGATTTCAATTTTCTCTGTCAAGCCGGTGTTGGGAACATATGCCCGCTGGACGAGCTCAATATAACCGTCATCCGTCGGGGCAATTGATCCAACCCTGAGTAACTCATCAAATACGGCCCGGGCCGGGACATCGCCGCCATAGGCCTTGACCAGTTCATTGAAAGAATTTTCCCCACTATCAAGAGAAAGCTTAGCAGGTTCACCTTGCAAATCCAAAAAACGGGGATCGCGGGTCCAGCCACCGATGACGCGGGCGGCCCGGTTGAAACGGGGAGCTGCTTCGTTATCTTCAGGAGCTTCGATACTCTTGAGGCGGCTGACTTCCTTGCGGGAAAGGCCGGTGACGATCGAAACTCTCGAATCGGTCAGTTTGCGGCCGGGCAGGCTCGACTCCTGGAAGGCAACGTCGACGTAGGTCCAGCGGGCCAGTTCTTCAAATACACCGAAGGGAATCCCGTTTCGTAACAGGATGCGGACCAGCGGTTTGAGGAGCCTGACAACGGCCGCTTGCAATTTATGTTCGATCTTGCTCTTCATATTTGGGATTATAATCCCAAAAAAACTTTAGTCAACAAGTCGGGAAATTATTTTTCCTTAAGAAAGCATCGATTAGTGAACAGGGGGTTAGTCGAGGGTAATGAAAAGCGATTTGCGCGGCTTGCCGTCGACGGCCCGGCTGATGTGCCCGCGGCCGGTGGTGTCCTCGGCGAGGAGGATGTCGCCGGTCGAGAACCGGCGAACGGTGCCGTTGCCGATCTCGATATCGACCTCGCCGGCGAGCATGACCACGTACTGCCTTCGCGGTGCGGTATGCCAGTGGTAGTCGTAGCTGCCGGACGTTTCGCGGAAGATGACCCCGGTCGCCCCGAACACGGCAGAGAGGGCGCCGATATCGCCGGCATCCCTCAGGGGGATATCGATATCCTCGAAATGGGACTCGCCGTCGCTGCCGGTGTAGATGCGGGTGACCTTCATCAGGATTCGTCGACTTTCGGTTCCGGTGGCTCGGGTGCCTCCGGGTTGCCGAGCAAAATGCCGAGCCAGCGCGTGTCGTCACGGCTCTCCAGGGCGATCTTGACGATCATCGTCAGAACGACCGACAGCAGCATACCGACCGGCCCGAGGACCCAGCCCCAGAAAACGAGGGAAAGGAAGACGACCAGGGTCGAGAGCCCGAGACCGCGCCCCATGATCTTCGGCTCGAGGCCCGGACCGAAGAGCATGTTGATGGCGAGGTAGCCGCCGGCGACGATCGCCGCCTTGCCGATGCCGAACTGGATGAAGGCGAGCAGGACGGCCGGGACGGAGGCGATGATCGAACCGATATTGGGGATGTAGTTGAGAAGAAAGGCGATGATGCCCCATAGAACGGCATAGTCGATACCGAGGAACAGCAGGAACAAGGTGACGCAGATGCCGGTTCCGAGGCTGAGCAGGGTTTTCAGCGCCAGGTAATGCTTGATGTTTTCGGTGATTTTCTGGAAGTACCCCATCGATTCGTCCGGATTGTCCAGGGCCTGTCGCAGCTTGGTCGGGAATCCGGATGCCTCCAGGAGGATGAAAATGACGGTAATCAGGATGAGGAAAGCGTTGGTGAGCACGCCTCCCAGCTGCTTCAGGCTGGCGGTCACCATCTGCATCGCCTTCGACGGGTCGAGGTAGTTGTTGAGCACGCTCATCGAGATGTCGATGCCCCGTTCCTGCAACCAGCCGAGCAGGGCGACGGTTTCCTCTTTCAGCCGCGCCTGGTAGGAGGGGGCGTTGGAGGCGAAGCTGTTCAGCGAGGTGGCGATGACCGTGCCGAAAATAAAGCCGAGGACCATGATGCCGACGACGATAATCAGCACCGAAGCGGAAGTTGGCAGCCCCTTGCGCTGCAGCCAGAACAGCGGGGGGGTGCAGATCATGGCGATCAGCGCCGAGAGCAGGAAGGGGACGATAATCGCCTCGGCCTCGCGCAGGCCGGCGACGAAGATGACAAACGCGGCCAGCGTCAATATGACGCGGGCTCCAGTGGCACGCTGAGGGGACATATCTCCTCCCGGGGATTCATTGCATCGGACAGTTTCTACAGCCCTATATTTAACATGCGGTATGTTCCAGTGCAATCGCTGGATAAAAATATGCTTGACAAATAATTCAAACGTTTGTTTTAATTCTCGCTGCCATCAATTCCGGAGACAAAATCATGAGTCAAGCGTCAACCAGGGACCGCATTCTCGATGCGGCTGAATTTCTCTTTGCCCGTGACGGTTTCCATTTCGCATCGATGCGGGCGATCACCTCCGAGGCCAAGGCCAACCTGGCCGCGGTCAATTACCATTTCGGTTCGAAGGAAGCGCTGCTCGAGGAGGTGCTCAAGCGGCGCCTCGTGCCGCTCAACGCCATCCGCCGGGATCGGCTCGAGTCCGTTCGCGACCGGGCGGAGCGGGAAGGACGAACACCTGGGCCGGAAGAGGTTCTGGAGGCCTTTATCGTCCCTACGGTACAGTTCTGCTGCCAGGATCCGGGCGCGGAAAATTTCAGCACGCTGATCGGCCGGGCGATCGCCGAGCCGGACGACACCGTCCGAAACGTCTTCATCCACCACATCATGCCGCTCTTTCTGCTCTTCTTCAACCTGTTGCAGCAGTCGCTCCCCGGCCTGGATGCCGATACGGTCTTCTGGCGCCTCCATTTTGCCCTCGGCTCGACCACGCACACCATGCGCCTGCTCGGCAAACTCGAGCTGCTGCCGAAAGGTCTGAATCGCGATGTCGACGTCGATAAGCTGATCGCTGAACTGCTGGCGTTTGTGACTGCGGGGGTCAGCCGATGAAGATATTGCTTCGCACAATAATCGCAATAATCGTTATGCTCCTGTCGGGGTGTGCCTTCTATCCGCAATCGGAGATCGGATTTCCGGAAGAGATGCCGGCGGAGTTCGTTGCGCAACAGGGGGAACCCGTCGAACCGTTTACGACGGGGCGCTGGTGGGCGCGGTTCGAAGACCTGCAGCTCAATCGGGTGATGGACGAGATGTTCGAACAGAATCTGGAGATCGAACAGGCGTATGCGCGCCTGCAGCAGGCCCGCTCTACGTTCAGGACAGTTCGCGCGGCCCGTTTCCCGTCCCTGAGCGCCGAGGGACAGGCCGGCCGATCGAAGCAACCGACCGTCGGCGGGGATTTCACCGGGGACAATTACCAGTTTTCCGGAGCCGCCGCATACGAGCTCGACCTCTGGGGTAAAATCGCCAAGCGGGCTGAATCGGCCGGCAAAAGGTACGAAGCGAGTCAAGAGGAGCTGCAGACCCTTTATCTGGGGCTGTCGGCGCAGCTGGCCGACCTTTATTACCTGGCGGTCGAGCAGCGTGCCCAGCTGGCGCTGACCGACGAGACGATCAAATCTTTTGCCGATACCGTCGAAAGCGTCGAGGAACGCTACCGGCTCGGCGTCGTCCCGGCCGTCGACGTGTACCAGGCGCGACAGAACCTGAGCGCCGCCCGGGCAAGCCGGCATCTCTTTGCTGCCAACCTGGCGACCGCCGAGCACGGTATTGCCGTGTTGCTCGGGCGCTATCCGGATCGCGTAAGCGCCGGCAATCTCAAGGAGCTCCCTGCCGCACCCGAGGCGTTTCCGGCCGGAATTCCGTCCGAGCTGCTCGGCCGCCGCCCCGACCTTCGCGCTTCGCTGCGCCTGGTCGAGGCAGCCGATGCCGACGTCGCCGCCGCCATCGCCGACCGGTTCCCGTCGATCAACCTGCTCGGAAACTATGGCACCAGCAGTCAGGATTTTTCCACCGGCCTGATCGAAGGGGACTTCTGGAGCTACCTCGGCAAGCTGACACTGCCAGTATTCGACGCCGGCCGCCGGCGATCGGAAGTCGAGCGGAGCAAGGCGGTGGCACGTGAGCGGGTCGCCGCCTACCGGCAGGCTGTACTGAGCGCCTTCAAGGAGGTCGAGGACGCTCTCGTTGAAAACCGCGAACTGGAGATGCGGATCTCCAGCCTGATTGAAACCGAATCGGCGACCGAAGCGACCCTGCGTTTGTCGCTCGATCGCTATTTCTACGGATTGACCGACTATCTGCCGGTACTCTCGGCGCAGCGCACCCACTTCAATACCCGCAGCCAGCTGCTCAGCGCCCGTCGACAACTGATCACCGCCCGTATCAGCCTTGCCCGGGCATTGGGCGGCGAGTGGATGCTGGGGGAAATCGCAGCACGTGAAGAGAAAAACAGGATGGCGAATCATGAGTAAAAAAGATCTGCTGATGAAAATTATCCTCCCGATTATCATAATCCTCGCCGGGGTGATTCTCTCCTTTGTCCTGATCAAGTCCCGTTCGATCCCGCAACGGGTGGCGCGGACCTACAGCGGCCCGCTGGTCGAGGTGATGGTCGCCGAGCAGAGCAGAAGTCAGATCGTCGTGCCGGGAACCGGAACGGTCCAGCCGACGCAGTCGGCCGACATCACCCCGCAGGTGAGCGGACAGGTCAGGCAGATGTCGCCGCGCATGGTCGAGGGGGGCTTTTTCAACGAGGGGGAGTTGCTGTTCACCATTGAAAAAGTCGATTATGAGTTGGCCCTTGAACGGGCCAAAGCAAGCCTCGCCCAGGCCGAACTTGAGCTGCTGCGCAACCGGAGCCTGGCCGAAATCGCCCGCCTGGATTGGGAACGCATCAGGCAGAACGAATCCCGCCCGGCCAACCCCCTGACCCTGTACGAGCCGCAGCTGAAAGCTGCCGAAGCCCAGGTCGCCTCGGCCCGGTCGGCGGTGAAACAGGCGGAGCTCGACCTGTCGAGAACGGTCATCCGTGCTCCTTTCAACTGCTTCGTCAGAAGCGAGCAGATTGACGTCGGCCAGTACGTGCGCGCCGGAACCAGGGTGGCGACTGTTGCCGGAACAGACCGGGTGGAAATTGTCGTGCCGCTGCCGCTGGAAGAGCTTGCCTGGCTGAAGGTCCCTCGCAACGGTCGAGATATCGAAGGTTCGCCAGCCACCGTGAGAATGTCCATCGGCGAAACCCGGCATGAATGGCAGGGCCAGATCGTCCGCGCCTTTGGCGAGATCGACCCGCGCACCCGGATGGCCAAGGTGGTGGTCGCGGTCAACGATCCTTTCGGCAGGTCTGGACGTGACAAGAGTGCAGCACACGAACTGGCGCCGGGGATGTTTGCCGAAGTCCTGTTGTACGGCACCGAGGTGGCCGATGTCATCGTTATCCCTCGCGGCGCGCTGCGCGATGACGACACCGTCTGGACGGTCGACGAAAACAAGAAACTGCAAATCAGAAAAGTGGAAATCGTTCGGCGGGAAAGGCAGGAGGTGCTGGTTACCGCCGGTATCGATCCGGGCGACCAGGTGGTGCTGACCGGACTGGCCGCCGCGGCCGACGGCATGCTGCTGCGGCCGCAGTTGCAGGAGACGGAATAGATGAACAACGCAATCCGCTGGATGGCCCAGAACCATGTCGCCGCAAACCTGATGATGCTGGTGTTCATCGTCGGCGGCCTGGTTCTCGGTTTCAGTATCAAGCAGGAGGTTTTCCCGGAAATCGCCCTCGACCGGGTGATGGTATCGGTCGCCTATCCGGGCGCCGGGCCGGAGGAGGTCGAGGAGGGGGTCATCCTCAAGATCGAGGAGAACCTGACCGGCGTCGACGGAATCAAGCAGGTCAAGTCGGTTGCTGGCGAAGGATACGGCAATGTCATCGCCGAAGTGATGAACGACGCCGATGTCGATCTCGTTCTACAGGATATCAAAAGCGAGGTCGACCGGATCATCACTTTCCCGAGGGATGCCGAAAAACCGGTCGTCAGCAAGCTGCTCAATCGCCGCGAGGTCATCACCGTTGTCGTCTCCGGGGAGATGCCGGAGAGAAGTTTGCGGGAGATGGCCGAGCAGGTCAGGGACGAGCTGCTGCTGATCGACAACATCACCCAGGTCGATCTGAGCGGCGTGCGCCCTTACGAGATCTCCGTCGAGGTCCCCGAGGAGAACCTTCGCCGTTTCGGCCTGACCTTCGACCGGATCGCCGCGCGCATCCGCGAGGCATCGGTCGACCTTCCCGGCGGAACGATCAAGACCGACAGCGGCGAGATCCTCGTTCGGACCAAGGAGCGGCGCTATTACGGAGAAGGTTACGAACGGATCGTCATTCTCAACAACGAGGACGGATCGGAAGTGACCCTGGGCGATATCGCCACCGTCAGGGACGGATTCGAGGATTCCGACCAGTACGGGCTCTCCAACGGGTTGCCGGCGGCGATGGTCAAGGTGTACCGGGTCGGCGACCAGAAGCCGACGGAAATTTCGGCGGCGGTCAAGGATTATGTCGCAAAAAAGAGAACCGAGCTTCCGGATACCGTCAATATCGCCACCCTCTACGACCTGTCCGAGCTGTTCGAGAGCCGCAAGAACCTGTTGATGAAGAATGCCTTCATCGGCCTCATCCTGGTCTTTATCACCCTCGGGCTGTTCCTCGAGATCCGCCTGGCGCTCTGGGTCATGCTCGGCATCCCGATCTCGTTTTTCGGTGCGCTGCTGTTCATGCCGGCCATCGATGTCTCGATCAACATGATCTCCCTGTTCGCCTTCATCATGGCTCTCGGGATCGTCGTCGACGACGCCATCGTCGTCGGCGAAAATGTCTACGAGCACCGGCAGATGGGCAAGCCGTACATGCAGGCGGCAATAGACGGGGCGATCGAGGTATCGCAGCCGGTCATCTTCGCTATCCTGACCTCGGTCACCGCTTTCATGCCGCTGCTCTTCACCAGCGGCATCATGGGGAAGTTCATTCTGGTGATTCCGGCGATCGTCATCACCATCCTGCTGGTTTCGCTGGTCGAGTGCCTCTTCATACTGCCGGCCCATCTCGCCATCGGCAGGCGTCGCGAGAGCAATGGCGGCTTTATCGGCCGCATCGACCGGATGCGACGCAGATTCGGCGAGGGGCTGGAGAGGTTCGTCCGGGGGCCCTATCGACGGGTGCTCGATCGTTGTCTCCGTTACCGCTATGCCACCCTGTCGGCGGCGGTTGCCCTGCTGCTGGTCGCCGGCGTCGGCCTGGTCGGCGGCGGTCTCGTCAAGTTCCGTTTCATGCCGGTGGTCGACGGCGATGCCATTACCGTCTCCCTGGAAATGGCGCCGGGTACACCGATCGGTAAAACAGAGAGCGTCCAGCAGCGGATCGTCGAAGTCGGCATGGAGCTGGTCAAGGAGTATGATGCCGACCGACCGGCCGGTGAATCGATCCTGCTGCAGATGTATTCTGTCGTCGGCGCCTCGATCAGCGACCAGGGGCCGGGAGGTGTTTCCTCGAGCGCCGGCAGCAACCTGGCGAACATCTACATGTTCCTGACGCCGAGCGAGAAACGGGACATTCCGGCCACGGAGATTTCCAACCTCTGGCGCAAGCGGGTCGGCGATCTGGCCGGCGTAGAAACCCTGACGTTCACCTCCAACCTGATCCATCTCGGCGCCAACATCGACGTCCAGCTGGCGCACGAAGATTTCGCCGTCCTCGACGAGGCGGCCGAGCGGCTCAAGGCAGCGATCGCCACCTATCCGGGGACCGGAGATATTACCGACAACTACACCCTCGGCAAGAAAGAGGTCAAGCTGAAGCTGAAGCCGGAAGCGCGGACCCTGGGGGTGACCGAGGAGAACCTCGGCCGGCAGCTGCGGGGCGCTTTTTACGGTTCGGAGGCGTTGCGGCTGCAGCGGGGCCGCAACGAGGTCAAGGTCGTGGTCCGTTATCCCGAGGAGAGCCGCCGGCATCTCTGGGATCTGGAGTCAATGCGCATCCGCACCCCTGACGGCGGCGCGTTGCCGCTGAATCGGGCCGCAACGCTGGAGGAGGATCGGGGATTCAGCAAGATCAACCGGACTGACCGCAAGAGGGTCATCAACGTCACCGCTACGGTCGACAACCGCGTCGCCAACGCCGAGGAGATCATCGGGCAGATGAAGCTGACGTCGCTTCCCGATCTGATGGCCGACTATCCAGGGCTCAGCTACGATCTCGAAGGGGAAGACAAGAACCGGCGCGAGTCGATGGCGAGCATGAAGACCGGCTTCCAGCTGATCCTGTTCGTCATCTTTGCCCTGCTGGCGGTTTCCTTCCGCAGCTATTCGCAGCCGCTCCTGATCATGATGGCGATCCCCTTCGGTATCGTCGGCGCCATCCTCGGTCATCTGCTGATGGGGTTCGATCTCAGCATCCTCAGCATGTTCGGCATCGTCGCCCTGACCGGCGTCGTCATCAACGATTCGCTGCTGCTGATCGATTACGTCAATCGGACGCGCAAGAGAGGCGTCGGGCTTCACGACGCTGTGGTCGAGGCCGGTCTCCGCCGCTTCCGGCCGATTCTGCTGACATCCCTGACAACCTTCTTCGGGCTGATGCCGATGATCCTCGAAACCAGTGTCCAGGCGCAGTTTTTGATTCCGATGGCGATCAGCCTCGCCTTCGGCATCATGTTCGCGACCGGCATCACCCTGCTGCTGATCCCCTCTCTTTATCTGTTGCTGGAGGATATCCGTACCCGGGTCGGTCTGAGGGAGCGGCACGCCGACCACCTCCAGAATGCGGAGAACCGCAAGCGTGGAGAAGCGGGGGTGTTGAAAAGCGGGCATTGATGGTCAGGGGCGTTCGATTCGAAAGGCGGCCGTCTCGGCCGCCTTTTTTCGTAAAACTTGCATATTTGCCCGATTTCGATTAAAACAGCCGAACTGTTTGAAAAGCTGAAGGAAAGTCAGGATGGAAGGGCAACTGTTCCGGAAAATCAGGAAACTGACCGGCAAGGCGGTCGGCGACTTCAACATGATCGAGGAAGGGGACCGGATTGCCGTCGGCGTCTCCGGCGGCAAGGACTCCTACACCCTGCTGCACATCCTCGACGAACTGCGGCGTCGCGCTCCGATCAGGTACGAACTGGTCGCCGTCAATGTCGATTCCGGTTTTCCCGGATTCCGCAAGGAGGTCATCGCCAGGCACCTGCTCGACTGCGGCTTCGAACACCGGATGGAGTCGACCAACTGCTACGAGATCATCGAGGAGAAGCGCCGCCCCGGGACGTCCTACTGCTCATTCTGTGCCCGCCTGCGCCGCGGCGTTCTCTACACCCTGGCCGATGACCTCGGCTGTAACAAGATCGCCCTGGGACATCATCTCGACGATTTCATCGAGACCCTGCTTCTGAACCAGTTCTATGTCGGCAGCCTCAAGGCGATGAGTCCGAAAATGCTCGCCGACAACGGCCGGCATACCGTCATTCGTCCGCTGGTCTACGTCGAGGAGGGGGACATCATCCGCTTTTCGAAAGAACAGAAGTTCCCGGTCGTCTGCTGCGCCTGTCCGGTATGCGGCGTGGTCGACCAGAAGCGCCAGCGAATGAAGCGCCTTATCCGCGAACTGGCTCAGGAGAACAGGCATCTGAAGAAGAGCATGATCGGCGCCCTGAGTAACGTCCATCCGAGGCACCTGATGGACAGGCGGCTCGCTGATTTCTGAGTACGGCCGGGGCGCGAATCAAGTTTCTTTCAGTGATATCGATTGGGTAACGGGGTTTGGATGCTCAAGGGAAGTTCGGAAAGAACCGGCATTGCCCGGGCCATCAGGGTCGAGACCGGCTGCGAGGCACTGAAGGAACTTCTCTGCTCGCTGCTGGCGCACTGGAAATACGAGATCCGCCCGGACGCGGGGAGGGATGTCCTGCTCCTGGCCGAGGAGGGGTGCGCCGTACCGGTCGAGGGTCAGGACACGATCTGGCTGGTCCGCTCGCCGCAGCAGGGGGGGGAAGGGAGCCTGGGGCTGCCGCTGGAATTCGAGCGCCTATGGCAGGTTCTCGAGTACCGTTTTCACCGGCCGCCCCGGATGCACATCCGCATGGATGTCGAAATAGACGCTTCGGTCACGATCGATAACGAAACGGTCAGGGCGACCCTGAGCAGCCTCTCCGATATGGGCTGCCGTTTTCCCTGCCATCGTGAACTGATCCGGAATCAGCCGGTCATCCTGTCGCTGCCGGTAGCCGGTGAGGTCATGCGGATTGATTCGCGGGTGATCTACGCGATCCACCCGGTCCTCTCCTCCGACAGGGACGTGCGGGTCGGGCTTCTCTTCAGCGGGTTGGAAAAAGAGCAGCGCGACATTCTGCGCGCCTACCTGATGCTGTGTTATCTCAGGAGGGTGAGGAGCGAAATGACCACGGAGTCGTTCGCAAGAGCCCTCGGTCACTTCGCCCTGCCGGACTCGGTTCGCGAAAGCCTGGGGGGGTAGCGGCAGGTTACTTCTTGAACATCTTTCCGAGCAGCGACGCCGCTTTGCCGTTGGTCGGCTTGCGCATCTGGAAGAGCCTGAGCTCGCGCAGCGCCTCGGTGTTTTTCGGGTTGCACTGGATCGCCCGTTCGAAGCGCTTTTCGGCTTCGCGCTCCTTCCCCTCGTCCTTGAGGATACGACCCAGGAAGAGATGCCCCTTGTCGAGATCCTGGTTCATCTGCAGCGCCTTGAGGAGCATTTTCTTCGCCTGGTCCTTTTCGACCGGCTTCGTCGCTCCCTTGAACAGGGTCCAGGCCAGGTAACAGAGGTACTCCGGTTCCTTGGCATAAAGCTTGACCGCGACCTCGAATTCCTTTCTCGCCTCGGCAAAATTGTTGACCTTGAGCAGAACCAGACCCTTCTGGAAGGATGTCTCCGCCTTGAGGATGTCGGCGGCTTCGGTGTCCCTCTTTTTGCCGGTGCCGGTCAATTCATCCAGGTACTTTTTCCTGCCGACCGGGTCGGAAAGTGTATCGTATGCCTCGCTTATCCGCTGGAACAGGGTGTTGATCTTCTGTTTCAGGTCGGTGGAAATATTGTCCTGGAGGTAGCGGTCGGGATGATACTTCTTGGCCAGCTGGACATACGACCGGCGCACTTCTTCGGTGCCGGCATCGTGGCCCAGACCGAGCAGGGCGAAATAGTCTTCCTGCATCATCCGGGTGTTGTCGCCAAGACACGACTCCCTTTTCTCCTGCCTGGCCGGCGCGTCGGTAAAGAGCGTCGACTGCTCCTCGGGGGAGAGCGGCATCTCCCTGCTTTCGAGCATCCTGACCATGAGCAGGGCGGTGAGCAACTGCTTGTTCTCGAAGCGGGAGAGCGGGTACGCCTCCAGAACCTCTTCGAACGTCTTGTCGCCGCGGCATTCGGCGAGAAGGGCGGCGTCCTTTCCGGTCAGTTCGACATCCTGGAAGCGGTAGTGCGGGTTCGTCGAGAGCGCCGGGTAATAGGAGAGGTGCGTCTCGAGGATCTTGTCCAGCTTCTCCTCGTTGTAATGCCGGCGCAAGCCCTGCAGGATCAGGTTGGCCGGTGACAGGTTGATGCGGGTGATGTTCTTCTTGAAATCCTGGGCATGGGTGAAGCGGTAGTTCCCTTTCGGCCAGGAGAAGATTTCCAGGAGTTTCTCCGTGGCCTGCAGCTTGAGCACGTCGTGCAGTTGCTGCGGCGTGAGGTGTCCCATTTCGATCAGTACGGTACCCTGCAGGCGTCCGGTCTCCTTGACCCGCTTGAGCGACTCCTCGCATTCCCGTTCGTCGATGAACCCCTTTCTGACCAGAAGTTTCCCCAGGCATTCGCGGATCAGGTTCGAACGCACAAAGATCGGGTACCCTTCCATGAAATAGATGACCTTTTTGCGTTCGTCCAGAGACAGGTGCAGCAGCCCGGTGACCTTGAGAGCGTAAAGGTCGTGCAAGAGCTTCGGAAAAGCGGTTTCGGCAAGGCTCCCCTCGATGGTTGCCGTCTCACGCTCCTTGATGTCGGCGACCCTGTACTCCTCGCCGAGCAGGCCGAGTATTCTCTGGTAAAGGTTGTCCAGGCTGAAGGGTTTGAGCAGGTATTCGGTCGCTCCGAATTCTTCCTTGGCTTTCTTCGCCTGATCCGTTCCGCGGTGGATGGCGGTCATCAGGATGACGGGTCGCTGGGAGGTTGCCTCGTTGTCGCGGATCCAGGCGCAGGCGTCGCGGCCCGACATCCCGGGGAGGACCACATCGAAGATGGCGATGGAAAAGTTGCCGCTCCCGAGCTCGGGCAGCGCATCTTCGGCCGATGAATAACTGCTGACCGAAAACCCCTTCAGTTTGAGAAATTCGTCGAGAAATCGGCGTATGTTCTGGTCGTCATCAACCAGGATGATGTGGTGTTTGCTGTTCATTCTCTACGGTTTTCCCGCCCCGTCGCGGTCGTCCCGGTCGGTTCCCAGGATGCGATTGAAGATGTCCCTGACCTCTTCGGTGTGCCTGCGGTAGTCCCGCATGAGCTCCTCGTTTTCGGAACCGGCTTCGCCACCGTATCCAAGCCGCCTCGCCAGCTTGTTGAGATACCCCGGGTCATTGGATATCTGGTTGATCGACTGGTCGTGGACGAGGCGCAGCATATTCTCCAGGCGGCGCAGGAACTTGTATCCGTCCCGCAGCTTCCGGTAATCACTGTCCTCCAGAATACCTGCCTCCTGAATCTTCTGCAAGGCCTTAAGCGTGTTGGTCTCGCGCAGCTTCTTGTTCTCGCGGCCGTGGGTCAGCTGCAGGTACTGGGTCAGGAACTCGACGTCGACCATGCCGCCGCGGCCGGTCTTGATGTTGAACGTGGCGTCGCTCTCCCGGGCGATCTCCTTCTCCATGCGATCGCGCAACCGGGCGATCTCCGCCGACATGTTTTCTTCCTGCCGGGTCTCGTAGGCGAGCTGGCGGATGTAGTCGTGCAGTTCGTCCGCCATCTTCTGCGGGCCGCTGACGACCAGCGCCTTGGTCAGTGCCTGACGCTCCCAGAGCTGTGCCGTCGATTGGTGGTACTCCATGAAGGCCTTGCGGCTGGTGACCAGCGGCCCCTGATTTCCGGAGGGGCGCAGGCGGGTGTCGATCTGGTAGACGTAGCCGTCCTGGGTCGACAGGGTCAGCACCGAGATGATGCGCTGTGCCAGACGGGAGAAGTATTGCTGGTTGCTCTGCTGCTTGAACCGCTCCGGGTCGGTGCCGTCGACCGGCGCGGTCTCTCCGTCCCCCTGGTAGATGAAGATGATGTCGAGGTCGGAGTGGTAGTTCAGCTCCATGCCGCCGAGCTTTCCCATGCCGACGATGCAGAAGCCGGCCTCTTTCCTCTGGCCATCCTCCCCGGAAACGAACGGGAGCCCGTAACGGGGGATCAGCTCCTCGCGGGCGATGTTGAACGCCGCCCGCAGGCAGCAGATCGCGAGGCTGGAGAGCTGGTGAGTCTTCTCCCCCTGCGGGGTGTGCCCGTGGATGTCGTTCAGGGCGATGCGCAGGAACTCCTCGTTGCGGTAGCGGCGCAGCGTCTCCAGCTTGCGCTCGTAGTCGGAGGCCTCGAACAGGCGCGCCTCCAGTTCGGTCTCCATCTCCGCCAGTTCCTTGAACGGCTTGGCGTAGGCGCGGGAAACCAGAGAGTCGAGGATCTCCGGATGCTGGATGAAGATCCGGGTCAAAAAACGGCTGGTCCCGAACAGCGAGATCAGCAGCTTGATGATGTTGTGGTTCTCCGCCAGCAGGGCATAATAGGTCCCCCGCGCCCGCAGGGCCGAGAGGAAATGCTCCATGTTGAGCAGCGACCGGTCCGGTTCGGGGGAGGCGATCACCTCCTGAAGGATCAGCGGTGCGATCCTCTCCAGTTGCCGCCGCGCCTTCTGCGTCAGGTGCGAATGGGGGCTGCCGTCGCGCAGAAACACGAGGCTGTCGTAAGCGGTGTCGGGGTTGGTGAAGCCCCACTCCTCGAGCAGGTCCTTGACCCGGTCAGGGTGGGCATTCGGATCGAAAACCGCGGCGATTTCAGGCCTGACCTCTTCGCGCAACTCCTCGTCGCTGGTGTAGAAGAGCTCACGGAAGATGGCCGAGACCGCGTCGCGATGCCGGTTCAGTTCCGCCATGAAGGGTTCGGTTCCGGAGAATCCGCAGCGCCGCGCCAGCGCCTGAAGTTCGTTCGTCCTGGTCGGCAGGTTGTGGGTCTGCTGCTCCTGAAACACCTGGATGCGGTGCTCGACCGTACGCAGGAAGATATAGGCATCCTTCAGGATCGGCAACTCCTCGTCCTTGACCAGACCTTCCTCGTGCAGGGCGGACAAGGCCGGCAGCGACCCCTTGAGGCGCAGCGCCGCCTTCTTCCCGGCGTAGATCAGCTGCAGGGCCTGGATGAAAAATTCGATTTCGCGGATGCCGCCGCGGCCGAGCTTGAGATTGACTTCCCCCTCCTCGACACGGGCGAGGTTGTGGTCGATCTTCTGTTTCATCTTCTTGATGTCCTCGACCATGGCGTAGTCGAGGTGCCGCCTGAAAATAAAGGGCTCAAGCTCCGTGAGAATGTATTCGCCGAGTTTCTTCGAGCCGGCGACCGGCCGCGCCTTGATCAGGGCGGAACGTTCCCAGCTCTGCCCCCAGCTCTCGTAGTAGAGGATGGCGCTTTCGGCCGGCTGTGCTATCTCGCCGCTGTTCCCTTCCGGCCGCAGGCGGAGATCGACGCGGAACACAAAGCCGTCGGCCGTCACCTGGCCGATCGCCTTGCTGACCATGTCGGAAAGCTTGGTGAAATAGCTGTGGACGGGAATCCGGTTGACCGGTTCGCCGAGGGGGCCGGAGATGCCGGTCGTCTGCCCCTTCTCCGACGAATAGAAGTAGATCAGGTCGATATCGGAGGAGAAGTTGAGCTCCCGCCCGCCGAACTTCCCCATGCCGAAAATGGTGAAGGTCGCTTCTGTCTCGATGCCGATTTCGGACATGACCATCGGCGCCCCGAATTCCTTCTTGAGGAGGATGTCGGAGACCTCGTAGGCCCGCTGCAGGGTGGCGGCGGCCAGCGAGGAGAGCTCGTCGGTCACCTCGACCAGGCCTGCCAGCCCGTTCAGGTCGCGGCTGCCGATGCGCAGGATCTCCTGGCACTTGTATTGCCGAAGAAGCTTCTGCAGCTCCTCGAAGGTCGCGTCGTTCGGGACCAGGTCGCGCAGGTCGCCGACCATCTCCGCTTCCGATTTTCTCCGGTCGATCGACCGGTCGCCGAACAGGGTCTGAAAAAAATTCCGGTTGCGGCAGAGGATGCCGGAGAGGAACTGGGACGCTCCAAGAATAGTGAGGAGTTGCTTTGCTCGTATTTCGTCGTCAAGGGTCAGGCGGAGCGTTTCGGAGGAGATGTTGTTCGCCAGCCGCTCGAGGTTGTTCAGGGCCTGGTCCGGGTCGGCGGTGGTCAGGGCGGTGGTGGCGAGGCGGGCAAGGAGCCCCTCAGCGAACATATCGTAAAGGGCGGCAAGGTTGGCCATGGTCTTGCCGGCCTCGGCATAGCCGAGCTCGAGGGCGAGCTTTTTCAGGCCTTCCTCGTCCCCGTTCGTGCAGAGGTCCTTCAGCCGTGCTGACAGATCGTCCATCATTTCCCCTGTTTGACCAGTTTCTCCAGTGCCTGCCTGTAATTGTCCCGCGCAATGCCGTTTTCGGTGATGATGGCGGTGACCAGCCGCGCCGGGGTGACGTCGAAGGCCGGGTTGCGGACCTTGACGCCGTCGGGAGCAACCTGCCTGCCGCCGTGGTGGGTCACCTCGACGGCGTTGCGCTCCTCGATCGGAATGCCCGACCCGTCCTCGATGGCGAGGTCGATGGTCGAGGTCGGGGCGGCGACGTAGAAAGGAATACCGTGCTCCTTCGCCAGCACGGCGACGGTGAAGGTGCCGATCTTGTTGGCGACGTCGCCATTGGCGGCGATGCGGTCGGCGCCGACGATAATGCAGTCGACCTCCCCCTGGCTCATCAGGTAGCCGGCCATGTTATCGCAGATCAGGGTGACATCGATGCCGTCCTGCTGCAACTCCCAGGCGGTCAGGCGCGACCCCTGCAGAAAGGGGCGGGTCTCGTCGGCGAACACCGCGACCTTCTTGCCGGCCTCGTCGGCGGCGCGGACGACGCCGAGGGCGGTTCCGTAGCCGCCGGTCGCCAGGGCGCCGGCGTTGCAATGGGTGAGGATGCGGGCATTCTCCGGGATCAGGCCGGCCCCGTGCGCCCCCAAGCGCCGGTTGATCTGTTCGTCCTCCTCGGCGATGGTGCAGGCCTCGGCGAGCAGATATTTCTTCAACTGCGCGATCGGCAGGCGCTTCGCCTTGCGGGCGGCGTTCCTCATCCGGTCGAGGGCCCAGAAGAGGTTGACCGCCGTCGGCCGGGTGGCGGCCAGCAGGGCGCAGCGTTTTTCGAACGCCGACATGAACCCGGCAAACTCGTCGGCCTCGATCTCGCGGGCCCCGAATGCGGCTCCGAAGGCGGCGGCCACGCCGATCGCCGGAGCACCGCGGACGACCATGTCGCGGATCGCCTCGGCGATCCCCTCGCAGGTGGTGTAGTCGAGCCAGACCTCCTCGGTCGGCAGCAGGCGCTGATCGATCATCCGGCAGACGCCGTTTTCGAACAGGATCGGTTTGACGGACATGGGTTATCCCTTCAGTTTCTTTGTCAGCAGCTGGTTGACCATCCCCGGGTTGGCCTTCCCCTTGCTCCTCTGCATGACCTGGCCGACGAAGAAGCCGATCAGCTTCTCCTTGCCGGCCCTGAACTCGGCGACCTGCCCCGGGTTGGCGGCGATCACCTCGTCGACCAGCTGCTCGATGGCACCGGTATCGGAGACCTGCTTCAGCCCCTTCTCGTCGATGAGGGTGTCGGCGTCCCTGCCGCTGGCCCACATCGCCTCGAACACCTGCTTGGCGATCTTGCCGGAGATGGTGTTGTCGTCGATCCGCCTGAGGATGCCGACCAGCAGTTCCGGGGTGACCGGGCAGTTGTCGATGGCGACGCTCTCCTCGTTGAGCTTGCGCGCGACCTCGCCGGTCACCCAGTTGGCGCAGGCCTTGCTGTCGCCGTGAAGCGCGACGCAGGCGTCGAAGTAGTCGGCGATCGCTTTTTCGGCGACAAGAATTACGGCATCACGTTCAGAGAGGCCGAGATCCTTGACAAAACGCTGCTTCTTTGCTTCCGGCAATTCCGGCAGTTCGGAACGGCACTGCTCGATCCACTCTTCGCCGACCACCAGCGGCACCAGGTCCGGATCGGGGAAGTAGCGGTAGTCGTGCGCCTCCTCCTTGCCCCGCATCGGGCGGGTCATGCCGGTCTGGCTGTCGAACAGGCGGGTCTCCTGGACGACCTGGCCGCCGTCCTCGATCAGCTCCGCCTGCCGCTCGACCTCGTACTCTATCGCCTGCTTGATGAAGCGGAAGGAGTTGATGTTCTTGAGCTCGGCGCGGGTGCCGAATTCCTTCTGGCCCCACGGGCGGATCGAGACGTTGGCGTCGCAGCGGAACGAGCCCTCCTCGAGGTTGCCGTCGCAGACGCCGAGATAGACGACGATCTGGTGCAGCTTCTTCAGGTAGGCGATCGCTTCGTCGGCCGAGCGCATGTCGGGTTCGGAGACGATCTCCAAAAGAGGCGTGCAGGCCCGGTTGAGGTCGGCAAACGAGCTGCCGGCCGACTCCGGGGTTTCGCCGTGCAGCAGCTTGCCGGCGTCCTCCTCCATGTGGATGCGGGTGATGCCGATGCGCTTCTCTTCCCCGTCGACCTCGATGTCGAGGTGGCCGTGCTCGCAGATCGGCAGCTCGAACTGGGAGATCTGGTAGCCCTTCGGCAGGTCGGGGTAGAAGTAGTTCTTGCGGGCGAAGATCGACCGCGGCGCGATCCGGCAGTTGGTCGCCAGGCCGGTCTTGATGGCGTTTTCGACCACCTGCCGGTTGAGGACCGGCAGGGCGCCAGGCATGCCGAGACAGACCGGGCAGGTCTGGCTGTTGGGGGAGTTTCCGAAGGCGGTCGAGCAGCCGCAGAAGATCTTGGTTCTGGTGGTCATCTGGGTATGGACTTCGAGTCCGATGACGACTTCGTATTTCTCAAGCATCGCCACCTCCCTGGATGTCAGCTTTCATGGTGTGCCACCCGGTCGCCTGCTCGAAGGCATGACCGACCTTGAGAATCTGCTCCTCGGCGAACGGCCGGCCGATGAGTTGCAGGCCGATCGGCAGCCCGGCCTTCGACATGCCGCACGGCAGGCTCATGGCGCAGGTGCCGGCGAGGTTGACCGGAATGGTAAAGATGTCCGACAGGTACATCTGCAGCGGATCGTCCATTTTCTCGCCGAGACCAAAGGCCGGGGTCGGGGCGACCGGGGTCAGTATGGTGTCGACTTTACCAAAGGCGTCGAGAAAATCCTGGCGGATCAGGGTGCGGACCTTCTGCGCCTTGAGATAGTAGGCGTCGTAGTAGCCGGAGGAGAGGGCGTAGGTGCCGAGCATGATGCGGCGCTTGACCTCGTCGCCGAAACCGGCGGCGCGGCTCTGGCGATAGAGATCGATCAGGCCGCCGCCGTTGTCGACCCGCACGCCGTAGCGGACGCCGTCGTAGCGGGCGAGGTTGCTGGAGGCTTCGGCGGTGGCGATCAGGTAGTAGCAGGCGACGGCGTAGTCGGTGTGCGGCAGCGAGACGTCGACGATTTCGGCGCCGAGCTCGCGGCAGGTCGCGATCGCCGCCGCGGTCGCCGCCATGACGTCAGCGTCCAGCCCCTCGATGAAGTATTCCTTCGGCAGGCCGATGCGGACCCCCTTGAGGTCGCCCTGCAGGCCGGCATTGTAGTCGGGGACCGGGCGGTCGATGGAGGTCGAGTCGAGCGGATCGTAGCCGGCCACGGCGCCGAGCAGGGTGGCGCAGTCGGCGACATTGCGGGCGACCGGGCCGACCTGGTCGAGGGACGAGGCGTAGGCGATGACGCCGTAGCGGGAGACCCGGCCGTAGGTCGGTTTCAGCCCGACGACGCCGCAGTAGGAGGCCGGCTGGCGGATCGAGCCGCCGGTGTCGGTGCCGAGGGTGGCGACCGCCAGGCGGGCGGCGACGGCCGCCGCCGACCCGCCGGACGACCCGCCCGGCACCCTGCTGCCGTTCCAGGGGTTCCTGACCGGGCCGGCGGCCGAGTTCTCGTTCGAGCTCCCCATGGCGAACTCGTCCATGTTGGTCTTGCCCAGCACGACCGCCCCGCAGGAGCGCAGGCGTGCGACGGCGGTCGCGTCCTCGAGCGGCACGAAGCCGCGCAGGATCCGCGACGCACAGGTGGTCTCGATCCCCCGCGTGCTCAGGTTGTCCTTGAGCGCGACGGGGATCCCGGTGAGC
>JBFHOZ010000019.1:0-21796 GCA_041592975.1 Desulfuromonadales bacterium
ACGTCTCATTGCTGAGTCCGATCACGTCGAATCAGGACCTGATCTGCCAGGGCGTGAACTATCGAGCGCACCTCGAGGAATGCGGCGAACCGGTCAAGGGCGTCGGCGCGAATGTCGTTTTCAGGAAAGCATCCTCGAGCCTCGCGGCCGCGGACTCAGACATCGTCAGGCCGGATGGCGTGGCCCTGCTCGACTACGAGATCGAGCTCGGCATCGTCCTGAAGCGGGACATCAACGAGCCCGTCGTCGTGACTGAAGACAATCTCGCCGACTTCGTCGGAGCCCTGGTGATCATCAACGACATCAGCGCGCGCGACAAACAGTTCGCACCGCTGCAATGGTACAAGTCGAAGAGCTACCGCGGTTTCGCTCCCACAGGCCCGCATCTCACCCTGGTGGACGCAGATGACCTCAAGCGTTTCGACGACCTGCGTCTGACCTTGAGCGTCAACGGTGAGCTTCGCCAGTCGGCGCGGTGCAGGCAGATGATCCACAGGCCCGCGGCCACATTGACCGAACTGACCGCGATTCAGAACTTCCGAGCCGGGGACGTCATCGCGACAGGCACCCCAGGCGGCGTTGCCATGCGAACACCAACGAGCGATCTGGCCACCTTCATCGAGGAGCGCTTCCTGTCATGACAACCTTCTCGGCCCGCTCGAAGATCTGGCTGGAGATCGACGGCGCCCCGGTGCTCGGCCGCGGCCGCCAGGTGCTGCTCGAGGCGGTCGCACGCACCGGTTCGATCAGCGCCGCCGCCCGCGATCTCGGCATCTCCTACCGCAAGGCCTGGTCGCAGCTCGCCGAGATGGAGAAGCAACTGCCGTTCCCCCTGCTCGAACGGAGGGTCGGCGGCAGGGGAGGCGGCATGGCCCGGCTGACGCCGGAGACCGAGACGCTGCTGGCCCGATTCCGCCAGCTGCTCGAAGGCAGCGAGGAATTTGTCGACCGGAGATTCTCCGAGGTGTTCGATTGAAGAAACTCCTCCTTGTCATTCTTCTGCTGATCGCATCCGGCACGGCAGCTTCGGCCGAACTGACGGTCTTCGCCGCCTCGTCGCTGCGCGAGCCGTTCATCGCGATCGGAGAACTCTTCGAGAAGCGACACGGCGAGGAGGTCGTCTTCAACTTTGCCGGCAGCCAGACCCTGAAAACGCAGATCGAGTTCGGCGCCCCGGCCGACCTCTACGCCGCCGCCAACCCGATGATCATCCGGCCGCTGGTCGAAAAGGGGCTGGTCGGTGACGTCCGCTATTTTGCCGGCAACCGTCTGGTGCTGCTGCTCGCCGGCAACCGCCCTCCGCTCCGGCAGCTCTCCGAACTGACCGCAGACAATCTCCAGATCGCCCTCGGCAACAGCGCCGTGCCGATCGGCCAGTACACCCTGAGGCTTTTGGAGAACCTCGCCGGCGACCCGGCATTCGGCGCGGAGCTGGTCGCCGGTATCAGGAGAAACGTCCGCACCGAGGAGAGCAGCGTCAAGGCGATCGTCGCCAAGGTGCTGCTCGGCGAGGTCGACGCCGGCTTCGTCTACGCCAGCGACCTGGTTGATGGCGTCCGCGCAAAGACCGCGCACCTCGAACTGCCGGCCGCACACAACCCCTTCGTCCGTTACCCGGCGGCGGTGGTAAGCGGCAGTCAGCATGCCACGGCGGCGCAGAGGTTTCTCGACCTGCTGCTCGCGCCGGCCGGGCAGCAGATCCTGCACCGGCACGGCTTCCTGCCGGCCGGCTCAGGAGACGACAGATGAGCGGCAGCGGCTGGCTCTTCAGGTTCGGCATGCTGCTCGCGGCCGGGTTCATTGCCCTGCTGATCCTTTTGCCGCTGTTCTCCTTGCTGCTCTATGCCGACCCTGCCCGGCAGCTCGCCCTGCTGCGGAGCGACGAGACCCTCGCAGCGCTGCGGGTGACCCTGACGACCTCGCTGCTGGCGACCGGGGCGATCTTCGTCACCGGCCTGCCGACCGCCTTCGCCATCTCCCGCTTCAACCGGAAATGGCGGCAGCTGGTCGACTCGCTGCTCGAGCTGCCGATGGTCCTGCCGCAGATCGTCGCCGGCCTCGCCCTGCTGCTCGCCTTCGGGCGCAACGGCATCTTCGGCCGGGTGCTGTCCGCCTGGGGAATGCAGATCCCTTTTTCGACGGCGGCGGTGGTGCTGGCGATCATCTTCGTTCTCGCCCCGTTCTTCATCCGCCGAACTGCGGTGCTGTTCGACCAGGTCGACCACGAGCTGGAGGAGGCGGCACAGCTGCTCGGCGCCGGGCCGTTCTTCGGCTTCCGGCACGTGACCCTGCCGCTCTGCCGGCGACCGCTCATCGCCGAGGCGATCATGGTCTTCCTGCAGAGCATCGGCCTGTTCGGCGCGGTCATCCTCTTCGCCGGCAACATCCCCGGGCGAACCCGGACCCTGACCCTGGCGATCTTCGACGCCTTCGAGAGCAACCCGGAGGTCGCCTTCGCCCTGGCCGCCCTGCTGCTGCTCGTCTCGCTCCTGCTCGTGCTGGCCGGCCGGCTCCTGCTGCGCAATCTCGATGGGGGTGGGAAATGAGCGGCTTCCGGCTCGACATCGCCTTTCGCCGGCCGCACCTGGCGCTCGACGTCCTCCTCGAGATACCCCCCGGCCTGACCCTGCTGCTCGGGCCGAACGGTGCCGGCAAGACCACCCTGCTGCGGCTGCTGGCCGGCCTCGAGAAGCCGGATGACGGAACGATCACCAGCAACGACCGGACGCTGTTCGACGCCGCACGGGGAATCTGCCTCCCCCCCTCGCAACGCAGGATCGGCCTGCTCTTCCAGCACCTCGCCCTCTTTCCGCACCTCGACGTCCGCGACAACATCGGCTTCGGCCTCAGGGCTCAGGGGATCGGCAAGGTGGAGCGGGAACGGAGTATCGCCGCGATCGTCGCCCGCTTCGCACTGGAACCGCATATCGACAAGCCGGTCGCGGCCCTCTCCGGCGGCGAGCGGCAGAAGGTCGCCCTGGCCCGAACCCTGGCGGCCCGGCCGGACGTACTGCTGCTTGACGAACCGACCGCCACCCTCGACCAGGAGAACCGCTGGCGTTTCCGCGCCTGGCTCGCCGAGATCCTTGCCGAGTGGAAGGTTCCGACCCTGATGGTCACCCACGACCCGGCCGACGCCGCCAGCTTTCGCAAGCGGATCGTCGTCCTCGAAGGGGGGCGCATCTGCCAGCGGGGGAGCTTTCACCAGCTGCTGCATGCGCCAGCAACCCCGTTCGTCGCCGACTTCGCCGGGGTCAACTTCATCTCCGGCACCATCGGAACCGACAACGGCGCCACAATCTTCACCAGCGCCGCCGGCACCCGGCTGCAGGCGCCGTTCGAGCTGAGCCGCTCCGGGCCGGCCTGCCTGACGGTGCTGCCCTGGGAGATCGCCCTCTACCGCGAGCTTCCCGAGGGGAGTCCGCGCAACGTCGTCGAAGGGACGGTCCGGGACGCGATCGTCCTTGGCGACCGGGTCCGGGTTACGCTCCTCGGCCGCGAAAAGCTGGTCGCCGAGATCAGCCTGCGCGGCTACCAGGCCATGGGGCAGCCGGGCCGCGGCGCAACCCTCTTTGCCGCCTTCAAGGCCCGCGAGGCGCGCGTCGAAAATGTCTGACGAGAGCGCTTTGCCCTTTCTTTGTCCCGACAATTTGTTAGTATGGATACTTTCCGGTTCACCCTGAGCAACTTTTCACCCGAAAACAGGAGGTCGTATGCAGGATTGGGGCAGCGGGAAGCCCGGTGACGATATCGAAAAAGTCATCGTCGATTTCACCAGGAAGGTTAAAGATAAGATCCACGGGAGCGGCGGCAGTGAAAGTTTCAAGCCGGGCCGCGGCTTGCTCGTCATCATCCTTGTACTCATTCTCGGATTTGGCATCATGAGCAGCTTCTACAAGGTCAACACCGAAGAGACGGCGGTCATCCTCCGTTTCGGCAAATTCAACGGTTTTGCCGCCGCCGGGCTGCACTTCAAGCTGCCGTTCGGCATCGACCGGGTCTACCCGGTGCCGACCGGCCGCGTCTTGAAGGAGGAGTTCGGCTTCCGGACCGTCAATCCGGGGGTCCGTTCCTCCTACACCAAGAAGGGCCTTGAAGAGGAGTCGCTGACCTTGACCGGCGACCTCAACGTCAGTGACGTCGAGTGGATCGTCCAGTACCAGATCGCCGATCCTTTCAAGTTCGTCTTCCGCATCAGCCGCCCGGTCGAAACCATCCGCGACATCTCCGAGGCGATGGTCCGCAAGGCGGTCGGCAACTCCAACGTCAGCAAGGTTCTGACCACCGAGCGCGAGGAGCTGGCCGGCGAGATCGAGGCCGACCTGCAGAACATCCTCAACGACTACGACATCGGCGTCCGGGTCGTCACCGTCAAGTTCCAGGACGTCACCCCGCCCGACCCGGTCAAGGCCGCCTTCAACGAGGTCAACGAGGCCGAGCAGCAGAAGGAGAGCCTGATCTTCCAGGCCCGTGAACAGTACAACCGCGAAGTGCCGAAGGCCCGCGGCGAGGCGAAGCAGCTGATCCAGGAGGCCGAAGGCTACGCCACCGCCCGGGTCAACCAGGCGCGCGGCGAGGCCGACCGCTTCCTGTCGATCCTCAAGGAGTATCGCAAGGCGCCGGAGGTCACCCGGCGGCGGATGTACCTTGAAACGCTGGAGAAGGTCCTGCCGAGACTCGAAGAGGTTTACATCATGGACAAGCAGTCGGGGGGCAACGTCCTGCCGTTTCTGCCGCTGCGCAGTGAGAAAGGAGGCGAGAAATGAAGAAGCCGCTGATTATCGTCATCGTCATCGCCACCCTGCTGGTTGCCAAGGGGGGCTTCTACGTCGTCTCCGAGGGGGAGCAGGCGATCGTCACCCAGTTCGGTGCGCCGGTCGGCGATGTCAAGTACGCCGGCCTGCACTTCAAGACACCGCTGATCCAGGATGTCATCCGCTTCGACCGCCGCATCCTCAAGTGGGACGGCGACCCGAACCAGATCCCGACCAAGGACAAGAAGTTCATCTGGGTTGACACCACCGCCCGCTGGAAGATCGTCGACCCGCTGTTGTTCTACAAGACCGTCGCCACCGAGAACGGCGCCCAGAGCCGCCTTGACGACATCATCGACTCGGTGGTGCGCGACGCCGTCTCCGGCAGGCTGTTGGTCGAGCTGGTACGCGGCAGTGACTATGAAGCCGAAGAGGGGGCAACCGAGCGCTTCGAGGTCGACGGGGTCGAGATTCCCCGCGAACAGATGGTCGGCCGCGAAGAGATCCTCGCCGGCATGCTGGGCAAGGCAAAAAACAGCATTCCGGAGTATGGCATCGAGCTGATCGACATCCAGATCAAGCGGGTCAACTACATCGAGCAGGTGCGCCGCTCGGTCTACGAGCGGATGATCAACGAGCGGAAGAAGGTCGCCACCCAGTACCGCTCGGAAGGGGAAGGCGAGAAAGCCGACATACTCGGGCAGATGGACCGCGAGCTAAAGACCATCAGTTCCGAAGCACAACGCCAGTCCCTCGAAATCCGCGGCCGGGGTGATGCCGAAGCAACCGCCATCTACGCCCAGGCCTACAACCAGGACAAGGAGTTCTACGCCTTCCTGCGAACTCTCGGTGCGTACGAGCTGGCGTTGCAGAACAACGGCCGGCTGGTCATTTCAACTGACTCCGATTTTTACAGCTACCTGAAAAAAGCAAGGTAGATCCTCTTATCCTTCCGACACAGGAACGGGGGCGGCCGGAAACGGCCGCCCCCGTTCTGCTTCCCCCCACCGTTCATGGTAGAATGAACCATCATGCCCGTTCAGACCATCAGCGGACGACGGATCCTTATGACTCTAGCGATCGTTCTCCTTGCCGCGATCTCCCTGCTGCTGACCGGCGGCTTCCTCTTCAGCCGCATGCCGGGCGAAAGCTTCAGCGGCCCGCCCTCTCCGTTGACAGCGGACGACCTGCGGCTGCGGCAACGCCTCGTCGGCCATGTCGAAGCCCTGGCCGGCACCATCGGCGAACGCCACATCTGGCGACCGCAGGCCCTCGATGCCGCTGCCGAGTACATCCTCGCCGAACTGGGACGATCAGGCTACGCCGTGTCCGAACAGACCTACACGGTCGACGCGGTCCGCTGCCGCAACCTCATCGCCGAGCTGCGGGGCACGTCGCAGGCCGACGAGATCCTCGTCGTCGGCGCCCATTACGATACCGTCCCCGGCACCCCCGGCGCCAACGACAACGGCTCCGGGCTTGCCGTCATGCTCGAAACGGCCCGCACTCTGGCCGGCACCCGGCCGGCGAGGACCCTCCGCTTCGTCGCCTTCGTCAACGAGGAGCCCCCCTTCTTCAAGACCGGCCGGATGGGGAGCCGCATCTACACCGCGGGGCTCAGGCGGGAAGGCGCCCGCGTCGTCGGCATGTTCTCCCTCGAGACCGTCGGCCACTACGACAGCCGGCCCGACAGCCAGTCCTTTCCGTTGCCGCTGCTGCGCCTCTTCTACCCGAGCCGCGGCGAGTTCATCGCCTTCGTCGGCAATTTCGCCTCGCGCCCTTTCCTGGCCCGTTCCCTCGACCTGTTCCGCCGACAGGCCAAGCTCCCCTCCGAGGGGATCGCCGCCCCGGGGTGGGTGACCGGCGTCGACTGGTCGGATCACTGGTCGTTCTGGCAGGCCGGCTACCCGGCGGTGATGGTGACCGACACCGCCCTGTTCCGCTACGCCCACTACCACGAGCGCGGCGACACCCCGGAGAAGCTCGACTACGACGCCATGACCCGGCTCGCCGGCGGCTTTGCCGCCATGCTGACGAAACTGGCCGGAGCGGACCGTGACTGACCGCTTCCGGCCGTCCTACCTCGCCCTGCTGGAGAAGGGGGAACTGCGGCAGCGGGCCGCCGACGCCCGGCGCCGGCTCGCCGCCTGTGACCTCTGCGCCAACCTCTGCCGGGTCGACCGGCTGGAGCAGGCCGACCGGGCGATCTGCCGGACCGGCGCTGAGGCCATCGTCTACTGTGCCGCGCCCCACTTCGGCGAGGAGCGGCCGATCAGCGGCCGCCGCGGATCCGGCACCATCTTCTTCAGCCGCTGCAACCTGCAGTGCGTCTTCTGCCAGAATGACGATATCAGCCAAGGTGCCGCCGGGAAGCAGCTCCCCGCCGAGGCGATCGCCGAGCTGATGCTGCGGCTGCAGGCGTGCGGCTGCCACAACATCAACCTGGTCTCGGGCAGCCACGTCGTCGCCCAGGCGATCGCGGCGATCGCCATCGCCGCCGAAAGCGGCCTGCGCCTGCCGATCGTCTACAACAGCGGCGGCTACGACAGCCTTGAGGCGCTGGCGCTGCTTGACGGCGTCGTCGACATCTACATGCCGGACATGAAATGTGCCGACCGCGAGGTGGCCGGCCGCTACCTCGGCGTCCGCGACTACCCCGACGTCAACCGGGCGGCGGTGGTCGAGATGCACCGCCAGGTCGGCGATCTCGTGACCGACGCGCGGGGGGTCGCCCGCCGCGGCCTGCTGGTGCGGCACCTGGTGATGCCGCACGGCCTCGCCGGCACCGGGGAGATCGTCGATTTTCTCGCCGAGAAGATCTCGACCGATACCTACCTCAACATCATGGGGCAGTACCGTCCCTGCTACCGGGCCGGCAGCTTCCCCGACATCAACCGCCGGCCGACACCGGAAGAGATCGGCAGCGCCCGCGAGCTCGCCCGCCGGGCCGGACTCTGCCGCCTCGACGGTCCCTGATCTCCCCGGGAAAAGATTAAATCCCTTGTCGTCGGCATCTCTTTCAAGTGATAATAAGAGGTTGAAACCGAATCTTCAGAAGAGGAACCACGCATGTTCAAACGATTCAGACTCCCCGGGCTGATCCTGGTCGTCATTGTCACCCTGCTCGCTCTCGGCTCGGTCTTCGCCTCGACGCCGGAGCTCGATTACAATCCGAGCCGCGCCAAGCTGCTCGGCTACATGGTCAAGGAGACCCTGCCGCGCAACCACTACAGCCACAAGGAGATCGATGACGCCCTGTCCGAGGCGGCTTTCGGACTCTACCTCAAGAGCCTCGACACCCAGAAACGCTTCCTGCTCAAGCCGGACCTCGTCGTCCTCGAGCCGTTTCGCCGGCAGATCGACGACGAGCTCAAATCCGGCAACATCCGCTTCCCGCTGGTCACCACCGAAATCATCACCGATCGCATCGAGGCGACCGAGGCCCTGGTCGAACGGATCCTCTCCCGCGATTTCGACTTCACCGTCGACGAATCCTACGAGACCGACCCGGAGAAGGTCGACTTCGCCCCGACCGAAGCGGAGCTGCAGGAGCGCTGGCGCAAGCTGCTCAAATACCAGGTGCTCAACCGCTACCTCGAACTCGAGGAGGAGGAGAAGGCCAACGCCGGCAACAAGGAAAACCCGGTCACGCCGCGCACCCCGGCCGAGCGGCAGAAGGAAGCCCGCGAGAAGACCCTGAAAAGCTACCGCAACCTCTTTTCGCGGCTGCACAAGAACACCGAGCAGGACTACTTCAACACCTACCTCAACGCCGTCACCCGCGCCTTCGACCCGCACACCGTCTACCTGCCGCCGAAGGCGAAGGAGGATTTCGATATCAGCATGCGCGGCTCCCTCGAGGGGATCGGCGCCACCCTGCGCGAGGAGGACGGCTTCATCAAGGTGGTGCGGATCATTCCCGGCAGCGCCGCTTCGCGCCAGGGGGAGCTGGAGGCCGAGGACACCATCCTCAAGGTCGCCCAGGGGGCCGAGGAGCCGGTCGAGGTCGTCGACATGCGCCTGCGCGATGCGGTCAGCCTGATCCGCGGCAAGAAGGGGACCGAGGTCCGCCTGACGGTCAAGAAGGCGGATGCGCGGATCGTCGTCATCCCCATCGTCCGCGATGTCGTGCAGATCGAGGAGACCTTCGTCAAGGGGGCGGTTCTCGAGAAGGGGACGCACCGGTTCGGCTACATCAAGATTCCGAGCTTCTACCGCGACTTCGCCGGGGCGCGCAACGGCGAGGGGCGCAACGCCACCGACGACGTCCGGGCCGAGCTGGAGAAATTCAAAAAGGAGAAGATCGACGGCCTGATCATCGATCTGCGCAACGACGGCGGGGGCGCCCTGACCGATGCCGTCAAGATCGCCGGCTTCTTCATCGAAGAGGGCCCGGTGGTGCAGGTCCGCGACAGCAGCGGCGCCTCGCGGACCCACAGCGACGACAGCGGTTCGGTCCTCTACGACGGCCCGCTGGCGGTCATGGTCAACCAGTTCTCGGCCTCCTCCTCGGAGATCCTCGCCGCCGTCCTGCAGGACTACGGGCGTGCCGTCATCGTCGGCGGCGCCCACACCCACGGCAAGGGGACTGTGCAGGCGATCATCGAGCTCGACCGGCGCCTGCCGTTCCGCAACATGGCGCAGTACAAGCCGCTCGGCGCCCTGAAGGTGACCATCCAGAAGTTCTACCGCGTCAGCGGCGCCTCGACCCAGTACCGCGGCGTGGTCCCGGACATCATCCTTCCGGACCGGTTCGGTCACCTGAAAAGCGGCGAGCAGTACAGCGAGTATTCGCTCCCCTGGGACACGGTCGACCCGGTCGCGTTCCGCAAGTGGGGGAGCCACTCCCTGGCGATCGGCGAGCTGCAGAAACGGAGCGCCGCCCGGGTTGCCGCCGACGAGGAGTTTCGGCGCATCAGCAGCGACGCCGCCCGTGCCCGGGAGCGGAGCGAGAACACCCGTCGCTCGCTGCATATCGACAAGCTCCGCCTGGAGAGGGAAGAACTCAACCGGCTTGCCGACACCGAACCGGGCGAGGGGGAGGAATCCCCCCACGGAGATATCGACAGCGATCCGGAGAACTGGATCAAGCGGGCCGCAGAGGACCCCTACATCCGCGAGACGCAGTCGGTCCTGACCGATCTTCTCGGCCTTCCGGGGGCCGGCCTGGCGGAAAACCGGCGAACGCCGAACTGAGAACTTTCAGAACATTCGTCTTTTGGCATGTCGGCCAAATCTGCGCTTGATTCCTGACGCCATTGCGATTACTGTTCATAAATTCAATGACTTGACGATGCCCACGACAAGGAGGATGTCATGAGAACGATTGCCGTTCCGCTTTTGGCCATCACCATGGCGGTCTTGATCGCCGGAACTTCTGTTGCCGAAACCGTCTATGTCGGCGACCGGCTGGTGGTTACCCTGCGCGAGATCCCGGAGGATGCCGCCCCGACGATCGACACCCTGAAGTCCGACGATGCGCTGGAGCTGCTCGAGGAAGGGGATGTCTATTACCGGGTCCGGACCGTGGACGGGGCCGAAGGGTATATCAAGAAACAGTACCTGACCAGGGAGCGGCCGAAGTCCCTGATCATTGCCGATCTGGAGAGACAGCTGGCCCAGCAGAAGAAGGTTGTCGCCGACATCAAGGCGTCGCTCACCGGCAAGGAAGCCGACATCCGCCAGGCGAACGACGCCCTGAAAGCTTCTGTCGAAGAGCTGCAGGCGAAACTGGCCGACAGCACGAAAGAGCTCGAAGCGGTGCGCCGCGAGCTCGCCGAAGCGCGCAAGGACTACGAGACCCTGCAGAAGGACTCCGGCGACGTCGTCAGCATCGTCAAGGCCCGGGAGGCCCTGCAGAAGGAGAACGACCGGCTGACCGACGAGCTGAACACCATGCGCGAAGACAACATCTACCTGCTGACGACCTTCTACATCAAGTGGTTCCTCGCCGGCGCCGGCGTCATGTTCGTCGGCTGGCTGATCGGCAAGAGCTCACGCCGCAAGCGGCGTTATTGACGCATACGCGGCCCATCCGGAACAGCAGAAGAGGGAAATGATCCGTTCATTTCCCTCTTTTTTTCACCGAATCGTCGATGGCGGCGTTGACCCTGGCAACGGTGGCGATCACCAGGCTTTCCAGAACCGGCCGGTAATCGACAAGCTGCTCACCGTATTGCGTCGAGGATGTCAGGTTGTCGTATGCCAGCTCCTGCACGACCCGTTCCGTCATCTTCTCGTTGAACAGGACCCTGTCGCCGGCGATGACCACCTCCATTTTCAGGGTGGCCGACTTGATCGCGCGCTCCGGCAGGTCGGGAGGCTCCGAACGGGAGAGGATCGAGGGGAGCGGCTGGATCTGGCCGATGCCGTCATAGTCCGTCTTCAGGCTGAAAAAGCGGACCCGGACCGCCAGCGAACCTTCTCCACCGCTCTTGCTTTCCGCCAGCCGGGAAAGTTCCCGTTGCAGCCAGCCGTTCACCGGGAACGGCCTGTAGGAGCCGAACGGCCCCCGGGTCACGTAGAAAGGGTCCTCGATTTCCGACGTTACGGTCAGCCTGATGCCGTACGGAACCTTGTCGACGGCCCCGGTAAAGACCGGTCCGGTGAAGGACGCGACGCACCCGGAGAGGAATATCGCCATCCAGCCGATCATGCTGATTCTCATCATCTTCTCCTCGGCAAAGCACCCCCTGCCGTTCTCGTCACCGTGAAAAATGCGCCGCCAGCAGCCCGTCGACGACCCGGGTCACCTGCGCGACGATGCCGACGATCACCCGGTCGAACGAGTGATAGTCATCGGGCCACCGGGCCCGCATATCGTCATGCATCACCGATTGGACATAGGTTTCGCTGAAATCCCGGGCAACCGGATCGGTGCCTGCGGCACGCAGCACGACACGGAAGCCGATCGTCGCCGTCTTGACCGTCTCATAGGGGATATCCATGCCCCCGCCATCCATTTCCTTGGCGGAAAGCAGCGGCACGTCCAGGGCGCTCGAGGCCAGAAGAGGGGGGGCCGGTGGCACCGCTTCGCCGATTTCCTCATAATCGAATGCCAGACGGAGAACTTCGACCGACACCGTCACCTGCCGGGTGGCCGTGGTCATCGAACGGCTCTGCAGCAGGGCTGACAGCGCCGACTCGAGCATCCCGTTCACCCGGTAGCGCCGGTGTGCATCGATCGGTGCCCGGGTCGGGATCACCGTATCCGGAAGACGACTCGACAGCTCGAGAGTGTAGCTGTAAGGGTACGGTTCGACGGAAACGGCGACGTCGTCATGCCGACTGGCAGCGCAGGAGGAAAGCATGAACAGCCCGAGAGCTGCCAGCGCTGTCATTATGGCCGATCGGTTCATCACGTTTCTCCTGTACCAGCGGTTGCACTGATATATAATTATCCCATATTTCCCGAACTCAGCGGAGCCGGACATGAAAATTACCCTCTTGTCAGATGCGCGCCTGACGGCCTTGCTGTTCACCCTGGCCATCGTTCTCGCCGCCTGCAGCAACGCGCCGCGGCTGCCGGAGCTCGGTCCGGACGCGGTCATCCTCGCCTACGGCGACAGCCTGACCTTCGGCACCGGCGCCGGTGAAGGCGAAAGCTACCCGTCACGGCTGGCGGCCCTGACCGGGCGACGGGTGATCAACGCCGGCGTGCCGGGGGAGACCAGCGACAGGGGACTGCAGCGCCTCCCCGGGCTGCTCGACGCGCACCGCCCCGATCTGCTGATCCTCTGCCACGGCGGCAACGACATGCTTCGCCAGCTGGACCGCGCCCGGACCGTCGCCAACCTCAGGGGGATGATCGACGCGGCGCGGCAGCGCAACATCCCGGTCGTGCTGCTGGCGGTGCCGCAGCTCGGCCTGCTGCTCGACCCGGCGCCCTTCTATGCGGAGATCGCCGCCGAAGCGGGAATCCCGCTGGAGGAAGAGGCGATCACCGACGTCCTCGCCGACCGGCGGCTGAAGAGCGACCGGATTCATCCGAACGCCGCCGGGTACCGGGTCATCGCCGAGAGCGTCGCCGGGCTGCTGAAAAAGAGCGGCGCCCTCCGCTGAGCCCGGCCAAGGAATCTGTTGACTTTCCGGGGCGAGTTGTGATAACTGATTCGACGCAGAGGGAGAACGTGATGCACCAGGCAATGGCACAGACAGCACGAGCGATCAACGCGGCGGCCGCAGCGCAGGCCGCGCGCACGTCC
Organism: Desulfuromonadales bacterium; assembly: GCA_041592975.1. Lineage (GTDB taxonomy): Bacteria > Desulfobacterota > Desulfuromonadia > Desulfuromonadales > UBA2294 > BM707. The sequence goes on from JBFHOZ010000019.1 coordinate 12,959, forward strand.
GTTACTCTGTTTCTGCCAATTGTCTGAACCAGATTCGTTGTATCCGATCGGAAGGCCATGGCAGAGAAACCATGGCCTTTTTTCATGCGTGCAATCGCCGGGGGCGGCGAATTCGATTCCAAACAGGAGACCATCAACATGCGCAACAACATCGTCCATATCGGTGCCGGCGAGCTGACCTACGAGATCAGGGCCATCGTCGAGATCGCCGACAAGCTGAAATCCCTCGGCATCAAGACCAACATGGAAAACATCGGCGACCCGATCGCCAAGGGGGAGAAGATCCCCGACTGGATGAAAAAGATCGTCGCCGACCTGGCGATGAAGGACTGCACCTACGGCTACTGCGCCACCAAGGGGGTGCTGGAGACGCGCCAGTTCCTTGCCGACATGACCAACAGCCGCGGCAAGGCGAAGATCTCCCCCGACGACATCATCTTCTTCAACGGCCTCGGCGACGCCATCCAGAAGGTCTACGGCCTGCTGCGCCGCGAAGCCCGGGTCATCGGCCCGACGCCGACCTACTCGACCCATTCGTCCGGCGAGGCTGCGCACGCCGGGCAGAGGCCGGTCTGCTACCGCCTCGACCCGAACAACAACTGGTACCCCGATCTCGATGACCTGCGCCTGTCGATCAAGTACAACCCGGCGATCTCCGGCATCCTGATCATCAACCCGGACAACCCGACCGGTGCCGTCTGGCCGGAACGTATCCTGCGCGAGATCGTCGCCCTGGCCAAGGAGTACGACCTGTTCATCATCGCCGACGAGATCTACCAGAACCTGGTGTACAACGGCGAGGCGACCAAGCCGATCTCCGACCTGGTCGGCGACGTTCCGGCGATCTCGATGAAGGGGATCAGCAAGGAGCTCCCCTGGCCCGGTTCCCGCTGCGGCTGGATCGAGGTCTACAACGCCGAAAAGGACCCGGTCTTCAAGCGCTATATCCAGAGCATCGTCGATTCGAAGATGGTCGAGGTCTGCTCGACCACCCTGCCGCAGAAAGCGATCCCGCCGATCCTCAGCCACCCGGAGTACAAGGGCTGGCTCGACGAGCGGATCGCCCGCTACGAGAAGTTCTCCAACATCGCCTACGACATCCTGAGCAGGGTTTCGGGAATCCGCTGCAACCGCACCAACGGCGCCTTCTACATGAGCGTCGCCTTCGAGCGGGGCGTCCTCAACAGGAACCAGACCCTGCCGATCGACATCCCCGAGGTCAGGACGCTGGTCGACGGGCTGGTCGGCGATCCCAACATCGCCCTCGACAAGCGTTTCGTCTACTACCTGCTCGCCTCGACCGGGATCTGCGTGGTGCCGCTCTCCTCCTTCTTCACCCCCGAGCTCGGCTTCCGCATCACCCTGCTCGAGCGGGACGAAGCGGAGTTCACCAAGATCTTCGAAACCATCGCCGAGAGCATCGACGCGTACCTCCAGTCCTAGGGTGAAAGATCGCAGATGCCATCGCCGGCAAACCGTGATAATCTTGTCGCATGCCTGATCAAGAGATCGCCACAGCCGCCCGGCAGATCGAATCGAAGCAGGCGCTGATCGACTACTTCTCCGCCGGCGCGAGGCCGGCGGAGAAGCGCTTCGTCGGCGCCGAGCTGGAGAAGCTGGTCGTCGTCCGCCGGACCGGCGAAGCGGCGCCGTATCCGCTGATCGAGGAGCTTCTCCGGGAGATTGCGTCCGGGCCGGGGTGGCAGGAGCTCCGTGAAAACGGCCACCTCGTCGCCCTCAGGGGGGAGAACTCCTCCATCACCCTCGAGCCGGGCGGGCAGCTCGAACTCTCCGGCGCCCTCTGCTCCGACATCCACTGCTGCCACGGCGACCTGATGCGCCACCTCAACCACGTCTCCGCCCGGGCCGACGCCCTCGGGCTCGCCTTCCTCGGCCTCGGCATCCAGCCTTTCACCCCCCTCGAAGAGATCGACTGGCTGCCGAAGGAGCGCTACAAGGTGATGGGCCCCTACATGAAGAGGGTCGGCGGCCACGGCGCCGAGATGATGACCCTGAGCGCCGGGCTCCAGGTCAACCTCGACTTCACCGACGCCGGCGATTGCCTCTCCAAGCTCCGCCACGGGATGCTGCTCGCGCCGGTGCTGTACGCCCTGTTCGCCAACTCCCCCATCCTGCACGGCGCGCCGACCGGCTACCTCTCGACCCGCGGCGCCTTCTGGGCCGACACCGACCCGGACCGCACCGGGCTTGTTCCGGAGCTGTTCGCCGACGGCGCCACCCTCGAGACCTACGTCGACTACGTCCTCGACGTGCCGATGTACTTCATCGTCCGCGACGGACGCTACCTCGACATGACGGCGGAGAGGATCAGCTTCGCCCGCTTCTGGGCCGAGGGGTTCGCCGGTCACCGGGCGACCCTCGACGACTGGGCCCTCCACGCCTCGACCGTTTTCCCGGAAATCCGCCTGCGACCGCAGCTCGAGGTCCGCTCGATCGACTCACTGCCGAAGGAGATGTCGCTCGCCGCTGCCGCCCTGCTCAAGGGGCTTTTTTACGATCCGGCCGCCGAGCGGGACGCCATGCGCCTGCTGCGTGTCCGGGAATCTTTCGAGGCCTACCGGCAGGCGCCGCGCCTCGGCCTGAAGACCCCCTATGCCGGTCATACCCTGCGGGAGATCACCCGTGAGATTCTCGTCATCGCCCGCGAGGGGCTGCAGCGACAGAAGGTTCGCAACAACTGCGGGCTCGACGAGACCATCTACCTCGAGGGGCTGGAAGAGATCGTTGAAACCGGCGTCACCCTCGCCGAACGCCTGCTGCGCGACTGGCGCGGAACCCGCGCCGAGAAACTGGCGGCGCTCATCCGGCACTGCGCCTTTTCCTGAGCGTTTGCCGCTGCGCATCCGCACAGTCCCCCCCTGCACACTGCCATTCAAAAAAATACGCGTTGCCACGTGTTTTTTGTCGCCGTTTTCGACTACATTCGAACCATCGAAACAAACATACCTTCTTCCTCCGCAACACCCTGCTGAAGACCGGCCCGTTACGCCTCCTACGGGCCGGTCGCTTTTTATGGGTTTACAACAATCCCGGCAGATGCAAGAATCCACTTCGTCACCGTCACCCCCCCTCTCCTTCGAGGGATGTGTCAATTTCTTTTCCATACGAGGATTGCGATGTCCAAGGGATTCAACGAACTGTCCGTACAGTCGATCAACACCATCCGCCTGCTCTCCGCCGACGCCGTCGAGCAGGCCAGCTCCGGCCACCCCGGCACGCCGATGGAGGCGGCGCCGATCGCCTACCTGATCTACCGCCATCACCTGCGGCACAACCCGGCCAACCCGGACTGGGCCGGCCGCGACCGCTTCATCCTCTCCTGCGGCCACGCCTCGATGCTCCTCTACAGTTCCCTGTTCCTGAGCGGCTACGACCTGACGCTGGAAGACCTGAAGAACTTCCGCCAGCTCGGCAGCCCGACCGCCGGGCACCCCGAGTTCGGCCACCTCCCGGGCATCGAGACGACCACCGGACCGCTCGGGCAGGGGATCGCCGTCGCCGCCGGCATGGCCATGGGCGGCCGCTTCCTGAAGAAGGAGGTCAGCGAGCAGCTGTTCGACTACCGCGTCTACTGCCTCTGCTCCGACGGCGACCTGATGGAGGGGGTTTCGGCGGAGGCGGCTTCCCTCGCCGGCCACCTGCGCCTCGGCAACCTGGTCTGCCTCTACCTCGACAACAAGATCACCATCGAGGGGGAGACCGGCCTCGCCTTCTCCGAGGAGGTCGCCACCCGTTACCTCAGCTACGGCTGGCAGGTCCAGCATGTCGAGGGTGAGAACCTCGTCGACATCGACCGGGCAATCGAAAAAGCCAAGCACTCGCCGCGCCCCTCGCTGATCATCGCCCGCACTCATATCGGCTTCGGGGCACCGAACAAGCAGGACACCGCCGCCGCCCACGGCGCGCCGCTCGGCGGCGACGAGCTCGCCCTGGCCAAGCAGGCCTTCGGCTTCGACCCGCAGGCGGCCTTCGTCGTTCCGGACGATGTCGCGACCCACATGGGGGAGGCGAAGAGCCGCGGGGTCAGCCTCGAGGCGGAGTGGCAGCGGCTGTACGACGCGGAGATCGGCGGCAACGGCAGGCTGCAGGCCTGGCAGTCGGCGGCCGCCGGCGAGCTCCCGCCGGGATGGGATGACCTCCCCGCCTTCGCCGCCGGGGAAAAACTCGCCACCCGGCAGGCAAGCGGCCAGGTCCTCAACGCGCTGGCGCGGACGTTCCCCTTCCTGCTCGGCGGCTCGGCCGACCTCGGGCCGTCGAACAACACCACCCTCAAGGAGGAGAGCTCCTTCACCGCCTGCACCACCGGCCGCAACATCCACTTCGGCGTCCGCGAACACGCCATGGGGGCGGTCATGAACGGTCTCGCCCACACCCCCGGCCTGATCCCGTACGGCGGCACCTTCCTGGTCTTCGCCGACTACATGCGCCCTCCCATCCGCCTGGCGGCGATGATGGGGCTGCAGACCATTTACGTTTTGACCCACGACTCCATCGGTCTCGGCGAGGACGGCCCGACCCACCAGCCGATCGAGCACCTGCCGAGCCTGCGGGCGATCCCGAACCTGACCGTCATCCGCCCGGCGGACGCCGGCGAGACGGTCGAGGCGTGGAAGGCGGCGATGCGCCGCCAGGACGGGCCGACCGCCCTGGTCCTGTCCCGCCAGGGGCTCCCGACCCTCGACCGGACGGTTCACGCTCCGGCGGAGGGGGTGCAGAAGGGGGCATACGTCCTGAAGCGGGAGTCGCGCGAACTGGACGCGGTCCTGATCGCCAGCGGCTCCGAGGTCCCCCTCGCCCTTGAGGCCGCCGGCGAACTGGAGAAGGAGGGGGTCGGCACCCGGGTGGTCTCGATGCCGTCGTGGGAGCTGTTCGAGCTGCAGGACCAGGCTTACCGCGACGCGGTGCTGCCGCGCTCCTGTCCGAACCGGGTCGCCATCGAGGCCGCCAGCCCCTTCGGCTGGGAGCGCTACACCGGCGGCAGCGGCCTGGTCATCGGCATGTCCGGCTTCGGCGCCAGCGGTCCGGCCGAGAAGCTGATGGCGCATTTCGGGTTTACGGTCGAGAACGTCAAAAAGAAGGTCAAGGCACTGCTGGATCGATAAACATCTGAACTTCCGAATAGAAAAGGGACAGCCTCCACAGGCTGTCCCTTTTTCTATTGAGGTGTCATTCCCGACTTGATCGGGAATCGGTTTTTGCTGCCAACTCGACCAAATCGGATCCCCGCATTCGCGGGGATCACTAACCTCCGGTCCCCGGACTTAAGCCACTAATCTCCGGCAACCAGGCTCTCCAGGTTGTCGACCATCGCCGATACGAAATCGTAGCCGCTCTGCCAGAACCCGGCATCGGTCAGGTCGATCCCCAGCGGCGCGAGCAGCGTCTGCGGGCTGTCACTCCCCCCCGCCGCCAGCAGCTCGAGGTATTTCGGAATGAACGCCTCCCCCTCGAGCAGGTATTTCTGGTAGAGGGCGAGCACCAGGAGCTCGCCGAAGACGTAGCTGTAGCAGTAGAAGCGGGCGTGGATGAAATGGCTGATGTACGACCATCCCCAGCGGTACGGCGCGATCATCTCGACGCTGTCGCCGAACAGCCTGGCGTTCTCCTCCCACCAGAGCTCGCAGTAGTCGGCAGCGGCGAGCAGCCGCTCGCCCCGCAGCCGGTGCGCCTTCTGCTCGAAGCGGGTCAGGACGTTCTGCCGGAAGGTGGTGGCGATGATGTCCTCGAGCTTGCTGCAGAGCAGGGCGACCTTCAGGTTCCGGTCGCTCTCGCGCTCCAGCAGGTCGCGGGTCAGCAGCATCTCGGCAAAGACCGAGGCGGTCTCGGCCATCGGCAGCGGCGCGTGATAGTGAAACAGGTTCTGCCTGCCGGCCAGCACGTAGTGGACCGCGTGACCGAGCTCATGCGCCAGGGTCGAGACGTCGCGCAGGTTGCCGGTAAAGTTGAGCATCACGTACGGCCGCCTTTCCGGCACGATCCCCATGCAGAAGGCGCCCCCGCTCTTGCCGTTGCGCGGGTAGACGTCGGTGTGCCCCCGCTCGAGGATCTCCCGGGCCGGATCGGCCAGGGCCGGAGAGAACCGCCCGAAGCTCTCCAGCACCAGCGTTTTCGCCTCGTCGTAGGTAAACGCGCGCGGGCTCTTGTCAACCGGAGCGTAAAGGTCGCTGTTCTTCATCCGCTCGTAACCGAGCAGCCGTTTCTTCAGCCCGAAGTAGCGCTGCGCCAGCGCGTAGTTGTTTTCGGTGACCTGCATCAGCTGCTCGACCATCTCCGGCCCGGTCTCGCTGGTGAGGTGGGTCGGCGTCATCAGGTCGGGGTACTTGCGCAGGTCGGCCTCGCGACCGTGATCGAGCAGGATGTTGTTGAAGCAGCTGACCAGCACGGTGCCGTTTTCGGCGTGCCGGTTCAGGAAGGTCGAGAACCCCTGTTCCCGCACCTCCCGGTCCGGGTGATAGAGCAGCGCCATCAGCTCCTCGCCGGTCACCTCCCGCTCTTGCTCCTCCCCCGGCATCCGGAAGCGGTAGGTCAGGGAGGAGGTCGTCTCGTCGAACAGGCTGACGAAGGCCTCCCTGCCGGAGAGGTCCTTGCGCCGGATGACCTGCTCGACCTCCTCCGACAGGGCGTAGGGGGCGTGCGCCCGGGTGTTGTCGAGGAAGTGCCGGTAGGGGGCGACGCCGTCGTCCTCGAGCAGCTCCGCGTAGCCGGACGCGTCCATCCGCAGGATTTCCAGTTCGTAGAAGAGCGTCTCCTCGGTGATCGCCGTCATCGCCTCGCGCGCCTTTGCCAGCAGGGCCTTGTGCCGGTCGGCCCGGCTGTCGCCGGCGAAGAGGAGAGTGGCGTAGTGGTACGGCAGCAGGGCGCGCCGCTGCAGCGCCTCGTATTCCTTCAGGGAGTCGGCAAAGCGTCCGGCATCGCTGCAGTTCTCGATCTGCCCCTTGTACGCGCCCCGGAACCGGGCCGCCTGCTCCCGGGCCTGCCGCAGGTCGGTTTCGATCTGCGGATCGTCTGCGCCGCTGTAGAGACTGCCGAGGTCCCATTTGTCTGGTTCAGTAATTGCCATTTTTCATCCCTTTGATGATTTGCCACGAAAACACGAAGGCACCAGGAAGGGCGGCAGGACCGAATCGATTCGTCATAACCTCTTCATGTCTTCGTGCCTTCGCGGCTTTCCTTCACTGTTTATCCCCGATTCGCTCAAGACTGTCAACCGAAAGCCTTTTCCTCCGTCAATATCCTTAGCGGAGGGTCTGAAAGGTTGCATCGCATGTATTTTTGCGCAGTTGACACGCTCCTGGGCGGCGGGTACGCTCAGCCCATGGATGCGCGGAGCGAATCGATACTGGTGGACCGGGCGCGCGAGGGGTGCGAGCAGAGCTTTGAAGCCCTGGTCATGCAGAACTCGGAGAAGATGATCCGCCTCGCCTGGCGGATGATCGGCAACCGCGCCGATGCCGAGGAGATCGCCCAGGAGGCGTTCCTGCGGCTGTACACGTCTCTCGGCACCTTCCGCGGCGACAGCCGGGTCGGCACCTGGCTCTACCGGACCGTCTCCCGGCTCTGCATCGATTACCTGCGGCGGGAGAAGCTGCGGCGCCGGCTGTTCTTCTTCAAGCGGGAGGACGACGACTTCGATCCGCTTCAGAACACCGCCGCGGAGGACCTCCCCCAGGACGAGCGCTTCATCCTGCGGGAAGACCTGCGGACCGTCCGCCGGGGGATCGCCAGCCTGTCGGCGCGGCAGCGGGCGGTATTGACCCTGCGGCACCAGGAGCAGCTGCCGCTCAGGGAGATCGCCGCGATTCTCGGCGTCAGCGAGGGGAGCGTCAAGGTGCATCTCCACCGGGCGGTGCAGGCGCTGCGCGCCGAACTGGCAAAGGAGAACCAGCATGACGAATAAGCATTGCCTGTCGGAGCAGCAACTGGCCCTGTACGTGTTCGGCGAACTCCCCGGGGAGCAACACCGCCGGGCCGACGCCCACCTCGCCGACTGCCCGGACTGCCGCCGGAGGCAGGCGTCTCTCGCGGAGGTCCGGGCTCGGCTGCCGCGGGACGAGATGGAGCTCTCCGCCGCGGAGGAGCGGCAATTCGCCGCACGGGTGGCGGCCGCAGCGCAGCGGAGAAAGGCCGGCAGCCGGCTGCAGGCCTGGGGCGCCGCCGCCACGGCGGTCGCCGCCGGGGCCATCGCCCTGGCCATCTTCACCCCGGACAACGTCACCTTCGAACGGGCCCAGCAGTCGCGGCAGCAGCTGGCCGAAATCGACCTGGTGGAGCACATGGAGATGCTCGAGGAGTTGGAGCTGCTCGAGATGATGGAGCTGCTCGAGATGCTCGAGGGGAAGGGCTGACCGGATGCGCCTGCTCCTGCTCCTCCTCATGCTTGCCCTGGCCCCCTTCCCGGCATCCGCTGCCGGAGAGGGCGCGGAGACCCCCCGACCGGACGAGGCCCCGACGGCCGTTCGGGAGAACACACCGGCGACCGATGACGAGCTGATCGCCGACCTCGAACTTCTGGAGCTGCTCGAGTTGCTGGAAAACATGACTCTCCTGTCCGACATGGAGGATAACCGATGATTCGCCTGCTTGTACTCATGGTATTCGTGGCGCTGCTTGTCGCCGCGCCGGTTCAGGCCTCTGCCGAGGACACCCGAACGGCGCCGTCCGTCTCTGCCGGTTCCGAAGTCGACGACCTCAGGGGGCGGTGGCAGCAGATGTCCCCCGAGCAGCAGGAGCGCCTGCGGGAGAGGTTTCATCGATTCAAGCAGCTCCCTCCCGAACGGCAGGAGCAGATCCGCAGGCGCCTCGGCCAGTTCCGGGAGC
>JBFHOZ010000020.1:0-20887 GCA_041592975.1 Desulfuromonadales bacterium
GCGACCTCGTCGCCAGGGACGTCATGACCCCGAATCCCTTCACCATGACCCCCGACACCTACATGTACGAGGCGACCACCTTCATGATGGCGCGCAAGATCAAGCACATGCCGGTCATGGACGGCGACACCCTCGTCGGCATCGTCACCCTGCAGGACCTGATGCGCTTCCGCAGCCAGAAATCGATGCTGCTGGTCGGCAGCATCAAGGAAGCGAAAACCATCGACGACCTGGTCAAGGCGCGCGGCGAACTGGTCAAGGTCGCCCGGGTCCTGATGAGCGAGACCCGCTCCGCCTTCGAGACCATGGAAATCCTCTCCTACATCCACCACCGCCTGCTGCGGCGCTGTTACGAAATCATCCTCGAGGAGATGAAGAGCGACGGCATGAACCCGCCCGACATCCGCTTCTGCCTGATGATCATGGGGAGCGGCGGCCGCAAGGAGATGCTGCTCGGGCCGGACCAGGACAACGGCTTCATCTTCGAGAACTACCCGGACGAAATGCACGACGAGGTCGAGGCCTTCTTCGTTCCGTTCGCCGACAGGCTGGTGGCGGCTTTCGCGACCATCGGCTACCCGCTCTGCAACGGCAACGTCATGGTCAACAACCCGATGTGGCGCGGCCGGGTCCGCGACTGGGAGCGGCGCGTGGCGATCTGGTTCAGCCAGCCCGAGCCGAAGAGCGTCATGTACTCGACCATCTTCCTCGATTTCCTGCCGCTGGTCGGCGACGCCTCGCTCTGCAGCGACCTGCACGACATCGTCCACCGCGAGGTCCGGGACAACCCGGCCTACCTCTATCACCTGCTGGAAAACGACCTCAAGCACCGCCCCCCGGTCGGCATCCTCAAGAAGTTCGTCCTCGAGAAGGACAAGGAGCACAAAGGGGAGCTCTCTCTCAAGCAGTCCGGCTCGGTCTTCATTGTCGACTGCGTGCGGATGTTCCTGCTCGAGCAGGGGGTCGACGCCACCACCACCATCGAGCGCCTCGACGAGCTGGTCAAACTGAACATCTTCAACCAGGAGACGGCCGAGCATCTCAAGGCGGCGCTGGAGTCGTTCACCTTCCTCCGCCTGCGCCACGAGATCGCCCTGATCGAGCAGGGGAAGGAGCCGTCGCACTACATCGACCCCTATTCGCTGTCGAAAAACGAGCAGGATCTGCTGCGCGAAGCCTTCCGGGCGGCGGGCAAGCTGCAGGATTCGGCCCGGCGGCATTTCGGCCAGGGGATCCTCTGATCCCCCCCAGACCGAAAAAAAACGGCGCCTTCCACAAGGCGCCGCAGACATTCCCTCCCGGATGATTCCATTCAATTCAAGTCTTTAAAATATTGACACAGAGGCAGTCCGCCTCGGCATAAACCGTCTTTGCGGCATCGACGATCCGGCCGCGGACCAGGACCTTGCGCCCCTCGACCTTGACGATCTCGCTCTCGACCTGCATGACGGTCAGCAGCGGAAGCAGCTGGCGGAAATGGATATTGAGGTTGCCGACGACGATCGGGTGGCCGGCGGCCCAGGCGGCCAGGCCGAGCACCTCGTCGAGCACCGCCGCCATCGCCCCGCCGTGTGCGTGCCCCGGCGGCCCCTCGGTCTCCGGCCCGAACCAGACCCGGGCGACCAGGGCGCCGTCCCGGTCCTTGTAGTAGGCGACCCGGAAGCGCTCCCCCTCCGGCTCGCCGGAAACGAAGCGGAGCGAATTGCCGACCAGCGAGGGGGCATCGAACGGCTGCCAGCCTTTTTCGCCCCCCAGGTCAACCCTTGCCGACATCAGCCGTCCCTCCTGTAGGCATAGTCGATCTCCGTCCCGTCCGCCGGAAGGGAAAAGGAGACCCGGGTCCCCTTGCCGAGTTCGCTGCTGACCTCGATCGATCCGCCGTGCGCCTCGACGATATACTTGGCGATGCTCATGCCGAGGCCGACCCCCTGCCGGGCGGTGTTGGAGACGTCGACCCGGAAGAACTTGTCGAACACGTGCCTCACCTGTTCCTCGGTCATGCCGATCCCCGCGTCCACGACGCAAAACCGGCAGAACTTTTCATCCTTCGAACACGAGATATTCACCTCACTCCCATCGGGGGAATACTTGACGGCATTGCTGAGCAGGTTCTCGAACACCTGCTCGATCCTGATCGGGTCGGCATACAGGCTGCATTTCCTGCAGTTGAACTTGAGGGTGAACGTGTGCCCCCTGCTGTTTTTGCGGTAGGCCTCGACCAGCCGCTCCAACACCGTGACGAGATCGAACTCGATCTGGGCGATGGAGATCTGCTGACCCGACTCGATCCGGCTGACGTCGAGCAGGTCATCAACGATCCGCGAGAGCCCCTCCGCCTTACGGTGGATGAAGCTGACGAACTCGCTCTTCTGCTGCTCGCTCAGCTGGCGGGACGATTCGCTGCTGAGCAGCTCCGAATACCCCATGATCGAGGCGAGCGGGGTCATCAGCTCGTGGGCCGCCATCGCCAGAAAATCGCTCTTCATGCGGTCGATCTCCCGCGCGATGGTCACCTCCTGCATGAGGATCACGAACCCGAGGGCCGATTCGTCCCGGTCGCGCAGCACCGAAACGCGCGCCTGGAATATCCGCGGCCGCTCCGGTGATGGCCTCTCCATCTCGAAGTCGACATTGCTGTTCTCCGGGGCGGCCAGCAGATCGTCAAACGCCCGGCGCACCGAATCGGCCAGGCGGACATCATGCAATCGAACCCCCATGGCGGCCTTCATGGTGACGCCGAGGAGGGCCTCGGCCGGAGCGTTCATCAGCACGATCCGTGCACTCCGGTCGATCACCAGCAGTCCGTCGGTCACCGAGCGGAGGATGCCGTCGATCTTCTCCTTCGCCTCCTCGGTTTCGGCCAGCGCCTCGGCCAGCGCCTGCTCGGCGACCCGCCTTTCGGCCACCTCGGCGCTGAGGCTCCTGTTGACCCGGATCAGCTCGCCGGCCCGTTCGGCGACCCTCTCCTCGAGCTCCTCGTTGGCCCGGCGCAGCTCCGCCTCGGCGAGCTCCTTCGCCTGCATCGACAGATCGGCATGCCGCAGGGCATAGTAGAGGAAAGCGAGCAGCACCATCGACACGGCGCCGAGAAACAGCAGCGAGTGGGTTGTCAGCTGCCGGATCGCCGAACTGCTGCGGGTAATGTCGCAATAGGTCTCCACGGCCCCCTTGAAGAGACCGCCAGCCATGATCGGCACGTAGGTCTCGACCAGGTCGACTTTCACCATCTCCATCTCGGCGGTCATGTTGTCCTTGCGGACCGTTTTCGAATAGACCACCCCCCTGGCGACGTCGTTGTGGAAGTAGTCGTGTTCGTTGACCTGGCCGATCTCTTTCGGCAATGTCGAGAAGATGATCTTTCCGGACGGGTTGAAGATGCGGATCTTGATCAGCTCGGCGTCCATCCTGAAACGGCCGATATCCTGCCTGACGTTCTCGGGGACCGAATCGACGAGGGTGTCCTGCCGGTCGAGCTGGTAGGCGTGCACGAGGAATGAGACGTAACGGACCGCTTCGTTCTCGGCGTTCTCGACCAGAAGCTCGTGGTACGAAGGGTGAATGTAGGCGTAGATATAGACCAGCAGAAAAAGGATCAGCGAAATGGCCGCAACAAATACCGACTTCAGAATCCCGGTTTTCAGCATGGAGCGCCCTGTATTGACCACCTGTTCAATGATGGAACCATCCATGTCGATGTAGCAATTATCATTCCACCGCCGATCCGTGGGCAAAACTTTCAGCTTTGGCCACGCTTGTTGACAAATACGTGCATGAACTGTGGCATTTAACAGGTCCGTTGTACGGTATTTGCCAGAAGCGCCCTGTCGTAAGCACCGATTATCGGGTCAAACTTCCGATAATCGCGACAAAGCACTTGTTCCGACAGGGACTTCATGCTACCTTTCGCAGTCGAAAAAGAGATTTCCAGGCATCCGGACTCGACCGGAGCCTCAGAGAAACCGGAGGTTATCGTGAAAAACGCACTGATCCTGATCTTTGCCGGCGCCCTCGCCCTGACGATCGTCGGCTGTAAAGACGAAACACCGACTCAGACCCAGAAACCTGCCGCACCCCAGGCCGCCCAGCCGGCCGCCCAGGGGAAGACCGGAACCGTGGTCGAAACCATGAACTCCGGCGGCTATACCTATATCCAGTTCGACACCGGCACCGAGAAGCTCTGGGCCGCCGCCCCCGAATTCGTCGTCAAGGTCGGCGACCCGGTGATCGTTCCGGACGGCATGCCGATGCAGAACCACACCAGCAAGACCCTCGACCGGACGTTCGACCTGATCTATTTTGTCGACGCGGTCATGGTCGGCGGCGCGCAGGCGGCGGCGATGCCGGGCGGAATGCCGGCAGGGCATCCCTCGCCGGACGCAGCGGCGGATGGCCACGCCCGCCCGGAAGTGCCCAAGAGCGATGTTGACATGTCCGGCCTCTCCAAGCCGGCCGGCGGCAAGACGGTCGCCGAAATCTTCGCCGAAAAGGACGCCCTCGCCGGGCAGGAAGTGACCATTCGCGCCAAGGTCGTCAAGTTCAGCCCGGAGATCATGGGAACCAACTGGCTGCACCTGCAGGACGGTACCGGCGGAGCCGGAACCAACGACCTCACCATCACCAGCGCCGCCACGGCAAATGTCGGCGACACCATTCTGGCCAAGGGGGTTCTCACGGTGAACAAGGACTTCGGCTTCGGTTACAAGTACGACGTCATCATCGAAAAGGCGGAAGTGACCGTCGAGTAACGTCCCCTCGCTCATCCTGACATCAGAAGGAGCTCCGGCAGTCTGCCGGGGCTCCTTTTTTTTCGGCGCGAACATCCGCACAGGCTTGAGCTTTACGCAGACCATCGGCTACAATATAGGTTCGAATGACGATCCGGGGGAGGAGCGATGTCGGCAGATGAATTGATGGCAACACTGAAGGACGGCGGCGGCATGGCACGCGCCAGAGCGGCAAGCGAACTCGGGCAACTCGGCGACCGGCGCGCCGTCGGTGCCCTGCATGCCGCTCTCGAGGACAAGAACCCCACGGTCCGCAGCAACGCCGCGTTTGCCCTCGGGGAGCTGGGGGACGTCACCGCCGTGGCGAGGCTGATCACCCTGCTCGGGGACGAGGACCAGTGGGTCCGCAAGAGCACCGCCAAGGCGCTCGGGCTGCTGCGGGCCCGCGAAGCCGTCGCCGAACTGGAGAGAGCCCTCGACGACTCCTCGGAGCAGGTCAGAAGAAATGCCCGGCGCAGCCTCGAACAGATCCGGGAGAGCTCGCGATGAAGAGACTTCTCCCGTTTCTGTTTCTTGCCGCTTTTCTCCTCGCCGCGACCGGCGAGGTGCAGGCGGTCTACAAGTACGTCGATGAGAACGGCCGCACCATCTTCGTCGACGACCAGAGCAAGATCCCGGCCCGCTTTCTGAACCAGTCCCGGGACATCGACCTGCCGGAGATGTCCGAAAAGGAGAAGAACGAGCAGGCCGAGCGCCTGCGCAAGGCGCGGGAGAAGCAGCAGGAAAAACTCTCCCGGGAGAGGCGGGAGCGGGCCGAACAGGAGAGCCTGAAGCAGGAGGAGACGCCGATTGTCGTTCGCGGCAACCAGGTCCTGGTGCCGATCCGGGTCGGCTTCGACTACAACACCGCCGATGTCGTGATGCTGCTCGACACCGGCGCCTCGGTCACCGTCTTTCATCGCGATGCGCTCGACGCGCTCGGAATCGGCAAGGAAGAAGGTCAGCTGATGTACGGCACCGCCGTCGGCGGCATCAAGGTGGCGACCCGCCGGGTCCGGTTCCAGCACATCACCGTCGGCCCTTACGAAGCGAAGAACGTTCCGGCCTACATCATCGACAACAGCGGCGGCCATCCCGGCTACGACGGTCTGCTCGGCATGGACTTCCTCAGGCACATCCCCTACGAGGTCGACTTCGGCAGCCAGGTCATCCGTTGGCAGAAGCCCTAGGTTCGACCAGGACCGCCCCTGCCCCGCTAGCCACCTCCGACGACCGTTCCCGACTCGCCGGCCACGTCCGCCGAAGCGTCCGGCTTCGGCAGCAGGACCCAGAACCGGCCATCCTGCTTCATTCTCCCGGCCAGGGCGCCGGCCTCATCTCCCATTCCCCAGAAGAAATCGCCCCGCACCTGCCCCTTGATGGCGCCGCCGGTATCCTGGGCCACCATCAGCTTTTTCAGCGGCCGCGGGTTGTACGGCCAGGTCGTCGACAGGAACACCGGCGCGCCGAGAGGGATCGTCCGGGGATCAACCGCCAGGCTGACTTCGGGCGTCAGCGGGATGCCAAGCGAGCCCGGGGGGCTCTGCACGTCCTGTTCGAGCTCGCGGAAGAAGATGAAACTCGGGTTCTCCCCGAGCAGATCCCAGACCTGCTCCGGGTTCTTGCGCGCCCAGCTCCTGATGTTCTGCATCGACATCTGGTCGCGGGTCATCGCCCCTCTCTCGATCAGCAGCCGGCCGATGGAACGATAGGGGTGGCCGTTCTGGTCGGCGTAGTTGACCATCACCTTTTCGCCGTTCTCGAGGCTGATCCGTCCCGACCCCTGGATGTGCAGGAAGAAGAGCTCCACCGGGTCGTCGACCCAGAAGAGTTCCTTGCCGGCAAGGGCGTCGACCCCCTGGTCCATCTCCGCGCGGGTGTAATACGGCACCACCCGCCTCCCCTCGACCCGGCCGCGCAGGCGATAGTTGCCGAGTTCGGGGTAGACGGAGCGCAAATCGATGATCAGCAGGTCATCCGGGACGGTGTAGAGCGGATAGGCGAACCGCTCGGTCCGCACCCGGCTGCCGTCGAGGTCGGGGACGTAGTAGCCGGTAATCGTCCCGGTGTCGGAACCGTCCTCGTTGCGGACCTTGTGCGGGACAAACCATTTTTCGTAATACTGCAGCAGCGTCGTGCCGCTCTTCGCCTCGAGCTCGAACGCCGCCTGGCACGCCGGTTGCCACTCTTCCTTGTGTTTCAGCACCCGGCAGCTCGCGACGAAGGCCTCGAAGGAGGAGAGCAGGTCGGTTCCCGGCCAGCCGTCGATCTCTTCCCAGTCGACCGGCTGCAGCAGTTCGAATCCGACCGGCGGCGGCGGCGACGGCGGCAGATCGACCGGTGCCGGCGGCACCGCACAGGAAGTGAGAAGGAGCATGACGAGGCCTGCCAGCAGGCCGAAATTTCTCTTCAGCATAATACTCGACATCCAGAAACCGTCTCCTGATAATGAGCGGGGTGATGGCACGCCATTCTAACCCGAGTCGGCGGCAAAAGGGAACAAGCTGTCACAGCATGTCCACCGGGTCGACGTCGACGGTCAGTCTTATCCCCCGGGGCAGCCGCTTCGAAGCCGGCTCGAGGCAGTGCAGCAAACGGTGCAGAGGCAGCCGCCGCTCCGCCTTGAGCAGGATCTGGCGGCGGGTCTTGCCGCGCAGCTTCGCCAGCGGGCAGGGCGCCGGCCCGAGCACGTCGACCCCTTCGGCAAAACGCTCCAGTTCGCGCGCCAGGATCTCGCCGGCGCGCTCGACCCGGGCGGCGTCATTGCCGGCCATGACCAGGTTCACCAGGTGCCCGAAGGGGGGGTAGCCGAGCGCCTGGCGGAAGGACACCTCCTGCTCGTAGAACGCCTGGTAATCGTGCTTTGCGGCACACTGCAGGGCGTAGTGCTCCGGCGACCAGGTCTGCACCAGCACCCGGCCCGGCCGGTCGCCCCGGCCGGCCCGGCCGGCGACCTGGACCAGCAGGGCGAAGGTCCGTTCGGCGCTGCGAAAATCGGGAAAATTGAGACTGTTGTCGGCATCGATCACGCCGACCAGGGTAACGCCGGGGAAATCATGCCCCTTGGCGATCATCTGCGTGCCGACAAGGATGTCGACATCGCCGGCCATCACCGACGCCACCAGGCGCTGATGCGCTCCCTTGCGCAGGGTCGTGTCCCGGTCCATCCGCAGGATGCGGCTGCCGGGAAGCCTGCGCGCCAAATCCTCCTCGAGCCGCTCGGTGCCGCACCCCTCCGGCAGCAGGCTGTAGCCGTTGCACCCCGGGCAGATGTCGGGCGGCGCCTGGTCGTAATCGCAGTAGTGGCAGAGGAGCTTGCGGGCCGACTGGTGATAGGTCAGGGTGATTTCGCAGTTCGGGCAGCGCAGGCCGAGACCGCAGTCGCCGCAGATCAGGTAGGGGGAGAATCCGCGCCGGTTGAGCAGCAGCAGCGACTGCCCCCCCTGCCGGAAGTTCTCCTCCAGGGCAGCGAACAGCGGTTCGGAGAGCGGGCCGTCCTGTCCGGCCTCGCGCATGTCGATCAGCGCAACCTCCGGCAGCGGTCGGCCTGAAGCCCGACCGGTGAGCGGCAGGTAGAGGAGCTCCCCCTCCCGGGCGCGACGGTAGACCGGCAGCGACGGGGTGGCGCTGCCGAGCAGGACCAGGGCGCCGGACGACTGCCCGCGCAGCAGGGCGAGATCGCGGGCATGGTAGCGGAACCCTTCCGACTGCTTGTAGCTGGTCTCGTGTTCTTCGTCGACGACGATGACGCCGGGATCGACCAGCGGGGCGAAGACCGCCGAGCGGGCGCCGATGACGATCCGTGCTTCCCCCCTGGCGATGCGCCGCCAGGCGTCGTAGCGCTCGCCGTCGGAGAGGCCGGAGTGCAGGACCGCCAGATCGACCCCCGAGCCGGCGAAGCGGGCGCGGAAACGGCCAACCAGCTGCGGCGTCAGGGCGATCTCCGGCACCAGCACCAGCGCCTGCCGGCCCGACCTGACGGCGGCGGCGATCAGGCGCAGGTAGACTTCGGTCTTGCCGCTGCCGGTGACGCCGTGCAGCAGGGCGGCGGAAAAACCCTCCCGCAGCTTCCCGACCAGGGCCTCGACGGCGGCCTGCTGGTCGGCATCGAGGACCAGGGCCGGATCGGCCGGCACCGCCTGGTCGCGAAACGGGTCGCGCTGCCGCTCGACCTCGGCAACCTCGAGATGGCCGAGCGCGACCAGGCGGTTGAGAACGGCGTGCGGCGAAGCGAAGCGGCCGCGCAGCTCTTCCATGCCTGCCGCCCCCTGCGCGCGGACATAAGCCAGCACCTGTTTCTGCTTCTCCCCCGGGGGTTCACCTGCAAGGGGGGTGGCGGAATAGACCTTCTCCGAAAGGATCGGGACGTCGTTGCCGGTCCCGGAGAGCCCGGCCGGCAGGGCGCAGCGGAAGACCTCGCCGATCGGGTAACGGTAATAGGCGGCCGCCCGGCGCAGGAATTCGGCCCAGGGAGGGGAGAACAGCGGTTCGGTGTCGAGCACCCCGCCGAGCGGCTTGAGCGCCGCCCCTTCCCCCGCCGAGGTCGACAGCAGGTAGCCGGTCGCCGTCCGTCGCCCCAGGGGGACCCGCACCCGGACCCCCGGCACGGCGACCCCGGCGAGCGTCTCGGGGATCACGTAGGAGAGGGTCTTGTCGAGGGGCGCGGCGACGGCGACCTCGGCGATGTTCATCAATTCGGCCATGGCGGTCATTTCCGCTCGCGCCCGGCCTGGCAATCGAGGCAGAGGGGCGCTTCGGGGCGCGCCCGGAGCCGGGCGGGATCGATCCCTTCTTCACAGGCGATGCAAAAGCCGTAGTCGCCCGACGCGATGCGGTGCAAAGCGGCCCGGACCTGCTCCAGCCCCTGCATGGCCGCCTCGCGGCTCGCCTGCGACATGCTCTGCTGCTGCAGGGCGTCCATGCGCGACAGGCGCCCGATCGGCTGATCGAGAGAGACCGGCTTCGCCCCGGCGGCGGCATCGGCGACCAGCTTCTCCAGCTCGTCGCGCTTTTCGAGCAGCCGCTTTTTCAGTTCGGCAATTTGTTGTGACGTCAGCTCACTCATCAATAATTAATCGTATCGGGAAGACCCCTGTCACGAAAGACACAATGCATCAAGAAAGGCCACGAATAAAAAGCCCGACGATTCATGAAGCAGGATCAACCGTTCACCCCTTCGCGCTGTGCCTTCTCTGCGTCTCGGCGAGAACAAACGATCCTGATTTTCCTGGTGCCTTGGTCTCTTCGTGGCAAAACGCTTTTCATTCTAGTCGACTTCACGGAAAACAACCAGACATTCATGTGACCGAACAGGAAAAGGCCGGACGATTGCCCGGCCTTTTCGAACAAGCTTAGCAGCAACCCGCGACTCATTCCTCGCAGAGGACCGTCCCCGCCACCTGCTCGGCGAACTTCCGGCAGGACTGCAGGTTCTCGGCGGTCGGGGTGAAGCGGAAGGAGAGCGATTCGGCGGCCAGCCGGTACTTGAGGCCGGCCAACCGCCCCTCGACCATCTTCACCGCCTCGCCGCTCCAGTCGAAGGAGCCGAAGACGGCGGCGACCCGGGTCTTGGGCGTGACCGAGGAGATCAGCGACAGGGCGTGCCAGACGTGCGGCGGCGCATCGCGCTGGATGGTCGGCGTGCCGATCAAAAGGACGTCGGCCTGCTCCAGGGCGTTGCGGTAATCATCGTCGCGCATGTCGCTGAGAGCGAAACGGGTTACCTCGAACCCCTGCTTCTCGAGCTCGAGCTGGACGACGTCGGCCATCTCCCTGGTATTGCCGTGGCTCGACAGCACCGCCATGACCGCTTTCGGCTTCTCCCCCTGCGGCGGCGGCGCCGCCCAGCGCTTGTAGGCGCTGATCGCCCCCTTGCCGGTCTCGCGCCGGATCGGTCCGTGCGACGGGCAGACCATGCGGATCGGCAGCCCCTCGATCTTGGCGGTGGCGTCGCGGATCTTGTCCTTGAACGGCCGCATGATGCAGTCGAAATAGAAGTAGAAGTCGTAGGAGAAGTCGGCGATCTCGTCGTCGAAAATCTTTTCCGGGCAGTAGTGGGCGCCGAAGGCGTCGCACGGGAAGAGAACCTCCTCCTCGGCCAGGTAGGTGAACATGGTGTCCGGCCAGTGCAGGTACGGGGCGAGGAGGAACCGCAGCGTCTTGCCGCCGAGGTCGACCTCCTCCCCCTCGGCGACGACGTGGCAGTTGAAATCGCGGTTGAGCAGCTGCTTGAGAAAATTCTCGGCCGCCTTGGTGCAGTAGACGGTGACGTCGGGATTGATCTCGAGCAGGTCGGCGATCGCGCCGGAGTGGTCGGGCTCGGTGTGGTTGACGACGACCATATCGATCTTTTTCGGATCGACCAGCCCGGAAACCTTGGCCAGGAAGTCGGCGGCGAAGATCCCCTTGACGGTATCGATCAGGGCGATCTTTTCGCTCCCCTGCACCAGGTAGGAGTTGTAGGTGGTGCCGTTGTGGGTCGGGAAGAGGTCGTCAAAAACCTTCAGATCCGGGTGCGGCATACCGACCCAGTGGACATCCTTGCAGACTTCGATCACAGCCTTGTCGAGCATTGCAACTCTCCTTTGCGAAATATGACTAATCTGGGCAACTATAATTCATTCTCGGCAGCCGGGCAAGTCCGGGTATCGATTTCGCCGGCCGTTCGTGCTATTGTGCGGGACGATCATGGACAACCGGCGCGAAAACCTCATCCGGTCGCTGGGCCGGCGAAAGTTCCTGCTCGGCGGCCTCGCCTGCGGCACCGCCGTCCTAGGCGATGCCTGGCTGCGGCAGCCGACCGCTCTGCAGGTGCGCGAGACCCGCCTGCCGACGGCGAAGATTCCGGCCGGCCGGGAACTGCGTATCGCCCACCTCTCCGACCTGCACCTGCACCGCTTCAATGCCTATTTCCGGCGGGTCGCCGCCGCGACCGGCGCCCTCAAACCCGACATCATCCTGCTGACCGGCGACTACGTCGAGGAGGAGCGCAACCTCTCCGGCGTCCTCGACTTTCTCGCGCAGCTCAAGGCCCCGGCCGGGGTCTACGCCGTCCAGGGGAACTGGGAATACTGGGCCCTCATCGAGGGGAAGAACCTGCAGGACAAATTTCTCGGGGCGGGTGTCCGGCTGCTGATCAACCGGAGCGAAAAGATCGATCACGACGGGCTGGCGCTTTCGGTTCTCGGCATCGACTTCCCCTCTTCGTCCCGCGACGTCAGCCAGCTCGCCGCGAACTGCGATACCGGGCGGATCAATATCGCCCTGTCGCACGTGCCGGCGTTCCATCACGAGCTGCTCGACGGGAAAGCCGACCTGGTCCTGTGCGGGCACACCCACGGCGGCCAGGTCCGGCTGCCGCTGCTCAAACCGTTCCACCTGCCGCGGCATTCCGGCCCCTTCGTCGACGGCCTCTACCGGGTCGGCCGGCAGCAGCTCCCCCTCTACGTCACCCGGGGAATCGGCACCAGCATCCTGCCGCTGCGGCTCTTCTGCCCGCCGGAAATCGGCCTGATCCGCCTCTACGGCGCCTGATCCCGCTGAAGGAAATCGAGCAGGAAATCGACTCCGGCCATGAAGCCGGCAAAGTCGTTGCCGGCCAGGCTCTGAGCGCCGTCGCAGAGTGCCCGGTCGGGGTCGGGGTGGACCTCGACCATGATGCCGTGCGCCCCGGCGACCAGGGCGGCGCGGCTCATCACCGGCACCAGCGAGCGCTTGCCGGTGGCGTGGCTCGGATCGACGATGATCGGCAGGTGCGACATCTCCCGGATCAGCGGCACCACCGACAAATCGAGGGTGTTGCGGGTCGCCCGTTCGAAGGTCCGGATGCCGCGCTCGCAGAGCACCACCCGGCCGTTCCCTTCGGCCAGCAGGTATTCGGCCGCCGCCAGGAACTCCTCGATGGTGGCGCTCATGCCGCGCTTGAGCAGCACCGGCATGTCGATCTTGCCGACCTCCTTGAGCAGGTCGAAATTCTGCATGTTGCGGGCACCGATCTGCAGCATGTCGGCATAGCGGCAGACGTCGTCGAGCTGGTCGATGCGCATCACCTCGGTGACCACCGGGATGCTCTCGGCGTCGCCGGCCTGGCGCAGCAGCTTCAGCCCCTCGACCCCGAGCCCCTGGAAGGAGTGCGGGCCGGTGCGCGGCTTGAAGGCGCCGCCGCGCAGGATGGCGGCGCCGGCCTTTTTCACCTGGGCGGCGGCGGCGCAGATCTGCTCCTCGTTCTCGATCGAGCAGGGGCCGGCCATGACCACCGGCCGGTGGCCGTCGCCGATCATCACCCCGGCGACCTCCACCACCGTCGAGGCGGGATGAAAGTCCCGCGACACCAGCTTGTACGGCTTGCTGACATGGATGACCTCGCGCACCCCGGGGAGCTCGCGAATGGTCGTATCGTCGACGTAACCCTGGTTGCCGAGGACGCCGATGGCCGTCCGCAGGCTTCCCGGGATCGGCTCGGCCCGCAGGCCCATCGCCCGGACCGCCTCCTCAACGGCTTCGATCTGTGCGGCGGTGGCATCGTGGGTCATAACGATCAGCATGGGGCTCCTCCTTCGGTGGCGCCGTCGTTCGGGATTGAACCTGACGGGTTATCAAGGTTAGCGGCGAACCGTGCAGATTGCAACCATTTCCGCCGCGATAATCGCTTGGAAAACAGGGCCGGTTCAAGGTATCCTTGCCGTTCAGGACACCCCCCCTTTGCGGGCAACATGAAAGGATCGTACGTTCGATGACTCTTCGCCGCACCGCCACTGTCGCCCTGCTGCTGCTCGCCGCCGGAATGCCGGCATCGGCCGACGAGATCGTCGCCCGCAACCTGCTCATCTCCCAGGGGTGCAAGGGGTGCCACAGCTTCGAAGGGGGGGGGGGCAACCTCGGCCCGTCCCTCGACAGGGTCGGCGCCCGCCTCAACGCCTACCAGATCGAGCGCCGGCTGCGCCAGCCGAAGGCCGCGAACCCCGACTCGATCATGCCGGGGTACGGTCACCTCAGGGACGAGGAGATCGACGCCCTGGTCGATTTCCTCAAGAAACGGAAGTAGACGTACCATGACACAGCGCATCATCGAAATCGACTCCCCGTTCTTCGTCCGCGAGGAGCAGCTCGCCACGCCGGACGACCTGCTCGGGCAGTTCCCGTCCCGGCAGCCGCTCGCCCTCGAAATCGGCTGCGGCACCGGCCACTTCGTCGCCGAGCTCGCCGCCGCCAACCGCGACCGCAACTTCCTCGCCGTCGACATCTACAACAAGGGGTGCCTGAAAACCTGCCGGAGAATCGAGCAGACCGGGCTCGACAACGTCCGGGTCATGCGGATCGAGGCCCGCTACCTGCTGGTGAACCTCCTCGGCAAGGAGTCCCTCGCCGCGGTCTATATCAACTGCCCCGATCCCTGGCCGAAAAAACGGCACCGCTCGCGGCGGCTGGTCGGCCGCACCTTCATGGAGCTGCTGCAGCACTACCTCGAGCCGGCGGGCGACTTCTTCTTCAGCACCGACTTCGACGACTACGCCGAGCAGGTCGCCGGGTTTTTGCCGGAGCTCGCCGGTTACGAGAACGTCCTGTCCGCCCCCTGGGTCAACGCGCTCCCCGGCTACCCGGTCTCGAAATACATGCAGCGCTTCCTCGACCTGGGGCAGCCGATCTACTTCATGCATTACCGGCGCCGGCGCAACCTGGCGCTGGCCGAGGTGGCGGCGCCCCAGATCCGCGCCGGTTTCCGTGCCCGCTGGGGAACGTCCTGCCATGGCTGAGAGGTTCCTGACAGCCGAAATCGCCGGCACCGGCGGGACCATCAAGGAGTCCCCCGAGGATTTCCGGGTCGAGGAGATCCCCCTCTACCTGCCGTGCGGCGAAGGGGAGCACCTCTACATCACCGTCGAGAAACGGGGGCTGACCACCCACCAGCTGCTGCGGCGCTGCGCCGAAATCTTCGCCGTGGCCGAGCGGGAGATCGGCTATGCCGGCCTCAAGGATTCGACCGCCACCGCGATCCAGACCGTCTCGGTGCCGCTGGTCGACCCGGACCGGGCGAAGGCACTCGAGGACGAGCGGATCCGGGTCATCTCCGCCGCCCGGCACCGCAACAAGCTGCGTCCCGGCCACCTGGCCGGCAACCGCTTCCGGATCCGGGTCGCCGCGCCGCGGCCGGACGCCCTGCCGCAGGCCGAAGCGGTCCTGGCGGTCCTGCGCGACAAGGGGGTGCCGAACTATTTCGGCGAGCAGCGCTACGGCGTGCTCGGCAATTCGCACCGGATCGGCGGCGCCATTCTGCGCGGCGCGCACGAGGAGGCCTGCGCCCTGTTGGTCGGCGACCCGGAAGCGATCGAGCACCCGGGATGGAAGGAGGCCGCCGCGCTCTACCGGGATGGGCGGCACCGCGAGGCCCTTCAGAAGCTGCCGCGCCACTGCCGCTACGAAAAGGATCTGCTCGCCGCTCTGGAGCGGGGGCAGACGCACAAAAAGGCGCTTCTCGGCCTGCCGCGCAACATCCTCCGGCTCTACCTCTCCGCCTACCAGTCATCGCTGTTCGACCGGGTCGTCGACATGCGCCTGGCGACCCTCGACCGGCTCTGGCCGGGCGACATCGCCGTCAAGCACGCCAACGGCGCCTGCTTCCGGGTCGACGACGCAGCGGCCGAGCAGCCGCGGGCCGACCACTTCGACATCAGCGCGACCGGGCCGCTGTATGGCCACAAGGTGATGCTGGCCAGCGGCCAGAGCGGCATTCTCGAGGAATCGCTGCTCGACAAGGAGAACCTTTCGCTGGCCGACTTCAAGCTCGGCCGGGGGCTGGCGATGGAGGGGGAACGGCGCCCACTGCGGGTCTCGCTGCCGGAGGCCGACGTCCGCGCCGACGACCGGGACCTGATCCTCTCCTTCGCGCTCCCCAGGGGGAGCTACGCCACCAGCCTCGTCCGGGAGATCACCAAGGCCCCCTGACCCGCGCGACCGCCCGCGCCGACCCGATCAGGTATGAAAACCGCTGCCGAACGGCACGAAAATGAGGGCCGCCTCATATTTCGGCGGCAATTCGTTTGACATGGTCGGCGCTCTCTGATACAAAACGGAATAAAATAAAACAGCTTTTTATTCCTTGAAGTTCCTATCATGAAACTGATCCTCTCAGCCGGCTCGCTCTACACCCTGCCGATGCCCCGGGTCTTCGAAATGGCCCGGGAAACCGGTTTCGACGGCATGGAGGTCATCATCAACCAGGACTTCCAGTACGGCCGGAACCTCGCCCTGCTCAGGGAGCTGCAGCAGACCCTGCCGATCTTTTCGCTGCACGCCCCCTTCATGATCCTCGACAACTGGGGAAACAAGATCGACCAGCTCCGCAAAACCGCCGACCTGGCGCTCGAGGCCGGCATCCCGCTGATCACCTTCCACCCCCCCTCCTGGGCGGCCCTCGAATGGAGGTTTCTCCGCTACCTGCGGTCGGTCGACGACTTCCAGGAAGAGATCGGCCGCAACCAGGTGACCATCACCATCGAGAACATGCCCTGCAGCGGTCCCCTGAAGATGAACACCTACATGCTTAACCGGACCGGCAGCATGATCGACTTCTTGCAGAAGCACAACCTCTTCCTCACCTTCGACACCGCCCACATGGGGACCTCCAGGGCGAATTTCCTGGTCGACTTCCATCATTTCTACGATTCCGGGATGATGCGCCACATCCACTTCTCCGACTACGCCAACGGCCGCGAGCACCTGCTTCCGGGGCACGGCTCCCTGCCGCTGACCCGCTTCCTCAACCACCTGCGCGAAACGGACTACGACCAGACGCTCACCCTGGAGCTGTCACCGCACGAGTTTCCGGAAGGGGAGGAGATGATCGTCGCGACCCTGGCGGAGATTCACGACTATCTCTGCCAGGAGACGAGAAGAGCTGAAGAAGAGAATGGAACGAAGGTGATTCCGCTCAGTTCCGCCTAGCGGACGATGTAGACGGAGATATCCGCCTTGAGCGCGACTTCGGCCGAAACCGATCCGAGCAGTGCCCGCTTGACCCGCCCCTTGCCGGACGACCCGATGACGATGACGTCGCACTCCTGCTCTTCGGCCATATGGATGATTTCGTCGGCGGGATCGCCGTAGGCGACCAGGCTGGTCAGGTCGACCCCGGCCTCCCGCGCCGACTTGTCGATGACATAGAACATCCGCTTGCGGGTCGCGTCGACATCGACCGCCGCCACGGCACGCGAATCGGGCAGATAATCGATGACCGCCGGCGCGTCCGACTTGGGAAGGACCAGAAGCGCGTAGATCCGGCTCCTGAACTTGCTCCCCGACGCAGCCGCCAGCCGGACCGCCTCCTCGGCGGCCTTGTCCGACTGGGGAGAACCGTCGATGGCGACCAGAATCTTCTTGCTGAGTGTCAGCATGCCTGCTCCCGGATAAAGAGGTGGTGTCCGATCAATCTAGCGAACCGCGCCGGGGCTGTCAACGTTTCCCTAGTTGACGGAAATCATCGGAAAAATCGCCCGCCGTGTTGACATTTATAAAACAACATTTTATATTCAGAAAATACATTGCGGGGACTGGGGGAATATCGACCCGGGACAGCATCGGCCGCCGGGACATTTGTGCCGCCCGAACAGATTTCTCATAATTTCCATTATATTTGACATCGCCCCCCCGGTTCCTTTATAACTCTTTTGTCTGACAACCCTTTTTTCAAGGTGTTGAGAGGGGATTCAAGAACTCATGGCCAGAAAAGAAAAGTCCGAATATATCATCCAGGCGGTCTCGCACGCCCTCGATCTCCTCGAGCAGTTCCACGACGACGTCGACGAGCTCGGCGTCACCGAGCTGAGCAAGCGGCTGAAGCTTCACAAGAACAACGTCTTCCGCCTGCTGGCGACCCTGGAATCGCGCGGCTACATCGAGCAGAACAAGGCGACCGAGAACTACCGGCTCGGCCTCAAGTCCCTCGAACTCGGGCAGACCTTCATCAAGCAGATGGGGCTGCTGCGCCAGGCCAAGCCGATTCTCGAAAAACTGGTGTCCGAGTGCAACGAGACCTCCTACGTGGCGATTTTCAAGGATGGCCACAGCGTCTACCTCGACGTCATCGAGACCGACCTGACCGTCAGGGTCGTCTCCCGCGTCGGCTCGCGGCTGCCGGCCTACTGCACCGCCGCCGGCAAGATGCACCTGGCGCACATGTCGGACGAGGAAGTCATGGAGATCTATCCCGAGCCGGCCCTCAAGGCGTTCACGCCGAACACCATTTCGAGCCGCGACGCCCTGTTCAAGGAGCTGAAGAAGATCGCCGAGCAGGGGTACGCCGTCGACGACGAGGAGCTCGACCCGGGCGTCCGCTGCATCGCCGCGCCGATCCGCGACTACACCCGCCGGATCGTCGGCGCCATCAGCGTCTCCGGCCCGTCGATGCGCCTCTCCGATGACCGGATCGAGAAGGAGCTGATCCCGCTGGCCATCAAGGCGGGGGAGGATCTCTCCACCCGGCTCGGCTACCACAAGTAACCGCCGGGACCATCCAGACCAGCAGGCCCCCTCGGAATCGAGGGGGCCTTTTTCGTACCCCGCCCCCTTCCCTCCGTCCGGCTCCCCCGGCCGCGCTGCGCGCGGTCACGCACCGTGAATTCGGATTGACAAAAAAAATGCCGCTGATAGACTTGAACTACGGAAAATTACTCGTAAAAACCAGATTTCCCAGGCATTCCTGACCGAATCCTTCATACCCTGGTGCGGGGTGGGGCCCAAAGGGGTGACGATGCGCAAGACGGACATCGAGACAATCGAGCTCACGCCCGACGACGCCCGCGTCGAACTGGCCGAGAACCGGCCGTTCGTCATCCGCGGCGCTTCGGCCGGCAGCGGCGTCGGCATCCTGCTGGTGCACGGCTTCACCGGCACCCCCTGGGAGATGCGCGACATCGGCCGCCAGCTGGCCAGGGAGAGCCGGCTGGTGCTCGGGGTCCGCCTGCCGGGACACGGGACCTCGCCGGAGGATCTCGCCGGAAGGACCTGCGAGGAGTGGCTGGCCGCCGTCGCGGAGGGGTATCGCCACCTGCAGGGGGAGTGCGACCGGATCATCGGCGTCGGCCTCAGCACCGGCGCCCTGCTGCTGGCGGCCGCCGGCCACCTCTCCTTCGCCGGGCTGGCGCTGATCTCCCCCTACCTGCGCATGCGCCATATGCTCGCCCCCCTGGCCGGGCTGCTCAGGCATGTTGTCCGGTACAACCGGCGACCCGTCGACTTCGGCCCGTCGCCGTACTATTACCGGGATCGTCCGGTGGCCGGCGTTTATCAGATCAATCGCCTCATCCGGCGCGTCAAGAAGGGGCTGAAAGCGATCGACTGCCCGGCCCTGGTCGCCAGCTCCGCCGGCGACGTGACGGTCCGCTCGGAGAGCGCCGTCACCCTCTACAGCCGGCTGCGGAGCGACAGGAAGGAATTTTACCGGTTCGGAAGGGAGGTGCCGCATGTCCTCACGACGGCGGACAACCCGAGGCAGGAAGAGTTCCTGCAGATTGTTTCGAACTTCACCCGGGCTGTCATTGCGAACGGATCCGCAACAGCTCCCGGTACAGGGCTTCGACCGCGGTCCGGGTCCGCTCGGGCGGGCCGGAGTTGTCGATGACATGATCGGCCCGGCGGACCTTCTCCGCCAGCGGCATCTGGGCGGCGATCCGCGCCTGCGCCTCGTCGGCGCCGATGCCGTCCCGGGCGACCAGGCGCCGCCGCTGGCTGTCGGCGTCGGCGGTCACGACCAGGATCCGGTCGACCCGCGACGCGGCCCCGGCCTCGAACAGCAGCGGCGCCTCGTAGACGATCAGCCGCTGTCCGGACGCCCTGAGCTCGCCAAGCGTCGCTTCGGCCAGCGCGGCGATCGCCGGGTGGGTGATGCGGTTCAGGTCGGCCCGGGCGGCGGCGTCGCGAAAGACGATCGCGGCGAGGGCGGCCCGGTCGAGCGTGCCGTCACCGGCGAGGATATCACCGCCGAAGCGCTCGACCAGGGCGGCGAGCGCCGGGCTCCCCGGGGCGACCGCCCGCCGCGCCAGGTCGTCGGCGCTGACGACCGCGGCGCCGAGTTCGCCGAACATGGCGGCGACCGAACTCTTTCCGGTGGCGATGCCGCCGGTGATGCCAAGAACCATGACAGGACCTCCGGGATCGGATACGGATATTCAGCGTTTCATTTTTACATGCGGCTGTCAAGCCTGACGCCGCCGGGAACGGCGGCGCCTGACGGAAAGTGAGGACGACATGAGTGACACTCTCGCCAAGATGGTATTGCGACAGGCCGAGCGCTACACCACCCGCACCGCCCTGCGGGAAAAAAGGGACGGGCGCTACACCGACATCTCCTGGCAGGAGGCGGCCGGCAACATTTCCCTGTTCGCCCGCGGCCTGCTGGCCCTCGGCATCGCCCCGCAGGACCGCGTCGCCATCATGGGGCCGAACGCGCCGCAGTGGGTCTATGCCGACATCGGCGCTTTGAGCTGCGGAGCCGTCTCGGTCCCGGTCTACCACACCGAGGGGGTCGCCACCCTGAAGCACATCGTCAACGACTCCGGCAGCCGGGTGCTGTTCCTCGCCTCGCAGCTGATCGGCAAGGAGGTCGCCGAGCAATGGGACGAATTTTCCGGGCTCGAAACCGTCATCCTGCTCGACGGACGCCTCGAGCACCCGAACTTCATCACCCTGGCGCAGTTCCGGGAGAAGGCCGCAGACATCCCGGACGGCGACGTCCGGCAGCGGCTCGAGGCCGGGGCGAGGGACGACCTGGCGACCCTGGTCTACACCTCCGGCACCACCGGCACCCCCAAGGGGGCGATGCTCACCCACGGCAACATCCTCTCCAACATCGAGGCCTGCGCGCAGCTCTTCGACATCACCGACAGCGACACCTGCCTCTCCTTTCTGCCGCTGTCGCACATCTTCGAACGGATGGCCGGCTACTACTTCATGCTCAGCAAGGGGGTGACCATCGCCTATGCCGAGAACATCGACTCGGTGCCGGTCAACCTGACCGAGGTGCAGCCGAACATCGTCATCAGCGTGCCGCGCCTCTACGAGAAGATGTTCGCCCGGGTCATGGAGCGGGTTCTGGCCGGCCCCTGGATCCGCAAGCAGATCTTCTTCTCCGC
>JBFHOZ010000021.1:0-20415 GCA_041592975.1 Desulfuromonadales bacterium
CGTCTGCGGAAGCTACACACTGAGCCGCTCTGGTGAAAGTTTTCATGTGCCGGCGTTTGCGGTGCCTGCTGTAGATACTACCGGCTGCGGCGACGTTTTCCACGGCGGATACATCTACGGATTGCTGCAGAAATGGCCGTTGCCGCGTGTCGTGGAATTCGCCGCCGCCTGCGCAGCCCTGAAGACGGAAGCACTCGGCGGGCGATCGGCGATACCTAATTATAATAAAGTAAGTAATTATTTAATTACAAAAAAGAAATAAAAATAACTAAAAAA
This sequence comes from Desulfuromonadales bacterium, assembly GCA_041592975.1. GTDB lineage: Bacteria > Desulfobacterota > Desulfuromonadia > Desulfuromonadales > UBA2294 > BM707. The sequence continues at coordinate 277 of JBFHOZ010000021.1, forward strand.
ATATATAATATAATAATTTATATTAACATAAAGGAACATGTATGAAATTTTATCTAAGAAAAGTATTTATAATATTAATTATACTTCAATTATTTATAACTATGTCCTGTGCGCCGAAATATAATGTCGCGGTTGTCGACACGCCACAGACCCGGCAGCTGCAGGGTCATCAGAAGCCGTACATCGTCAACGGCCAGCGCTACGACCCGATCCGCGACCATGCCGGTTACGTCGAGGAGGGGCGGGCGAGCTGGTACGGCGAAAAGTTTCACGGCCGCAAGACCAGCAACGGCGAAATCTACAACATGCACGACATGACGGCGGCCCACAAGACCCTGCCGATGGGGGTCTATGTCCGGGTCTTCAACACCGCCAACGGCAAGCAGACCGTCGTCCGGATCAACGATCGCGGGCCGTTCGTCGCCGGCCGGATCATCGACCTCTCCTACGCCGCCGCCAAAGAGGTCGGCATCGTCGACCCGGGTACGGCGCCGGTACGGATCGAGGCTCTCGGCTACCGGGCCGACGGCAGTCCGTCCGGTCAGGTGACCTATACCCAGCCGAAAAGTTACGACGTCGGCACCTTCGCCATCCAGGTCGGGGCATTTACCGTGCGCGGCAACGCCGAGCGGCTCGCGGCCGAGATGCGTTCAAAGTACGGATATGCACGGATCAACGAGGGGTGGGTGAACGGGAAGCTGTTCTACCGGGTCTGGGTCGGAAACTTCCCGTCGCTCGAGCTGGCGGAGAACATCAAGCTGAAATTCGACGGCGGGTTCGTCATCGCACTTGAATGACGTTTCATCGGGTTATACCGCTGACCGGTTTTTCTAGTTGCGGACGTGACACCTGGCGCAGGGGAAGGTGTCGATGTCCTGGTCGTTGTAGCGGCACTCCCTGCAGCTCATCTCCGCATCGTTCCAGACCGGCTTGCCGAATTGCGGCATGACGACATCGGAACGGGATTCCCGGACTCCTTTTTCGACTTTCCTTTCCATACTTTTGTCCTCCACGGCATTTGATGCCATCCATGCAGAACTTTTATCAGTTTTTCAATGATTTGCAAGCAGGCAAGGGGATGGAAAAGGGAAGGCAGAAGGGAAGCTGAATTGCACAACAGACCGATCAGGCCCCCTTTTTTAGAAGTATCGTGCTGAATTCGTCCAGCAGCCGGTTCCGGATCACCTCGCACCCCGCCCGTTCATATTTCTGTCGCACGTCGAAGTTGTACTCCCAGAGGATTCCGGAAAGCAGAAGCAGTCCGCCCTGCCTGATTCTGGCAACCAGGTCGTCGCAGACGGCGAGCAGGATGTCGCCGTAGATGTTGGCGAGGATGATGTCGAAACCGCCTTCATCGACATCGGCGAGCGTGCCGCAGAGATGCCTGATCTCGTCGCCGATACTGTTCAGCTGGCAATTGAGAATGGCGCTTTGCACCGCACCGCTCTCGATGTCGACGCAGACGCCACCGGCGGCGCCGCGTTTCATCGCGGTGACGGCGAGGATGGCGGTGCCGCTGCCGAGGTCGAGAAAGCGCTTGCCGGCCAGATCGAGGGCTTCCATGATCGCGATGCAGCTGGCGGTGGTCTCGTGTTCGCCGGAGCCGAAGGCGCCGCGCGCCATGACGATGTCGGTCCGGTCCGGTACCGGGGAGGACCCCGGCGGCACGACCCGGAAGCTGCTGCCGATTGCAAACGGTTCGTAAGTCATCTCAGGTCACGCAGACGTAGTCCGTCCCTTCTTCCAGTCCGAGTTCCGCGCATTTCGCACGCACCAGCGAGCGCGCGCCGCGGGCGCCGATGGTGATCAGCATCGGCCCGCAGCCCTGTCGCAGCGAATCGGGGTCGGCGACCTGGGTTCGGTGAATCGTCTGGCCGATCTTGCCGGGATCGATGTCGATCCAGCGGCTGACCTCGATGCCGACGGCGTTCAGGACCTTGCGCCAGGCCTTCCCCTCCATGCCGACACCCCAGAGGGTCACCGTGGCGCAGCCCTTCAGAAAACCCTGCTTCAGGTAGTGCGCCTTGCAGCGCCGGAAGGCGTCGAGGGTAAAGGCGTCGGACGTGTGGGTGAGCCGGTCGCCATGCTCGCGCCAGAAGAAGAGCGTCTCCGGAATTCGGGCGAACCGGCAGCCGGACGCGGCGAGGCGCAGCCAGAGGTCGTAATCTTCACCCCAGCCCATGTTACGGTAGCCGCCGACCGCCTCGACCGCCGATTTGCGGAACATGACGCTCGGCTGGGTGAAGGGGGATTCGACGAACAGGTCACGCAGGATCAGTTCGTGGCTGGTGAGGCTGTTCTGCCACTGTTCGTAATGACGCATCCCCCCCCGGACGATGTGTGCCGGGAAGTAGCGGATGTTGGTGGCGACCAGCGACACCTCCGGATGCCGCTGCAGAAAGGCGTGCTGCTTCTCGAGCCGGCGCGGATGGCAGACGTCGTCACCGTCCATGCGGGCCACCAGGTCGGCGCGGCAGTTCTTCATGCCGGCAACCAGTGCCGGGACAAGGCCGTCGGCCGGTCGGAGCAGAGGCCTGATCCTTGCGTCGCGTCCGGCACAATCGGTCAGGATGTCCGCCGTTCCGTCCGTCGAGCCGTCGTCGACGACGATCAGCTCCCACTCGGACTGGGACTGGCGCTGCAGCGATTTCAGCGCCGCCGGCAGGTAGCGCTCCTCGTTGCGCACCGCCATCAGGATGGAGACGGCGGGGGAGGTCATAGTCCGGCGGTCCGGAGAAGATACAGGGCGATCGTGTAGGTGAAAGCCGAGGCGAGGGTGGAGAACATGACGATCGAGCCGGCAAGTTCGGCGTCCCCCTTCAGTTCGTGGGCCATGATGTAGTTGGCGGTGGCGGCCGGAGTGCCGGCGATGAGGATGCCGATGGCGAAATCGATGCCGGAAACGTCGAGGGATGCGAGCAGAACCATTGCAACCAGCGGCAGGATGATTAACTTGCCGGTACTGACGAGAACGGTGGTGACCAGGTCCCCCTTGAGTTTTTCGAGGGAGAAACCGCCGCCGATGGCGAGCAGCGCCAGCGGCAGGGTCATGCCGGTGGCGATCTCGAGACTGCGCTCGGCGACCAGCGGCAGCGGGATGGCGAAATAGCTCCAGGCGATGCCGGCGAACGAGGCCAGAATGAGGGGGTTCAGGACCAGCTGCTTCAACCATACCCCCCCGCCGGCCTGGCCGCTCTCCCCGCGATGCGGCAGCAGCAGGGCGATGATGGCAAAGAGGTTCAGGAACGGGACGATGAAGCCCATAAGGATCCCCGCCCGGGTCAGGCCGATCTCGCCGTAGGCGTTCAGGGCGATCGCCAGGCCGACGTAGGCGATGTTGCCGCGGAACGATCCCTGGCTGAAGACGCCGCGGACTTCCGCCGGGTAACCTCTGAGGGTGGCGAACAGGAACGACAGCAGGAACACCACGGCGATGGCTGCGACCGAGGCGACCACCAGCCTGCCGTTGAAACTGGCGGAAAAATTCGCCGTGCCGATCTTGTAGAAAAGCAGCAGCGGCAGGCAGAGATAATAGACCAGGCGGTTGGTGTGGTGGAGAAAATCGCCGCTGATCAGGCCGATGCGACGCAGGAACGTACCGAGGCCGATGACGATGAACACCGGCAGGACGATGTTGAGGATGTCGATGAAAAGGGGCATGGACGCTCCGTAAATGATGCGAGGATAACCCGGCGGCATCAATCCTGTCTATGCCGAATCGCCGGCAGCGGTGACGTCAGTTTGTTCTATGCCGACCGGCTGAAGTGTTGTAGAATATTCTCCAGTTTTGACTTTAACGGAAGATTTCATGAGACGACAGTCAGTCATACAGCTGGTGGTGATCGTGGCGCTGGCGGCGGGTATTTCCGCCCTGCATTACCTGACCTCGATCACCATGCACCACTATCATGACATTTACCGGCGGCTCTATTACATCCCGATCATCTTCGGCGGACTCTGGTTCGGCGTGCGCGGTGGTTTTCTGACCGCCGTCCTGGTTTCGCTGGTCTACATTCCGCACGTCATCTTCCAGTGGGGCCATCACCCGGCCTCGGAGCTGGAACAGTATCTCGAAATCCTCCTTTACAACGTCATCGGCCTGTTGACCGGCTTCCTCGCTCACCGCGAGAAGTTGCAGAAGAATCGCTACCTGAGGACATCGCAGCGCCTCGAGGAGAGCTATGTCAAGCTGAAGCGCCAGGCCGACCAGCTGCTCGAAACCGAGGAGCAGCTGCGTCGGGCCGACCGGCTTTCCGCTCTCGGCGAACTGTCCGCCGGCATGGCCCACGAAATCCGCAACCCGCTCGGGTCGATCCGCGGCACCGCCGAGATTCTCCGTGACGGCACGGAGAAGAACGACAAACGCTACGAATTCGCCGAGATCATGGTCAGGGAGGTCGATCGTCTCGAGGGGGTGGTGCGCGACTTTCTCAATTTTGCCCGCCCGGCGACCAACGGCATGACGTCGGTCTCCGTCTGCGACGCGCTGCAGGAAGTCGTTACCCTGACCCGACAGCAGGCATTGAAGAACGGGGTGGAGATTTCCCTGAAGGGGACGCATCCGGAAAGGGAGGTGTCGGGCGATTTCGAACAGTACAAGCAGGCGTTTCTCAATCTGGTGCTGAACGCACTGCAGGCCATGCCGGACGGCGGCACCCTGGAGATCAGCTGCAGCGAGGCGGATGATCGCCTCCGGGTCGTTTTCGCCGATAATGGCCCGGGGATACCGGCGGAACTGCACGACCGGATCTTTAACCCGTTCTTCACCACCCGCAGCGACGGTACCGGTCTCGGTCTGGCGATCACCCACCGGATCATTGACGGACATGGCGGTCGCCTTTCGGTCGAAAGTCACCCCGGGGAGGGAGCCCGGTTCATCGTCGAACTGCCGCTCTGGCAGGGAAGGGGAAAGGGGTAAGATGGCGGGCAGGATCCTGATCATCGACGACGACACCTCGTTGCGCCGGGTGATGGAATTCACCCTGCAGGAGGCGGGTTTCGACGTGCTGACGGCGGCAAACGGCGACAGCGGGCTCGCCCTGTTCAAGGATGTCGATCCGGCGGTCGTCATCACCGATATCCAGATGCCCGGCATCTCCGGATACGACGTGCTCAGGGAGATCAGGCGGCAGAACAGCGACTGCCTGGTGATCATGATCACCGCCTTCGGCACGGTCGAGCAGGCGGTCAACGCCATGAAGGACGGGGCGTTCGATTACATCACCAAGCCGTTCAGCACCGACGAGCTGGTCCTTGTCGCCAGGCGTGCCCTGGCGTACATGGGGCTGCAGGAAGAGAACCTCCGGCTGCGACAGGAGCTTGACGACCGGGTCGGTTTCAGCCATCTCGTCGGCAGTTCCGACGCCATGCAGGAGGTCTTCGATATGGTCCGCCGGGTGGCGCCGAGCGAGGCGACGGTCCTCATCGGCGGCGAGAGCGGCACCGGCAAGGAACTGGTCGCCAGGGCGATCCACAACGGCAGCCCCCGTGCCGCCGCCCCTTTCGTCCCGGTCAACTGCGCCGCCATCCCGCGCGAGCTGCTGGAGAGCGAACTGTTCGGGCACGTCCGGGGTTCCTTTACCGGTGCGATCAGGGACCGCAAGGGGAAATTCGAGCTCGCCGACGGCGGGACTCTGTTCCTCGACGAGGTCGGCGAAATGCCCCCCGACCTGCAGCCGAAGCTGCTGCGGGCGCTGCAGGAGATGGAGATCGAGCCGGTCGGCTCGGGGCAGGTGCGCAAGATCGATGTCCGGGTGATCGCCGCGTCCAACCGCGATCTGGAGGCGGCGATCGGTGAAAAGCGCTTTCGCGAGGACCTCTATTACCGGCTGTCGGTCATTCCGCTGAACCTCCCGCCCCTGCGCGGCCGCCGTGAGGATGTGCCGGTCCTGGTTCGCCATTTCCTCGACCGCTTCGGCGCCAGGCAGATGCAGGTCGATGACGCCGCCATGTCGCTGCTGACCGCCTACGACTGGCCGGGGAACGTGCGGGAGCTGGAGAACGCGGTCGAGCAGATGGTGATCCTCCGGCGCGGAGAGCGGATCGAATCCGGCGATCTGCCGGCCAAGATTCGCAAGATGGCGCGTCCGTCGGACGGCGGGGTCGTCAACCTTCCCCGCGAAGGGTATCCGCTGGCGGAACTGGAAAAGGAGGCGGTCGTTCAGGCCCTCCAGATGTGCGCCTGGAACCAGACCCGGGCAGCTGCCCTGCTGCATATCCCGCGGCACACCCTGGTGTACCGGATGGAAAAATACCGCCTGAAAAAAGGGGACAATTGATCAGGAGGTTCGCCCGATGTCTTGTCGTACTTTGCTGTTGATGGCTCTCGCCATCTGTCTCCTCGTCTTCTCATTCAGCCCATCGCCATCGGCGGCCGCCGTCTCGCGGCGCTCTCCGGTGGTCGAAGTGGTCGAAAAGGCCGGTCCGGCGGTCGTCAATATCCGCACCGAGCAGATCGTCAAGCGTCGGGGAAACCCCTTATTCGGCTTCGGCGACTCCTTTTTCGAGGAGTTCTTTCGCGGTTTCGGCCCGACCCGGGTCTACAGGACCCAGTCTCTCGGGTCCGGGGTCATCATCGATCCGCGCGGCTACGTCCTCACCAACGCTCATGTCATCGAGCAGGCGTCGCGGATATTCGTCGCCCTGTCGGGGCAGCAGAAGGAGGTCGAGGCCGAGCTGGTCGGCGTCCACGACAAGCTCGACCTGGCGGTGATCCGGGTCGCGGGGGAGGGGCGCTTCCCGTTCCTCGAGGCCGGGACATCGTCCGACCTGATCCTCGGCGAGACGGTGGTCGCCATCGGCAACCCGCTCGGCCTCGACAACTCGGTCACCACCGGCGTTATCAGCGCGCCGCATCGACGGGTGCCGATGGAGGGGGGGCATGTGGGGCATTTTATCCAGACCGATGCTCTGATCAACCCCGGAAATTCGGGCGGTCCGCTGCTGAATATCGAGGGGAAGCTGATCGGCATCAACACGGCGATCGCCAGCCAGGCCCAGGGGATCGGCTTCTCGATCCCGATCGACATGGCGATGCGGGTCGCCGGGGATCTGATCGCGTACGGCAAGGTGCGCAAACCGTATCACGGCATCCTCCCCGGCAACGTCAATCGGGCGCTGGTCCGTTCGCGCGGCGTCGGCGGGGTTCTGGTCACCGATATCGATGCGGGTTCGCCGGCGGCGAAGGGGGGGCTGCAGCTGGCCGACGTGATCCTGTCCGTCGACGGCATGACGGTCGAGAGCCCGCAGGAGATGCTGCAACTGCTCGATTCGTACACTCCGGGACATCCTGTCGAGCTGTTGCTGCTGCGCGGCACCGAGGAAATCAGCCGGAAGGTGATGCTGGAGAAGCTTCCGGACGGTTACGGCATGCGCTACAGCGAACGGGTCTTCGGGATGGTGGTCGGCGACGGACGCGGCAAGGCGGTCGTCAGCCGGGTCGTCGATGGCTCGCACGCCGCCAACGTCGGCATCCGTCGCGGCGATATCATCGCCGAAATCGCCGGCATCGACGTCCATGACGCCGCGGGGTACGGCGAGGTGCTCGAGACGTTCGTTGGCGAGCTGCCGCTGTCGTTCCTCGTCGTCCGGGAGAAGCGCGGCTACTACATCAGCATGCCGTAACGGGAGATATCATGGCGAACCTGAAATGCGATGCCGACACCCTTATGACGGCGGAAAGCGGGCCGCTGTTCGAGCTGGATGGTTGGATCGATACCGCGCCTTTCGAGGATCTGCTCGGTATCACGATCGAGTCGGCGGGCAACGGCCGGGCGGTTCTCAGCTTTCCTTTCCGGCTCAAGCTTGCCCAGGGGGGAGGGGTGCTGCATGGCGGCGCCCTGACGTCCCTCGCCGACACGGCGGTGGCGATGGCGATCAAGAGCCTCCTCCCGGAGGGGACGATCTTCGCCACGACCGAACTGACCAGCCGTTTCCATGCCCCGGTCCGCCAAGGGGACGTCCGCGCCGTCGCCGTGGCCGTCCGCTCCGGCGGCAGGACCTTCGCCGGGACGGCGGAACTCCTCGATGGACAAGGAGAATGCGTCGCGACATTCGCATCGACATTTCGTGTCGCCCGCGGCCAGGGATTCGAGGATTGACGCATCCGACTTGACTTGCCACCGGCCAGGTGTTAGAAGAGCGCCGGGAGAAACCTTTGCTGGAGAAGGAAATGAAACACCTGAAAATCGTGCTCGTGCTGGTTGCCCTGATCGCTTCCGGGGTGATCGGCTTCTATCTTTCCGGCTCCTTCGACGGCGCACCCGGCGGCGATGCGTCCGGCGCCCGGATCGGCGTGCAGGCCCCCGACTTCTCCCTGGTCGACAGCGAGGGGAGAAGCCGCCGGCTCTCGTCCCTGCGCGGCAAGGTCGTGCTGGTCAACTTCTGGGCGACCTGGTGCCCCCCCTGCCGGGCCGAGATCCCGTCCATGGAAGAGCTGTACCGGAACTACGGCCGGGACGGCAAGCTGGAGCTGCTGGCGATCAACGTCGAACCGGAAGGACCTGTAATCATTGAAGAGTTCAGCAAGGAGTACCCGCATTCTTTCCCGGTGCTGTTCGACATCGACGCCAGGGTGCAGAACCTCTACGGGGTCTTCAAGTTCCCGGAGACGTTCATCATCGACAAAAACGGTATAATAGTCGAGAAGGTCGTCGGGGCCATCGACTGGACCGGCCCCGAAGTCCTGTCCTACCTGAACAGGCTGATACAGGAATAGAGCATGACAGCCGGCGCGGACGTGACATTCTGGATCGCTTTTTCGGCAGGGGTCCTCTCCTTCGTCTCCCCCTGCGTCCTGCCGCTGATCCCGTCCTACATCACCTACATCACCGGGCTCTCGTTCAGCCAGGTGCAGGAAGCCCACCCCGGGATGAGGGTCCGCCTGACGGTCCTGTACCATTCTCTCTTCTTCATTCTCGGTTTTTCGATCGTCTTCATCTCCCTCGGGGCGCTCGCCGGCCTGGCGTCGGCAAAGTTCCAGGCGAACCTGCGCGAGGGGCTGGTCTGGATACAGCGGGTCGGCGGAGTCCTGATCTTCCTGTTCGGCGTCCACTTGACCGGGCTGTTCCACTTCGGCGTGCTGCTCGGCGAGAAGCGGGTGCATATCCAGCGCAAGCCGAGCGGTTTCGCCGGCACCCTCCTCGTCGGGGTGGCGTTCGCCGCCGGCTGGACCCCCTGCATCGGCCCGATTCTCGGCAGCATCCTCGCCATGGTTGCCGGCTCCTCCGGCGGCGTCGGCCAGGGGGTCTGGCTGCTGACCGCCTATTCCGCCGGCCTTGGCCTGCCGTTCCTGCTCTCCGGACTGCTCTTCCACAGCTTCCTCTCCTTCTTCAACCGGTTCCGCAAGCATATCCGCGTGACCGAGATCATTACCGGCATTCTGCTGATGCTGGTCGGCGTCTTCCTCTTCTTCGACCTGTTCGGCCGGATGGCGGGCTACCTCTATCGCTGGTTCCCCAACCTCGGCTGAATTGCCGCCGGTGTCAGGAAAAGACTTGACTTCGTCCCCGTCGTTCCGTAGGTTTGAAATCGATTTTCATTCTTAGGCGAGGCCATGACCGCATCGAAGAAAGAGATGTTTCGCGAATACCTCGCGTCGCAGGGGCTGAAGTCGACCAGCCAGCGGGAAATCATCCTCGACGAATTCCTCCGCTCCGACGCGCACCCCTCGACCGAGGACCTCTACCTGCGGGTACGCAAAAAGCATCCGCAGATCGGCTACGCGACCGTTCACCGCACCCTCAAGCTGTTCGCCGACTGCGGCATTGCCTCGGTGCGGAATTTCGGCGATGGTTCGACCCGTTACGAATCGATCGCCGAGGACGAGCACCACGATCACCTCGTCTGCCAGTCCTGCGGACTGATCATCGAGTTCGAGGATGACCAGATCGAGAAGCTGCAGGAGAAGGTCGCCGGCACGCACAACTTCCGGGTGCTCGATCATCGACTCGAGCTGTACGGTCTGTGCGAGAAATGCCAGTAACCCGGCGGTTCCCGTTCGTCCGCTCCATGTCGATGCGATTCAGGACGTAGAAGGCAGGTTTGCCCCATGTTTCAGAAGCCGCTCAAGGAATCCGCGGAGAGTCGCGAGCCGAAAATTATTCTTGTCGGCAGCCCCAATGTCGGCAAGTCCGTCCTCTTCAACGCCCTGACCGGGGCCTATACCACCGTCTCCAATTATCCCGGGACATCGGTCGAGGTGTCGCGCGGCCACGCGACCATCAACGGCTGCCGCTACCAGGTTCTCGACACCCCCGGCATGTATTCGCTGATGCCGATCACCGAGGAGGAGCGGGTTGCCCGCAACATGCTCTTCAGCGAATCGGCGCACGTCGTCGTGCATATCCTCGATGCCCGCAACATCGAGCGGATGTTGCCGATGACCATCCAGCTGATCGAATCGGGGCTTCCGGTCGTGCTCGCCGTCAATATCATGGACGAGGCCGAGCGCGTCGGCATGGCGATCGATATCCCCCTGCTGCAGGAAAAGCTCGGCGTTCCGGTGATCGGCGCCGCCTTCGCCCGCAAGCGGGGGTTCGAGGAACTCTACCGGGCGATCGACGGGTTCGACCCCTCGGTGCGCGCCTCCTTCGGCTATGCGCCGGACCTCGAACGCGATATCAACCTGTTGACCGAGCAGATGCAGGGGGAGTACCTGGTCGACAAGCGGTCCCTCGCCCTTTTGCTGATGCAGCGGGACGAGGATATCCACCGGCAGGTGATGGCAGTCGAGGGGGAACGCTACGCCGGGATCGAAAAGAGTGTCTCCGCCATCGTCTTCGATCGTCGCGCCGATCTCCACCTGCGCATCAGCCTGGAGCGGAAGCACGTCTGTCGCGGCCTTCTCGACGGGGTCATCTCCCAGCATACCGGCCGGCGGACCCCTTTCGCCGAGAAACTGTCGACCCTCTGCATGCGCCCGCTGACCGGGTTGCCGATATTGCTGGTCGCCCTCTATTTCGGCCTGTACGAGTTCGTCGGCGGGTTCGGTGCCGGAACGCTGGTCGACTTTCTCGAGGGGACGCTCTTCGAGGAGCACCTCAACCCGTGGGCCGAGTCGCTCGGTGCCGATTATCTCCGCTGGGAATGGCTGCGCGAGCTGGTCGTCGGCGAGTACGGCATCTTCACCCTCGGTATCCGCTACGCCGTGGCCATCATCCTGCCGATCGTCGGCACGTTCTTCATCGCCTTCTCGATCATCGAGGATACCGGTTATTTTCCCCGGCTGGCGCTGCTGGTCGACCGGATCTTCAAATGGTTCGGCCTCAGCGGCCGCGCCGTGATCCCCATGGTCCTCGGCTTCGGCTGCGACACCATGGCGACCATGGTCACGCGCACCCTGGAGAGCGTGCGCGAACGGATCATCGCCACGGTCCTGCTGGCCCTGGCGATTCCCTGCAGCGCCCAGCTCGGCGTCATCATGGCGCTGCTCTCCGAGGTGCCGGGGGCACTGGTCATCTGGACGGCCTGCATCGTCATGGTCTTCCTGCTCATCGGCCTGCTCGCGTCGCGGCTGATGCCGGGCGAGCAGCCGATGTTCTACATGGAGATCCCGCCGCTGCGCCTGCCGCAGTTCCGCAACGTCCTGGTCAAGACCCTGACCCGGATGCACTGGTACTTCCTCGAGATCTTCCCGCTCTTCATCATCGCCTCGGTCCTGCTCTGGGCCGGTAAGATCTCCGGGTTGATGGACGGATTGATCCGGCTGATGGAGCCGGTGATGATCGCCCTCGGCCTGCCGCTGCAGACCGCGGCCGTCTTCATCCTCGGATTCTTCCGCCGCGATTTCGGCGCTGCCGGGCTGTACGACATGCAGACCTCGGGGATGCTGACCCCGGTGCAGCTGACCGTGGCCGCGGTGACCCTGACCCTGTTCGTCCCCTGCGTCGCCCAGTTTCTGATGATGCAGAAGGAGCGCGGCTGGAAGGTGTCGCTGCTGATTTTTCTGTTCGTGACCGGTTTCGCTTTTGCCTTCGGCTGCCTGCTCAACTACGTTCTGCTCGAAGCGGGAGTCCTGGCGTGAAGTGCGGCATGTGTCACCGGGAGATTCCCGAGCGCCTGCCGGACGCCGCCAGCCGCTGCGGTTCTTGTCCGGGCGGCTGCCGCAAGGTCCATTGCCCCTACTGCGGTTACGCCAACCCGGTCATGCCGAAATACCTGAAGAAGCTCGTCTCCAAAAAGAGCGATGACGGAAGGGAATGACATCATGCGATTGAGTGAAAAGGCCGAGGAGATTCTCGAGACGTTGTGGATCGTCACCGTAGAGGAGGGGGATGTGGCGGCGCACTTCGAACGGCTCGGCATCGAACCGGGGGACGAGGGGCTCATCGAACTCGGCCGGCGGGCCTTCGTCGAGGTCAAGGGGGAGCGGGTCTACCTGCGCGAGGAAGGTCGGGAGGAGGCGAAGATGACCGTTCGCCGGCACCGTCTGGCCGAAAGGCTGCTGATGGACGTCCTCGATCTCAAGGGGGACCATGGCAACGAAAAAGCCTGTGAATTCGAACATCTCCTGCACCAGGGGGTCGACACCAAGATCTGCACCCTGCTCAATCACCCGACCACCTGCCCGCACGGCAAGCCGATCCCCCCCGGGATCTGCTGCGAGCGGGCGAGGCAGCAGGGGGAGGTGGGGGTCGTGTCGCTCACCGAACTGAAACCGGGAGAGCAGGGGGAGATCGCCTACCTGTCGACCCACGACTCGAAGAAGATGCAGAAGCTGATGAGCATGGGGGTGTTGCCGGGGAACCATCTCGAGCTGAAGCAGTCCTTCCCCTCCTATATTTTCCGCATCGGCCATTCGGAGTTTGCCGTCGACCAGGAGATGGCCCTGGAAATCCACGTCCGCAAGCATTAGACGGCCCGCTGTCGCCGCCCGGATTCTGTGGCCGCCTTCGTTCTGAAACGGAGGCGGCTTTTCCATGCGCGGCGCTGCTCATCCGTCGCTTGACATCGCCGGGCTGATTGCATACCCTGTGAGCGGTTTTCAACCCTATCCCGAAGGTTTCCTCCATGTCCGTTTGCGCCATTATCCCGGCCCGTTACGCCTCGACCCGTTTCCCCGGCAAGCCGCTCGCGGATATCCTCGGCAAACCGATGATCCAGCATGTATTCGAACGGACCCGGCAGGCGTCAACCGTCGACCGCGTGCTCGTTGCGACCGACGACGAGCGGATCCGGGCCACCGTCGCCGGTTTCGGCGGCGAGGTGGTCATGACCCGCGCCGAGCACCCCACGGGAACCGACCGTCTGGCCGAGGTCGCCGCGGCGATTGACGCCGCGCTGGTGGTGAACGTTCAGGGGGACGAGCCGTTGATCGATCCGCTGATGATCGACCAGGCGGTCGCTCCGCTTCTGGCCGACCCGACGATCGCGATGGGGACCCTGAAGAGCCGCATCGTCGACGAAGAGGATTACCGCAATCCCAACGTCGTCAAGGTCGTGACCGATCGCAACGGCTTCGCCCTCTATTTTTCCCGCGCGTCGATTCCGTTTCTGCGCGATGCCGAAGCTGCCGATGCCCTGTTTTACAAGCATGTCGGCCTGTACGTCTATCGCCGGGAGCTGCTGCTCAGGTACCCCGGCATGCCGGAAACCTCGCTGGAGAAGGCCGAGAAGCTCGAGCAGCTCAGAGCCCTCGAGCACGGCCACCGGATCTTCGTCGCCGAGACCGATCGCCAGTCGATCGGCGTCGACGTCCCCGGCGACCTGCAGAAAGTCGTTGACGAACTGGCCAAATAATCGCGGCCGATCCGATTTGGGGTTTTCATTTCAACCCGATCTGGATAAAATCTGATGTTTGATTTCGACCGGATCTGTCCGGTGTTTCTGTTCGGAAGGAGATTTCATGAAGACCAAGTTCCTGTTCATCACCGGAGGGGTCGTTTCGTCGCTCGGCAAGGGGCTGGCCGCCGCCTCCATCGGCGCCCTGATGGAGGCGCGGGGGTTGCGGGTCTCGATGCAGAAGATGGACCCCTACATCAACGTCGACCCCGGCACGATGAGCCCCTTTCAGCACGGCGAGGTGTTCGTCACCGATGACGGGGCCGAAACCGACCTCGACCTTGGTCATTATGAGCGCTACACCCGGGCCAATCTTTCGCGGAAATCGAATTTCACCACCGGGCAGGTCTACGACTCGGTCATCAGCAAGGAGCGGCGCGGCGACTATCTCGGCGGCACGGTTCAGGTCATTCCGCATATCACCAATGAAATCAAGACCAAGATCCTCGAGAACGCCAAGGGGGCCGACCTGGCGATCGTCGAGGTCGGCGGCACCGTCGGCGACATCGAATCGCTGCCGTTTCTCGAGGCGATCCGCCAGTTCCGCGCCGACCGCGGCCACGAAAACGTCCTCTACATCCACCTGACCCTGGTCCCTTACATCGCCGCCGCCGGCGAACTGAAAACCAAGCCGACCCAGCATTCGGTCAAGGATCTGCGGGAAATAGGCATCCAGCCCGATATCCTCCTGTGCCGCTGCGACCGGGAGATTCCGCACGACATGAAGTCGAAGATCGCCCTGTTCTGCAACGTTCGCGAGGAGGCGGTCATCACCGCCCGCGATGTCGAGACCATCTATGAAGTGCCGGTCGTCTTCTACGGGCAGGGGCTGGATGACCGCATCGTCGAATATCTCAATATCTGGACCAAGGCGCCCGATCTCAAGGGGTGGGAGCGGATCGTCAAACGGGTCAAGGAGCCGAAGAAGGAGACGACGATCGCCATCGTCGGCAAGTACGTCGAGCTGACCGAGAGCTACAAGTCGCTTGCGGAGGCGTTGATCCACGGCGGCATCGGCAACGACAGCCGGGTGAACCTGATCTACATCGATTCGGAGGCGCTCGAGCGGCACGGCATCAACGACACCTTCAAGGACGTCGACGGCATTCTCGTGCCGGGCGGTTTCGGCGAGCGGGGGAGCGAAGGGAAGATCGCCTCTATTCAGTACGCCCGGGAGAACCGGATCCCTTTCTTCGGCATCTGCCTCGGCATGCAGATGGCGGTCGTCGAGTTCGCCCGCAACGTCTGCGGCATCGACGATGCCTACTCGGCCGAATTCAATCCCGACGCCAAGAACCACCTCATCCATATCATGGCCTCGCAGAAGAAGGTCTCCGGCAAGGGGGGGACCATGCGCCTCGGCGCCTACCCCTGCGCCCTGGCCGAGAAGTCGCTGGCAAGGAGGATCTACGGCGAGCAGGAGATCTCCGAGCGGCATCGCCACCGCTACGAGTTCAACAACGCCTACCGCGAGAAGCTGCAGGAGTGCGGACTGGTGATTTCCGGCGTCTACCCGGAGGCCGACCTGGTCGAAATCGTCGAGATCGCCGACCACCCCTGGTTCCTCGCCTGCCAGTTCCACCCCGAGTTCAAGTCCCGGCCGATGGAGCCGCACCCGCTGTTCGAGTCGTTCGTCGGCGCCTGCATCAAGCAGAGAAAGGGGTGACATGCCGGTACGCGAGATAGCCATCGGAAACGTGCGCCTCGGGGGGGACAACCCGCTGGTGCTGATCGCCGGTCCCTGCGTCATCGAGAACGAGGAGGCCACCCTGGCGCTGGCGGCGTCGCTGAAAAAGATCTGTTCCGATCTCGGCATCGGGCTGATTTTCAAGGCCTCGTACGACAAGGCCAACCGGACGTCGGTCGACTCCTTTCGCGGCCCCGGCATCGAAGAGGGGTTGCGCATCCTCTCCCGGGTCAAGGATGTCCACGGCCTGCCGGTCATTTCCGACGTTCACGATCTCTCGCAGGTCGGGCCGGCCGCCGAGGTCCTCGACGTGATCCAGATCCCGGCTTTCCTGTCGCGCCAGACCGACCTGCTGGTCGCCGCCGGCCGAACCGGCCGGGTCGTCAACGTCAAGAAGGGGCAGTTCATGGCCCCGGGCGACATGTGCAACGCCGTCGGCAAGATCGCGTCGACCGGCAATGAGCGGATCGTGCTGACCGAGCGGGGCGCCAGCTTCGGCTACAACAACCTGGTGACCGACATGCGCGCGCTGGTCATCATGCGGGAGACCGGATGCCCGGTGGTGTTCGACGCCACCCACGCGGTCCAGCTTCCGGGGGGCGCCGGTAGCGCCTCGGGCGGTCAGCGGCAGTTTGTCGGCGACCTGTCGCGGGCGGCGGTCGCGGTCGGCATCGACGGGCTCTTCTGGGAGGTGCACGAGAATCCCGAAACTGCCCGGTGCGACGGGCCGAACTCGCTTTACCTCGCCGACGTCGCGCGGATGCTGATGACGATGCAGGCGCTCGACAGGGTGGTGAAGGGGTACTGATGGACGATATTCTCGAAAAGGCAAAAAAGGTCCTGCGGGCGGAGGCCGAAGCGGTCCTCGCCCTGGTCGACCGCATCGACGATCAGTTCGCCCGGGCGCTGGAGATGATTCTCGCCTGCCAGGGGCGCGTCGTCGTCACCGGCATGGGCAAGTCCGGCCTGATCTGCCAGAAGATCGCCGCAACCATGGCATCGACCGGCACCCCGGCGTTTTTCCTCCATCCGGCCGAGGGGGTGCATGGCGACCTCGGCATGCTGATGAAGGGGGACGTCGTCATCGCCGTTTCCAACTCCGGAGAAACCGAGGAGATCACCCGCATCCTGCCGGTTATCAAGCGGATGGGTCTGCCGCTCATCGCCATGAGCGGCAACCGCGAAAGCACCCTTTCCCGGGCCGGAGACGCCAGGCTTGACATCTCGGTCAGGGAAGAGGCCTGCCCCCTCAACCTGGCGCCGACGTCGAGCACCACGGCGACCCTGGCCATGGGGGACGCACTGGCTGTCGCCCTGCTGCTGAAGCGGGGCTTCCGGGAGGAAGAGTTCGCCCTCTACCACCCGGGAGGCACTCTCGGTCGCAAGCTGCTGACCCGGGTCGAGGACCTGATGCATGTCGGCTAGGACGTCCCGATCGTTGGCGAGAACGTGTCGCTCAAGGAAGCGCTGTTCGAGATCACCAGCAAGAAGCTCGGCATTACCGGTGTCATCAACGGCTCCGGAGAGCTGGTCGGCGTCTTCACCGACGGCGACCTGCGGCGGACGATCGAGCGCGACAGCGCCGCTCTCGATCAGCCGATCAACGCCATCATGTCGACGCAGCCGAAGAGGATCCTCCGTTCAAACCTGGCCGCCAAGGCTCTGCAACTGATGGACAAACACTCCATCACCTCGCTGTTCGTTTTCGAAACGGACGAAGACAAGGTGCCGGTGGGGATCGTTCACCTGCACGATCTGCTGAAAGCCGGGGTGGTCTGATGCCGACGGACTTGAAGGATATCAAGCTGCTGCTTCTCGACGTCGACGGCGTCATGACCGACGGGCGGATCATCTACACCGGCGACGGCCACGAGAGCAAGGCCTTCGACGTCAAGGACGGGCACGGGCTGAAACTGATCCAGCGGGCCGGTATCCGGGTCGGCATCATCACCGGGAGGCAGTCGGAAGTGGTCGCCAGGAGGGCCGAGGAACTGGGGATTGAATTCGTCTACCAGGGGTGTCGCGACAAGCTCGCGCCGTACCGGGAAATCCTCGAGAAATGCGGATTGACCGACAACCAGGTGGCCTATGTCGGCGACGATGTCGTCGACCTGCCGGTTCTGACCCGGGTCGGCTTTGCCGCGACCGTCATCGATGCCGTGGAAGACGTCAAGCCCTACGTCGATTATGTCACCGAACGTCCGGGCGGGCGGGGCGCGGTGCGTGAAATCTGCGATCTGCTGCTGAAGCAGTCCGGATTGTGGCCGCAGGTTGCCGGGCGCTACTTCCCCGAATGAACGAACAGCTTCCTGACCGCTTCCCGATAAAAATGCACACCCATGCCAGGCGTGCCAAGTCTATTCAAGTCTCATGCCAAGATGTCCCTTATCGTCTTTACAGGCAAAATCTCGAGTGATATAATGAGCCGAATTTATGGCTGACTGGTTTTCTGCACGCATGTTGCTTGCCGGGTTTATCCTGCTGCTGGCAACGCTTCTGATCGTCCTGGTCGTCGGCAACCTGCGCAAGAGAGAGCCGGCAGAACGGGTCGACGTCGTACGTCGGAACACCGATCTGGCGCTGCAGAAAATCAACTACACCGAAACCGAGGAGGGGCGGCGGAGGTGGGCCGTGCAGGCCGATTCGGCCAGCCATGACTTCTCCGGCCGTCTCGCCACCGTCGAGAATGTCCGGATGGTGATTTACGGGCAGGAAGGGGGCGATGTCGTCGTCACCGCGCGTCAGGGGAGCTTCGATATGGAAAAGAGCCTGTTGATGCTGCGCGGCGACGTCACCCTGCAGAATGTCAGCAAGCAGTCGATTCATGCCGAGGACCTGGAGTTCTTTGCCGAGAGGAAGCTGCTGGTCAGTGCCGGCGCGGTCAGGGTCGAATCCGGCGGCATGCAGCTGACCGGAGTCGGGATGCGTTACGACCTGGAACGGAACGTCTTCAGTCTGCTGTCGTCGGTCGAGGCGATTTTCGCCGGCGACCAGGTGAGGTTGCCTTGATGGTCCGGTTTGCCGTTATCGTACTGTTGTACGCCGCGGCGATGTCGCCTGCAGCTTCGTGCCTGGCGCAGAACGGCGCCGACGAAGGAATGATCCGGGTGACTTCGGAGCGGCTCGAGGCCGACGAAAGATCCCGGTCGGTCACCTTTTATGGCAAGGTCCAGACCCGCAAGGACAACATGGTGATCTACGCCGACAAAATGATCCTGTACTACAATGACGGTGAAGGTGATAACGTCGAGCGAATCGAAATTGACGGACGCTTGCGCATCCTCCAGGGCGACAGGATGGCGACCGCCGACCATGGCGTCTACAGGAGCAGTGAAGGCCGCATCCTGCTCTCCGGCAATGCCGAAGTGCGCCAGGGCGGAAACAGCATCGTCGGCGACGAGATCGAATACTACCTCGACGCGTCCAGAAGCGTTGTCAAGAGCCAGCCCGATTCCCGGGTCAATGCGGTGTTCACCCCCGGAGGCGCCCGGTGATGGGCCACAAACTTCTGGCGCAGGGGCTGTGCAAAAGCTATCGCAACCGGCAGGTTGTCAGGGGAGTTGATCTGGAAGTCGGTTCCGGCGAGGTCGTCGGGCTTCTCGGGCCGAACGGCGCCGGCAAGACGACCTCCTTCTACATGGTCGTCGGCCTCGTACCGCCCGATTCCGGCCGGGTTTTTCTCGACGAGCTCGAACTGACCGGCATGCCGATGAGCGAGCGGGCCAGGGCCGGTATCTCCTACCTGCCCCAGGAAGCCTCGGTGTTCAGGAAGATGACGGTTGAGGAGAACCTGATGGCGATCCTCGAAACGACGGATCTGAGCCGGTCGCAGTGCAGGGAGCGAAAGGACGAACTGCTTGAGCAGTTCCGCCTGACCCACGTGTCCGGGACGTACGGATACGCCCTGTCCGGCGGGGAGAGAAGGCGAACCGAAATCGCCCGGGCGCTGGTCCTCTCGCCGCAATTCATCCTGCTTGACGAACCGTTCGCCGGTATTGACCCGATAGCGGTCATCGATATCCAGAGCATCATCACGCAGCTGAAGGAGCAGGGGATCGGCGTTTTGATTTCCGACCACAATGTTCGCGAGACCCTCGGTGTTTGCGATTCGGCGTATATTCTCAACGAGGGGGCGATCCTCGAACACGGCAAACCCGACGTCATCGCCGAATCTCCCCAGGCACGGGAGATCTATCTCGGCGAAAGGTTTCAGTTGCGCTAGCATCGGCATGCTGACTTGCAAACGGATTGAGGAATGGCTTTAGAACTTCGTCAACAACTCAAATTGAGCCAGCAGCTGGTCATGACGCCCCAGCTGCAGCAGGCGATCAAGCTTCTGCAACTGTCACGCATGGAGCTGATCGATCTGGTCCAGCAGGAGCTCGAGGAGAACCCGGTCCTCGAGGAAGGGGTCGATACCGAAACCGAGGAGCTGGCAGAGGTCGCCGAAGGGGAGCCTGAGCACGCCGGCCAGGAGAACCAGATTGAAGAGGTCAAGGCCGATGAAGAGGGGATGAACGATATCGACTGGCAGACCTATCTCGAGGGGTACAACCTCGGCGGGACGGTCGCCAGCTCGTACGAGGAAGACGAGGAGCGCCCCTCCTACGAGAACCTCCTGACCAAAAAAAGAACCCTGGTCGATCACCTGATGTGGCAGCTGACGCTGACCC
>JBFHOZ010000022.1:0-20368 GCA_041592975.1 Desulfuromonadales bacterium
AACGGTCTGGACCTCCAGCGTGAACATCAGCGCACCGACGGTTTCAGCGCTGATGTCGGCGAGACGGATGGTGCAGTTCGGCCGCCCCGACCGGGCCAGGGCAATGGCGGTCGCCCGCTGCTCGGCCAGCAGCAGCTCGGAGAGACATCTGCCGCCGAGATACGCGAGCTCCGGAACTCCTGCCGGGGGCGGGATCGGCAGCTGCTCCAGCTTGTCCGGAACGATAAAGGTGACCACCTTGTCGAAGGGCCCCTCCATGTAGAGCTGCAGCTGCGAATGCTGGTCGGTCGCCCCGAGGGCCTTGACCGGGGTCGGCCCGACATGAACGGTCGCGCCCGACAGGTCGGCACTCTTGCCGAGGCTCTCCGCCCAGAGCTGCCGGAACCAGTCCGAGACGAGCGCCAGCCTGTCGCTGTACGGCATCATGACGCTGATGTGCACCCCCTTGCCGTAAAGGAGATATTGGATCAGACCGTTCAGGTATGCCGGGTTGGCGAACAGGTCGTCGTTGCGCAGGTGGGGGCTGATAGCCGCCGCCCCGTCCAGCACCCCCCTGACGTCGACGCCGGCCGCGGCCAGGGGGAGCAGGCCGACCGCCGAAAAGACCGAAAATCGGCCGCCGACGCCGGCAGGGATTTCGGCCGAACGATACCCCTCCTCCCTGGCGAGGCGACGCAGCACGCCACGCTCCGGGTCGGTGACGAGGACGAAGTGATCCCGGAACGATTCGCCGCACGCCTTTTCAACCCAGTCCCGGGCGATCAGGAACTGGCTCATGGTCTCCACCGTCGTTCCCGACTTGCTGACGACGCAGAAGCAGGTCCTGGCAGGATCGAGAAGGTCGAGGAGAGCATTGATGCCGGCCGGATCGACGTTGTCGAGAACGAACAGCCGGGGACGGCCGCCCCGCGCCTGCGGACCGAGCAGGTTATGCGACAGGGGGAGCAGGGCCCTGGCGACGGCGGACGTTCCGAGCGCCGAACCGCCGATACCGAGCACAACCAGGTCGTCGCAACGGCCGGCGATATCATCGGCAAGCTCGAGAAGCGCGTCCAGATCCTTCTGGAACGGGAGATCGTAGAACGGCAGCCCCCCCTCCTGATGCGAGAACATCAGTTCGCCGTGAATCCTGGAGACGTCGGCCGCGGCCGCGGCGAGTTCCGTTTCGGTGACGCCGCAGCGGTCGCCGACGACCTCCGCCATCAGGTAGGAATAATCAAGCTTCAGCATCACTCCGCTCCCTATTCGACTGCGCCCCCGGCAGGGCCTTCAAGCGCCGGATCTCATCGGCCGTCAACCGCCGGTACCGACCGGTTTGCAGGTCACGATCGTCCAGGAAGGCGTAGCCGATCCGCCTGAGGCGGCTGACCGGGTAGCCGAGCGCCTCGCACATCCTTCTGACCTGCCGATTACGACCTTCGTGGATGGTGATCCGGATCCAGGAGTGGCTACCCGACGTCCCGGAACGGGCGGCTTTCGCCGGCGCCGTCAAGCCGTCCTCAAGCATGACACCTTTTTCAAGTTTGGCAATTGCCGCGTCGCTGACGATGCCCCTAACCCGGACAAGGTAGGTCTTGTCGACGTGAAAGCTCGGGTGTGACAGCCGCTGCGCCAGTTCGCCATCGTTGGTCAGCAGGATCAGCCCCTCGGTGGTCAGGTCGAGCCGGCCGACCGGCACGACCCGCTCGGCGACATCCGTCAGCAGATCTGACACCACCGGCCGCCCTTCGGGGTCGCGCATGGTCGTGACATAACCGGACGGCTTGTTGAGCAGGATATAAACCTTTTTTTCGGCCAGGCCGAGCTCCCGCCCGTCGACCGCGATCCGGTCACACCGCGGATCGGCGCTCTCGCCGAGCTGCGCGGTCCGGCCGTTGACCGTCACCCGCCCTGCGACGATCCAGCGTTCCGCTTCGCGGCGGGACGCCAGGCCAACTGCGGCGATAATTTTTTGCAGGCGTTGTTTGTCCATAAACAAAAGCCGGGCATCACCCGGCTCGCAGATCAATCAGGCTCTTCGCCCTCTCCGCCGTGAACGGAAACAGCGACGGAGTTTTCCATTCCGGCATCGGCAAGTTCGGACGACAGGTCGCTGAACTCCTTGAGCGTCGGCAGCGCCGAGAGATCGCGCATGCCGAAGAACTCGAGGAACTCCTTGCTGGTTCCGTAGATCAGCGGCCGGCCCGGCACGTCCTTCTTGCCGAGAATCCTGATAAGCTGTTTTTCCAGCAGTGTCTTGAACACCCCGCCCGAATCGACCCCGCGCAGGTACTCGACCTCGGCGCGCGTGACCGGTTGGCGGTAGGCGATGATCGCCAGGGTTTCCAGCGCGGCCCGGGAAAACCGGAACGGCCGGGACTTGACAAGCTGCTGGATCGCCTCAGAGCACTCCGGCCGGGTCCGGAACTGGAACCCCTCGGCCACCTCCTCCAGGATGATCCCCCTGTCGGCGCCTTCGTATTCCTGCTGCAGGTCGTTGAGGACCGCCCTGACATCCCCTTTCTTCATTTCGAGGATCTCGGCGATCCGGTCGACCCTGAGCGGCGACTCCGAGACGAATACCAGCGCTTCGATCTGTTTGCGGTGTTCAGGCATAGCCAAGCGTATCATCCCCCAGTTCAACGGCGGCAAGGTCGTCCTCGACCACGGCCGGGTAGAGCCAGATGCTGCCGCACCTGGTGTTCTGCATCAGGCGGACAAGCCGCATCTTCACCAGTTCGAGCATCGCCAGGAACGAGACGACGACCATCGGCCGGTCGGGCGTACCGTCGAAGATCTCCATGAACGCGAGACTGTCCCTGCCGCTCAACAGGCCGAGGATCGAATTGATCCGTTCCGATACCGTCAGCTTCTCGATATTGATTTCATGGATGTAAGGATCCGAGGTCTCCTTCAGCAGTCGCTGGAAAGCCTCGACCAGCTCGAAGATGCCGACGGCGATCATCTCCTCGTCCTCCTGGCCGACGACCAGCTCCGGCGACGGGAACTTACGGGCGAAGACATCCCGGTTGAGACAGGGCATCCCCCCCAGGGTTTCGCCGGCGTCCTTGTATTTCTGGTACTCGAGAAGGCGCCGGACCAGCTCGGCGCGCGGGTCGATCTCCTCCTCGTCCGCCTCCTCGTCGTCGTGCACGGGGAGCAGCATTTTCGACTTGATGTGCAGCAGGGTCGCCGCCATCAGCAGAAACTCGCCGGCGACGTCGAGGTTGAGGCTCTTCATCGAATCGAGAACGGCCAGGTACTGCTCGGTGATCGCGGCGACCTGGATGTCGTAGATGTCCATCTCGTTCTTCTTGATGAGATGGAGCAGAAGATCGAGCGGACCCTCGAAGTTCTCGATTTTGATCTCGTAAGCCATCCGCGGTCAATGCCCGAGCAGGAAGCGCATCACCTTGTCGACCACGACGACCTGGGGACCGGCGAAAACGGCAACCACCGAAAACACCAGCGGCGCCAGGAAAAGCCGCCAGACATCGGTGAAGAAGATGACGAACAGCAGCAGGATGAAACCGAACGGTTCGATCCGCGCCAAAATCTCCGCCTGCTTCGGCGGCAGCAGGCCGGTCATCACCATGCCGCCGTCAAGCGGCGGAATCGGGATCAGGTTGAAGACGGCGAGGATAACGTTCACGTACAGCCCGAAAGCCGCCATCAGCCGGACCGGCTCGACGACCATCGCCCCGTCCGCGGCGAGCGGTTCCGGCAGGAGCGTCAGGCCGCGGAGCAGCAGGGCGAACAGTGCCGCCAGCAGAAAGTTGCTGATCGGTCCGGCCAACGCGACCAGCACCATCCCCTTTTTCGGCGCCTGCATGTTCCGGAAGTTCACCGGCACGGGGCGGGCCCATCCGAAACCGAAAAAGAGCAGGGCGAGCGTGCCGACCGGGTCGAGGTGCCGCAGCGGGTTGAAGGTCAGACGGCCGAGCAGCCGCGCCGTCGGGTCCCCCATCCTGTCGGCAACGTAACCATGCGAAACCTCATGGATGGTGACTGCCAGAAGGGCCGGAACGAGCATGATCGATATTTTCGAAAGGATCGATTCCACCTGGAGTTATCCG
Organism: Desulfuromonadales bacterium; assembly: GCA_041592975.1. Classification (GTDB taxonomy): domain Bacteria; phylum Desulfobacterota; class Desulfuromonadia; order Desulfuromonadales; family UBA2294; genus BM707. The sequence continues at coordinate 4,056 of JBFHOZ010000022.1, forward strand.
CAGGGCAAATAATGAAAGCCAATCACGCTGTTGTATCAGATCGATTCCGCCAAAGTCAACAACACTGATCAGGGGGCGAACCGGCAGGAAAAAGACCCCTCGAACCGGCCGTCATGTCGCTATCAGTCTGGAAAATCGCTTCCTGACCAGACCGATCTCCTCGTCCCTGCTCGCAACGCGACCGTTCAGGCGGGCGTCGAGCAGGGCATCGAGAATCTTCTTGTAGTGCGGCCCCTCCGGGATGCCGAGGAGGGCCAGGTCGTTGCCGTTGAGGGCTGTCTTCACCTTCCGCAGGCTGGTGTAGTAACCGGAAATCCATTGCCTGACCTCCTCCGACCGGCAGCGGACCATCAGGTACAGGATCGTCTCCGGCGAGAGCGGCGTCAGCCAGCGATAGATCTCGCTGTTTTTCGGAGCGACCTTGCGGTTGCGGCGGCGGAGGAACCGGCGTTGAACATCGTGGGCGGCCTTCCTCTCCTCGTTGATCAGCCGGTCGATCTTCGGGGGAACCCCAAGGCGTTTGCAGAATTCGCGCACGGCGGCAAGCGGCAGTTCGGACACCAGGCAGAGCAGGTAGACCAGCCAGGAGCGGCACTGCTGCCCGGTATAAAGCAGGTCGTGCCAGTGAATGACCCGACCGGCCTCGATGAACTCCTCCTCGAGCGTCCGGCTCCATTTCAGGCCGGGGTGCAGGTAGCCGAGCAGACCGAACTCCGACATCCGCAGCAGGGAGGAGACCGGATCCGGTTCGCGGAAGATGATCACCAGCTCGTTGTAGACCCGCGGGCCGGCGACCTTGTCGACGAACCCCATGCGCACGGCGCTTCTGAGCAGCGATTCGGTGTGCCGACCGAGCCTGAAACCGAGCCGCTGTTCGAAGCGGATGGCCCTGAAGACCCGCGTCGGATCCTCGACGAAGCTCAGGTTGTGCAGAACCCTGATCGCCTTCTGGCGAAGGTCCTTCTGCGCCTGGTAATAATCGATCAGTTCGCCGAAGATCTCGGGATTCAACGCCATCGCCAACGTGTTGATGGTGAAATCGCGGCGGAACAGGTCGAGCTTGATGGAGGCGCGCTCGACATCCGGCAGGGCCCCGGGAGCCATGTAATACTCCATCCGGGTCGAAGCGATGTCGATCTTGAAGTCGTCGGGGAAGATCAGGACGGCGGTGCCGAACTTCTGGTGCGACCTGACCCGGCAGTCCTTGCCGGCGGCAAAGGCCCGGGCGAACCCGATGCCGTCCCCCTCGACGACGATGTCGATGTCGAGGTTCCGTTGTCGCAACAGCAGGTCGCGGACGAAACCGCCGACGGCATAGATTCCGACCCCCTCCTCCTCGGCGCAACGCCCGAGCTCCCGGAGCAGCTCCACCAGGTGCTTCGGCAGCTGATCCTGCAGCAGCTTGACCAGTTGCTTCCGCTTGATGGTGTGCTGCCGCTGGTCGTCATGGCCGGTCGCCATCGCCCGCCCTTCGCTCACCAGGTGGCGCAGCAGATCGGTCCGGGTGATGACGCCGACCAGCGTTCTGTCGTCGACAACCGGGACGATCCGCTGACCGATGCCGACGATCATCTCCTGCAGGCGGTCGATCGAGGTGTCGGGTGCAACCGCTTCGAGGTCGGTCGTCATGTAGTCCCGGACCGGTTCGTCGGAGAGTTCGTGATGTGCCGCCTTGTCGGCCGTCTGACGGGTGAGGACTCCGGTCACCGCGCCCTGGTCGACCACCGGCAGGGCATTGAGGTTGTAACGGGTGAGAACACTTCGCGCCTCGCCGATCGACGACGCCGCCTCGACGGCCTTGACCGGCGACGACATCAGGTGGCGCGCCTGCCACTGCGGCTTGACCTGCTTTTTCAGCACTTCCGGGAGCCGATCGAGGATCTGCACCAGGGTCAGGTCGCGAACGGTTCCCGACGCGGCGTAGGCGTGACCGCCGCCGCCGAACGCGGCGAGGATCTCGCCGACATGCACCTCGGGAATGCGCGAGCGGCCGACCATGAAGGTGCGGTCCCCCATGCGCACCGCGACCAGCAGGGCATCGAGGCTTTCCATATCCTTCAGCTTGTGCGCCAGAACCGCCAGGTCGCCGACGAAATGCTCGGCCGAAGCGTGGGCGATGGAGATGTCGATGCCGTTGACGTTGAGCACCGTCCGGTTCTGGATCAGGTCGTGCAGCAGCGCCACCTGGTCGGCGGTCAGCTCCTGGGTCAAAAAGTCGGCAACCGCGTTGAGGTTCGCACCGCAGGAGAGGAGGAAAGCGGCCGCCTGGAAGTCACGCTCGGTGGTCGAGTTGAAGAGCAGGCTGCCGGTATCCTCGTAGAGCCCGAGCATCATCAGCGTCGCCTCGTCCGGATCGGGGCGAATCCCCTCCGCCATGAACCGGTGGGCGAAGATCGTCACCGTCGCGCCGACCGGCTCGATCAGCGAAAATTCGGGTTTCAGACGCGTGTCGACGGGGTGGTGATCGTAGACGTGGATGGCGACGCCCGGGCGGGCGGCGACCGCGTCGAAAGGGCCGATCCGGTCGGGCTGGCAGACGTCGACCAGGATCAGGCGGCTCACCTTTTCGAGGTCGATGTCCTTGATGCGCTTGAAATTGTAGGCGTAGACGGTGCTTCTCAGGAAGAATTCGCGCAGGCTTCTTTCCTGGGCGCCGGGGAAGACCATCTCGGCGTCCGGATAGAGCTTTTTGGCCGCGATCATGGCGCCGAGACAGTCGAAGTCGGCGTTGATGTGGGTGGTGATGACGTCCATTTCCGGCGACGCTCCCTGGCGGAACGGCAGCCGGTCAGATATTCAGACTGCCGATCAGTTCGTTGATGTCGTCGATCCCCTCATCGACCAGGAACTCCTCGATCCCCTCGATGACCGTGATCATGGCGGCCGGGTCGACAAAATTGGCCGTGCCGACCTGCACCGCCCTGGCCCCGGCAATCAGAAATTCCAGCGCGTCCATGGCCCGGACGATGCCGCCGACGCCGATTACCGGAATTTTAACACTTTGCACGACCTGGTGCACCATGCGGACGGCGATCGGCCGGATCGCCGGCCCGGAGAGACCGCCGGTCCGGTTGGCGAGGCGCGGCTTGCGGGTATGGATGTCGATCGACATGCCGGTCAGGGTGTTGATGCAGCTGATGGCGTCGGCGCCGGCCTCCTCGACCGCCCGGGCGATGACGGTGATGTCGGTCACGTTCGGCGTCAGTTTGACGATCAGCGGCTTCTTCAGATTCTTCCGCACCAGCGCGACGACCTCGCCGGCCGCTCGCGGGTCGGTCCCGAAGACGATGCCGCCGGCCTTGACGTTCGGACAGGAGATGTTCAGTTCGGCGCCGGCGATCGCGTCGATATCGTCCAGCCGGCGGGCGACTTCGCCGTACTCCTCGAGGGTGTTGCCGAAAAAGTTGACAATCGTCGGGGTGTCGACCTTTTCCAGGAAGGGGGCCTTGTGCTTGATGAAGGCGTCGACGCCGACGTTCTGCAGGCCGATGGCGTTAAGCATGCCGCTGATCGTCTCGGCGATGCGGGGGGTCGGGTTGCCGGCTTTCGGTTTCAGCGACAGCCCCTTGGTGACGATGGCGCCGATCCGTTCAAGGTCGAGAAACGGTTCGTACTCCTCGCCGTAGCCGAAGGTCCCCGATGCCGGCATGACCGGGTTGCGCATCCGGATGCCGGCGATGTCCACCGCCAGATTGGGCCGCATGGCCTTCTTCTCCATATTCGCACTCATTTTATTGACACCCCTCGCAGGCTTCCGCCGATTCGCCGATGGCGGTCCAGTCGAGACGCTCGGCCTGGAAAACCGGTCCGACCTTGCATGTGCAGAGGTAGCTCGGGTTCTCCTCGGTGTGACCGGCCCCCTTGACGACGCAACCAAGGCAGGCGCCGACGCCGCAGGCCATGAACTCCTCGAGCGACACCTGCAGGGAGACCTTCCGCTCGGTGCAGATCCCGTTGATCGCCTTGAGCATCGGCATCGGGCCGCAGGCGAACACCTCGGCCGCCGGATACTTCTGCAGCTTCCGCTGCAGGACCTGGGTCACCAGCCCCTCCTCGCCGAGGCTGCCGTCGTCGGTCGACACGTAGGTCTCGACCCCGAGTCGCTCGAATTCGGTGACGGCGAGGATGTCGTCGCGGGTCCGCCCCCCCATCAGCAGCCGGACATTGTATTTGCCGACCAGCTCGCTGGCGAGCATGAACAGCGGCACCAGGCCGATGCCGCCGCCGACCAGGATCTTCTCCTTCTTGGCCGGGTTCTCCTCGAACCCCCTGCCGAGCGGGCCGAGCAGTTCGACCCGGTCCCCTTCGTGCAGCTCGGCCATGATGGTCGTGCCGCGGCCGACGACCTTGTAGAGAATCTCGACATACTCCTTCGCCGGCATCCCCTCGCAGTCGGGCGGAAGGAAACCGACCCGGAACACCCCGAAGGGGCGGCGCAGCAGGGGGGGGAGCGAACGCTGGACCCTGAACATCAGGAACTGCCCGGATCGGGCTTCGCCGCCGAAGCCGGGAGCCAGGATCCGCATCCGGAAATATCCGGGGGAGATCTCCTGGTTGGAGAGGATGATTGTCTTGTAATTCTTCATGTCTCAGGCCTTGTGCGTTATCCGGTTGATGCGAGCAAATCGCGCGCCATCAGGATGGCGTCCTCGTTGTCGGGATAATACCTCTCGCGGACGCCCGTGCAAGCAAAATGCAGTTTCTCGTAGAGCCTGCGGGCAGCGGTGTTTCCGGCGCGGACCTCGAGAAATGCCCTGCGTGCTCCATTTTCCGCGGCGCGGCGCAACACGTGGCGCAGCAGCGTCTCCGCGCATCCCCGCTGCCGGAAGTCCGGGGCGGTGGCGACGTTCTGAATCTCGAGCTCGTCGGCGATCAGCCAGCTGCAGACATAGGCGGAAACGGTCCGGCCGACGATGAGCAGATCGACCGTCGCGCAGGCGTTGGCGAGCTCGCCCCGGAACTGCCGCTCGCTCCACGGGCTCGGGCTGGCCAGCCTTTCGATCGCCACGACCGCGGCAATATCCTCCGGCTGCATCCTGCGGATTTCGTACGACGGGATTGCCTCCCCCATAAGACGACGGCTCCATGGCAATCAGACAGGTGGCGACTCAGAGGCGTATCATCATAAGGCACGAACTGACATTCGTAAAGATATAACTGGAAACTTTTCCGACTTAGAGATTGACAAGCCCAGTGGGTTGATTTATTACATTGGCAAGCTGCTGCGAAGGAGTCGGAATTGTCGAAAGAAAATAAAGTGACCTACAAGGATGCCGGCGTTGACATCGATGCCGGCAATCGTTTTGTGCAGATGATCAAGCCGCTGGTCAAGGCGGCTTCCCGCCCCGAGGTGATGACCGACATCGGCGGTTTCGGCGGCCTGTTTTCCCTCAACACCGACAAGTACAGGAACCCGGCCCTGGTCTCCGGCACCGACGGCGTCGGCACCAAGCTCAAGCTCGCCTTCATGCTCGACAGGCACGACACGGTCGGCATCGACCTGGTGGCGATGTGCGTCAACGACATCATCGTCCAGGGGGCCGAGCCGCTCTTTTTCCTCGACTACCTGGCGACCGGCAAACTCTCTCCGGAGAAGGCGGCCGAGATCGTCAAGGGGATCTCCGCCGGCTGCATCCAGGCGAACTGTGCCCTGATCGGCGGCGAGACGGCGGAAATGCCCGGCATGTACGCCGACGGGGAATACGACCTGGCCGGCTTCACCGTCGGCGTCGTCGACAAGGACGAGATCATCGACGGGTCGACCATCACCGTCGGCGACCGCCTGATCGGTGTCGGCTCGAGCGGCCTGCACTCCAACGGCTACTCCCTGGCACGCAAGGTGCTGCTGGAAAACATGAAGCTGCCGCTCGAGGGCACGGTGCCGGAGCTCGGGAGAACCCTCGGCGAGGAGTTGCTCGAGCCGACGCGGATCTACGTCAAGACCGTGCTCAACCTGATCCGGAATTTCAACATCAAGGGGATGGCCCACATCACCGGCGGCGGTCTGGTCGAGAACCTTCCCCGCGTCCTGCCGGCGCACTGCCGCGGGGTGATCAGCGGCAACAGCTGGGACGTCCCGCCGATCTTCGAGCTGATCCGCAGCGGCGGCAACGTCGAGCGGACGGAGATGCTGCGCACCTTCAACTGCGGCATCGGCATGGTGCTGGTCGTCCCCCGGGACGATGTCGAGGATATCCTCGGCCGCCTCGCCGGACTCGGGGAGAAAGCCTGGGCGATCGGCGAAATCGTCCAGACCGACGGCAACGAACAGGTCACCATCGACGATTGACAGGATCCCGATCGTGAAGCGCAAGATACGCATAGGCGCCCTGGCGTCCGGCGGCGGCACCAACCTGCAGGCGATCATCGACCGCTGTGCCGACGGCTCCATCGATGCGGAAATCGCCCTGCTGATCTGCAACAACCCCGGTGCCGGCGCCCTGCAGCGTGCCGCCGACGCCGGCGTCCCCGCACTGGTGATCGATCACCGCGATTACGCCGAGCGCAGCGACTTCGATCGCGCGATCGTCGACGCCCTCAAAAAAGCCGCGGTCGACCTGGTGGTCCTCGCCGGATTCATGCGCATCGTCACCGAAACGATCCTCGACGCCTTCCCGAACCGGGTCATGAATATCCACCCGGCGCTTCTCCCCGCTTTTCCCGGGCTGCATGTCCAGAAAAAGGCGATCGAATACGGCGCCAAGTTCTCCGGCTGCACGGTCCACTTCGTCGATGCCGGTGTCGATACCGGCCCGATCATCATCCAGGCGGTTGTCCCGATCCACGACGACGATACCGAGGCGTCCCTTTCGGCCCGGATCCTGGCCCGAGAGCACCAGATCTACCCGAGAGCCATTCAGCTCTTCGCCGAGAACCGACTGCGGATCGAGGGGCGTCGCGTGGTCATCACTCCGCCGCTGGATCCGGACGAAGCAGCCCTTGTCAATCCACCGTTGTCCTGAGCGCACACGGCATCAGACCATGGAATCTCGACAGCGAAATACGGTGATCGTCAGTTCCTGCCTGCTCGGTCTCGACACGCGCTACGACGGTGTCTGCAAAAAAGACGATGCCGTCATCGCGTACCTGCAACGCGGCAACTGGATTGCCATCCCGGTCTGTCCGGAGCAGCTCGGCGGGTTGCCGACCCCCCGCCCGGCGTCCCAGTTCTCCCGCGGTGACGGCGATGCGGTCCTGGACGGATCGGGGAGGGTCACCGACTGTTGGGACAACGAGATGAACGGACCGTTTCTCAAGGGAGCGGAGCAGACGCTCGAAATTGCCAGGTTCAACGGCTGCTCGCAGGCGATCATGAAGGAGAGGAGCCCATCGTGCGGCGTCCGCGAAATCTACCGGGGCGGACGGATCGTTTCCGGCAGAGGGGTCGCCAGCGCACTGCTGGTGCGCAACGGCCTCACCGTCGTGAGCGAAGACCGCCTGGACGAGATTGTCGACGCCCCCACCTGCAAGAAGGATTGAATCATGCCCGGAACCAACCGGACCGGTAACAACCATTACGATGTCGCCTTTCTCGGCGACAGCCTCGCCTCATTGCTGTCCGCCGCCCTGCTGGTCAAGAGGGGGTGCCGGGTCCTGATGATTCACAACACCCGCGAACTGCCGATCAGGTGGCTGACCTCTTCGCTCCTTCTCGAGAGAATGCTCGACCTGCTCGACGGTCGCGCCTGCTGCACCACCCCCGCCCCCTTCCAGGTCATCACCAGGCATCAGCGGATCGACTGCAACGGCAAGAGCTCCCTCGCCGACGAACTGCGGCGCGAGCTGCCGGTCGAACACCGCGAGGTGGCGACCTTTCTCGACGACATGCTCTCCCTCGGAGAACAACTCGAGGATCTCCTCTGGGAACACCGAGGTCTGCCGTCCGGCCGTCTGGGCAACCGCTTCCGGTTCCGCAGGAACTGCTTTCGCGCCGACATCCCCGGGCGGGTGTTCCGCCAGACGCTGCGCGACCGGCTGAGCGATTTCGGCGAACCGGGTGCCCGGAAATTTCTGACGTCGCTCTTCTGCGGCTTTTCCTTCGCCCCCTCGAACCGTCTGACACTGGCCGAATGCGCACTGATCTGGAGCGGACTGGGACGCAAGGGGGGCATCGTCAAGAGCGGCCTCGAGGAACTTCTCTGGCACCGGTACAAGCAATTCCACGGCGCCGAGGAGCAGCTGCACCGCCTGGCCCGGGTCCGGACCGGCAAGGACGGTTCCGGCAAGTTCCTGTTCGACGACGAGCGGGTGGCGACCGCCGACCGCCTGGTCTTCGCCGACCGGGAGACGGTTCCCCTCTGCGAGGGGCTGTCCGCCCCCCCCACCGGGCGTCTGGTCCATGGATATGTGAGCGCAAACATCAAGAACAGGATCTCCCCCCTGCTGACCAGGCGCGTCATCGTCGACGGCAATCCGCCGCTGCGGCTCCAGATCGAGGAGACCGGTAACGCGGCGTTCTGCCGCGTCGAAAACGCCGCCATCGGCGAGCGGGGGCTCGCGTCCACCGAGCAGATCGAAAAGCGCCTGACCCCGGTCTTCCCGTTCGTCGACCTCAACCTCGTTGCCCAGAACATGGAGAATGCGGCGGACGTCGACCTGCGCAGCGATGCGCGGCCGGCGCTGATGTCGGCCCACGAGCGGGTCGTCTTCGACCACGGCAAGCGCTACCTGTGCAGCGGCTCTTCGGTCATCCCGGAGCTCGGCACCGTCGGTGAAGTCATCGTTGCCCTGACGACGACCAACGAGCTGTTGCAGGCGACCGGCAAGCCCCCGCTGTGACCGGAACGTGCGCACTTGACCGAAAAAAGGGCTTGCATTGTCCCGGCAGTCATGATAGAAATTCGCGTTCAAACAACAGGAGGACGAGAGAATGGCTAAGGTTTGTGAAGTTTGCGGTAAGAAGCCGATCACTGGCAACAACGTCAGTCACGCCCATAACAAGACCAGGAAGGTGTTCAACCCGAACCTGCAGAAGATCCGGGCAATCGACAGCAAGGGGTCGATTCGCGGCATGAAGGTCTGCACCCGCTGCATCCGGAGCGGTGCGGTACAGAAAGCCGTTTAGGAGAGTTCAGACACGAAATCGAAAGCGGGCCCGAAAAGGCCCGCTTTTTTCATTCAATCCGCCTCAAACCGTCACGCGCCGCCGTAGGCGATCCAGTCGATCTCGACCGACACCCCTTTGGGCAGGCCGGCGACCTGCACGCAGGCCCGGGCCGGCGCCGGATCGGCAAAATGACGGCCGTAGATTTCGTTGACCGCGGCGAAATCGTCCATGCTGGTCAGGTAGATCGTCGCCTTGACGACATCGCGGAATCCAAGACCGGCCGCGGCGAGCACCGCCGCCATGTTGCTCATGACCTGTTCGGTCTGCTCCTCGATCGTACCGACAACCACCTTTCCCTCCGGGGTCAGCGGAATCTGCCCGGAAAAATACAGGTAATCGCCCGCCTTTATCGCCTGCGAGTAAGGACCGATCGCCGCCGGAGCGGCTGCTGTCGAAATCTTCTCTATCGGCATGGACTTTTCTCCTTTCAGGGCCTCTTGACCCGCACGACACGGTTTACGCCGCTCAATTTCTTGATCGATGCGATCACCTTGTTGAGGTGATCGACGTCGCGGATGTCGATCTCGAAGTCGTTGATCGCCTCCTGTTCCGGCGTCGCCTTGACGTGGGCGCTGAGGATATTCGCCTCGTTGTCGGTAATCGCCGCCGAGATGGCTGCCAGCATCCCCTTGCGGTCGGCACAGACCACGCGGATGGTGACCGCCCGCGAGGCCTGCTTGCGGGTATCCCAGTCAACGTCGATGCGCCGCTCAGGGTCCGAGGCGATAACGTGCGGGCAATCGACCGTATGCACCGTCACCCCCCGCCCCCGGGTGACGAAACCGGTGATCGGGTCGCCGGGGACCGGATTGCAGCACTTGGCGTAACGGACGAGGATATCCTCGACCCCCTGTATCTTGATCGCGCTCTTCGGCTTGCGCCGCAGACGGTCGAGGACCTTTTCGAACTGCCCGACCTGCTCTTCCTCCCTGGCGCCATCCCTGGGGACAACCCGGTTGACCACCTGGCCGAGGGTCACCTTGCCGTAACCGACGTTCGCCAGAAGATCGTCGAGCTTCGCAAAACCGAGCTCATCGAGCACCTTTTTCAGGGTATCCCCCGACATCGCCCGGTTGAAATTGTAGCCGTGCTTGCGCAGTTCCTTCTCGAGAAGCCCCTTGCCGATCTCGATGCTCTTTTCCCGCTGCTCGGTCTTGATCCACTGGCGGATCTTGTTGCGCGCCTTGCTGGTCCGGACGAAGGTCAGCCAGTCCTTGGAAGGGGTGTGGCTGGCAGAGGTCAAAACCTCGACGATATCGCCGTTGGCCAACGGGGTGCGCAGGGGGACGAGCTTGCCGTTGACCTTCGCGCCGATGCAGCGGTTGCCGATGTCGGTATGCACGTTGTAGGCGAAGTCGACCGGAGTCGAGCCCTTGGGCAGCTCCTTGACATCACCGCCGGGGGTGAACACGTAGACCTCCTCCGGAAACAGCTCGACCCGGACCGAGTTGAGAAATTCCTTCGAATCCCGCAGCTCCTTCTGCCACTCCAGCATCTGCCGCAGCCAGCGGAACCGGGAATCGTCCCGCCCGGCGGCGACCGATTTCCCCTCCTCCTTGTACTTCCAGTGGGCGGCGATCCCCTCCTCGGCGATGCGGTGCATCTCCTCGGTCCGGATCTGCACCTCGATTCTCCCGCCGTAGGGGCCGACAACCGTCGTGTGCAGCGACTGGTACAGGTTCGCCTTCGGCATGGCGATATAGTCCTTGAAGCGGCCGGGGATCGGCTTCCAGGCGGAATGGATGATGCCGAGGACGGCATAGCAGTCACGCACCGAGCCGACGATGACGCGAAAGGCGGTCAGATCGTAGATCTGGTCGAAATCGATCCCCTGGCGCTCCATCTTCAGGTAGATCGAATAGAGGTGCTTGGAGCGGCCGGAGACCTCTCCCGCGATATCGTTCTCGGCGAGCATCTTCTGGATCATGCCGCGGATATCGCCGATATAGCTCTCCCTCTCCTTCCTGCGCCCGGCAACCCGCCCGGTCAGGTCGTTGTAGATGTCCGGTTCGAGGTAACGGAAGGAGAGGTCTTCGAGCTCGCTCTTGACCCAGCTGATGCCGAGGCGGTTGGCGAGCGGCGCGTAGATGTCGAGAGTCTCCTGGGCGATCCGGGCCCGGGTGTCGGGGGGGTGATGCTCCAGGGTCCGCATGTTGTGCAGGCGGTCGGCGAGCTTGACGATGATGACGCGCAGGTCGCGCGCCATGGCGAGGAGCATCTTGCGGAAGTTCTCCGCCTGCTTCTCCTCGCTGGTCCGGAAGGTGATCCGGCCGATCTTGGTCACACCGTCGACGAGCCGCGCGACTTCCTCGCCGAATGCGTCCTGCAGCTCCCGGACGGTGACGCCGGTGTCCTCGATGGTGTCGTGCAAAATACCGGTGATGATGGTCGAAACGTCCATCTTGAAGCGGGCCAGGATCCGTGCGACTTCGACGATGTGGCTGATGAAGGGTTCCCCGGAAAGGCGCACCTGTTCCGCATGGGCCCTGGACGCGAAATCGTAGGCCTTGCGGACCGGTTCGAGGTCGATATCCGGAGAGAGCTGCCGGATATCATTGAGGAGGAGGTCGAGTTGCGACATTGTCTGCTGCCAAACGGCCGACACAACAACGCCGGTGTCAGCGCACCGGCGTTGGAAAAGACCGGATGTGGAACTTGTCAGCTCTTGCGGGAAGGAAGTTCGTACTCGACCTTGCCGGCGGCGATCTCGCGCAGCGAAAGCACGACCTTCTTGTTCCCGGCCTTGTTGCTGATCAGCGGCTGGGCCCCCTTGTACAGCTGCTTGGTCCGCTTCGAGGCGACCATGACGAGCAGGAAGCGGTTCGGAATCTGCTGCAGGCAATCTTCTACGGTAATACGTGCCATGTTATCTGGAGCTCCTTTGTACTAATCGAAATCAAAACAACCCTGAACAGCCGGGATGACTATATCCGGGCGACAGGTACTGGCGGTCAGTATAGCCTTAAGCTGCGATAAAGCAAAGTCGAAATTGTCGTTGACGACGATGTAGTCGTACCACTTCGCCTCGACGATCTCGCTGCGGGCATTCGCGATCCTTTTGGCGACGACATCGGCGGAATCGCTGTTCCGCTTTTCGAGGCGGTGTTTCAACTCGTCGAAATCCGGAGGGAGGATAAAGATGTAGACGCCGTTGGCGATCTTTTTCTTCAGCTGTGCGGCTCCCTGGCAGTCGATATCGAGCAGGACGTCCCTCCCCTTCCGGCTCGCGTCCTCGAGTGCCGGCAGGCTGGTCCCGTAATAATTGTCGTGCACCTTCGCCCACTCGACAAACGATCCGGCATCGATCATGTTCCGGAACGTCTCGACATCCACGAAGTGATAATCGACGCCGTCCCGCTCCCCCTCCCGCATCGGACGGGTCGTAAAGGAGACGGAGAGTTCCAGGTCCGGCACAGAAGCCAGCAGTTCCCGGCAGAGTGACGTCTTGCCGGCGCCGGAGGGTGCCGAAATCACGTATGTCAGGCCTTTTCGCGTCACGACACCCCTCTACTCGATGTTCTGGATCTGCTCGCGGATCTTTTCCAGCTCGGCCTTGATGTCGACGACCAGCCGGGTCAGCCCCGCGTCGTTCGACTTCGAACCCATGGTGTTCGCCTCGCGGTTCAGCTCCTGGAGAATGAAATCCATCTTGCGCCCGACCGGCTCCGTTGACGCCAGCTGGGCACGACACTGCTCGAGGTGGCTGGCAAAGCGGGACAGCTCCTCGCTGATGTCGCAACGATCGGCGAAGATGGCGACCTCCTGGGCGACCCGCTGCGGGTCGACGGCAACGTCGTCCGGCAGGCGGCCGAGCCTCTCCTTCAGCTTTGCCTGCCACTCCTCGGCGACCAGCGGCGCCTTGGCGGCGACATCGGCCAGCAGGGTCTCGAGCGTGCCGACGCGGGATTCGACGTCCCTGGCCATCGCCTCCCCCTCCTTCAGCCGCATCTCCTGCAGGGCGTTCAGCGCCTCGGCGAGCGCCTGGAACGTCAGCCCCGGCAGCGCGGAGTCCTCGACGGAAAGCTCGCGGATCTGGATGACATCCTTCTGCCCGGCGAGGAGCTCGAGCGGAATGCCGGAAGAGAGGTGATATCTTTCGGCCAGTTCACGGAACAGGGTCATGTAGGCATCGGCGACAGGCTGATTGACAACCGGGGCGCTGCCGACGTCGCCGTTCTGCTCGATCTGGAAAAAAAGATCGATTTTCCCCCGGTTGATCGCGGCCGAGACCCTCTTGCGGATGTCGTTTTCCAGCGACATCAGAAACCGGGGCGCCTTGATCGAGATGTCGCTGAAACGGTGATTCACCGTGCGGATTTCAACCGTCACGGAAAATTCCGTCGACTGCGCCTCTCCCTTGCCATAGCCGGTCATACTCTTGAGCATAGCGATTCATTCCCTCTTTTCTCACGTTTTCCAGACTGGATATTAACCACAGAACGGAGCGGAATGCCAGACAATTTGCCCGGCTTCGATCAGCAGCTGCCGTCGCGGGCCAGGACGGTTTTGACTGTCTTGAAGAGAATCTGGATATCGAGCCAGATATTCCAGGTGTCGATGTAGGCGAGATCGAGCTTGACGATCTCGTCGAAATCCTCGATCCGGTTGCGGCCGCTCACCTGCCACATGCCGGTGATGCCCGGCTTCATGGTGATCCGCCGGCGGTGCCAGTTGTCGTACTGCGAAACCTCGTCCGGCGTCGGCGGCCGGGTGCCGACGAGGCTCATTTCCCCCTTGAGCACATTCCAGAACTGCGGGAACTCGTCGAGGCTCGTCTTGCGCAGAAACCGGCCGACCCGGGTGACGCGCGGATCGTCCTTGATCTTGAAGATGGCACCGCTCATCTCGTTCCGGTCCAGCAGCTCCCTCTTCCGCTCCTCGGCGTCGACGTACATGGAACGGAATTTCCAGATCCGGAAGACGCGGCCGTTCTCGCCGACCCGTTCCTGGCTGAAGAAGATCGGCCCGGGGTCTTCCAGCCGGATCGCCATGGCTGCGAACGGAAGCACCAGGACCATCACCAGAAGCCCGACAAGGGAGCCGGCGATATCGAGCAGGCGCTTTGCCAGCAGTTGCTGAGCGTCCAGGCTCTTCATGTGGAATGTCAGGATCGGCAGGCGATTGTCGAAAACGCTCAGATCGGTCTTGTATTTGGAAAGTTCATAGAAATCGAGGACCAGACGAACCGTAATGCCCAGTTTTTCCAGTTCCTGAAGGTACGCTTCGACATCGACGACATGACTTTTCGGAATGCAGAATACGACTTCGTCGACAAGATTGTTCTTGCAGATTTCTATGAGGTCCTCAACCTTCCCCAATACCTTGTAACCGCAAAACTCCTCCTTGAGTTCACCCGGAACAATCTGAACAAAACCGGCGACCCGGACACCCCATTCCTGGTTATCCTCAAGCAGGCCGATGAATTCCTTTGCCTTCTCCTGTGTTCCGGCGATCAGGCAGTGTCTGAGGTTGTACCCCCGGCGACGCACATTGCTCAGCAGATACTTGCTGAAAACCCGATGAACGGTCAGGGCAAGGAATGAAATAAGCAGGAAAATAAGAATCAGCCCGCGGCTGAAATGTTCCCGGTCGACAAACAGAATCAGCGCGGACAGAACCAGACCGCAATAAAGATGCGCGCGGAACAGCCGCAGGAATATCTCGACAAACCCCAAACGACGCAACGACTGGTACAACCCGCAATAGGAGAGCGCCAGATACCAGACCGGGAAAACGAAAATCAGGATCCAGACGTAATCGTGAAAATGGGTCAGGCCGCTCGGCATTTCAGAGCGGATATTATAGGCAAGAAGAAACGATCCGAAAACAAGAAGGAGGTCGGACACAACCGTCAAGCGGTTGAACAGTGCAGCCTGTTCTTTCAGCATAAAAGGTCCCTACTCAACAACAGTTGTCGTCAACGGCGCCCATAGACGTCGTCAAAGCGCACGATGTCGTCTTCGCCAAGATAACTGCCGGATTGCACCTCGATCAGCTCAAGGGGGATTTTCCCGGGGTTCTCAAGTCGATGGGTAACCCCCAGGGGGATATAGGTAGACTGATTTTCGGACAGCACAATCACTTCGTCGTTTTTTGTAATTTTAGCAGTCCCTTTCACGACAACCCAGTGTTCGGCGCGATGGTGATGCATTTGCGCCGACAGGGAGGCGCCCGGTTTTACGGTAATTCTTTTCACCTGGAACCGGTCGCCCTGATCGATCGATTCGTAATTGCCCCAGGGGCGCGAAACCTTCCGATGCAGCTTCGCCTCGCTGCGCCCCCTTTTTTTCAGGTTCGACGGGATATCCTTGACGTCTTGCGACTTGTTACGGTCACAGACCAGCACGGCATCGGCGGTTTCAATGACGACCAGATCCTTGACCCCGATCGTCGCAACCATTCGGGTTTCGGCCTGCACGAAAGTGTTGGTTGTGTCGTTACAGAAGACATCCCCCTTCAAACAGTTTCCGGCAGAGTCCTTTTTGCCGATATCCCACAACGCCGACCACGAGCCGACGTCGTTCCAGCCTGCGTCAAGCGGCACGACGACAGCATTTTCGGTGTTTTCCATCACCGCATAATCGATCGAATTGCTCGGACATCTCGTAAAGGAATCCTTTTCGAGGAATGTAAAGCCGTTGTCATGCTGCGATTTCGCAAACGCCTCCTTGCAGCATGCCAGCATCTCCGGCTCGAATTTCTCAAGTTCGGAAAGGTAGATCGAAGCCCTGAACATGAACATTCCGCTGTTCCAGTAATAGTCGCCCGATTCGAGGTAGCTTTCAGCCGTCTGGCGATCAGGCTTCTCTTCAAACCGGAAGACCTTGAACGCCTCCCCACCTCCTTCGGAATTCTCTTCCAGTACGCCCCGCTTGATATAACCATAACCGGTTTCCGGCTCTGCAGGCACGATCCCGAAGGTAATCAGCTTGCCGTTCATTGCCAGCGGCTTGGCAAACTCGATGGCCTTACACAAGGTTTTCGGCTGCTGAATCACATGGTCGGCGGGGAGAATCAGGATCAGCGGATCCTGGCCCTTGGCCATGGCCTGCAGCGCAGCGACGGCGACGGCCGGAGCTGTATTTCTTCCTGCCGGCTCCAAAATAATCGCTGACGGCTTCTGCTGAACCAGCTCGAGCTGCTCGTCGACGATAAAGCGGTGCGACTCGTTGCAGACGACGAACGGCTTGGCGAGGTCGGTCACCCC
>JBFHOZ010000023.1:0-19840 GCA_041592975.1 Desulfuromonadales bacterium
AATCTCATCCGAATCTATCCGGAGGAAATCTTCTGCACAAGTATCGGCCAAAAGTGCATTACGCACAATAATGGAGAGATATATTATTACGATCAGGGGCATTTATCTCGAACCGGGGCAGATTTACTTGTTGAGAAAATTGTTGATGAGATTGCAAAATACAGTATGAGAATTTCGCAATGAATACGTGTCGTGATATGTTGATCCGAAAAAACAGTAAGGGAATTTCGGCAGCCTCGGAAATTATTTTGAAAGGCCCGTCTCGAAAGAGGCGGGCCTTTTTTTATTGCGCGATTGTCAGGCAGGAATAACCGGGTCAGCAAGATAGATATATGTAATCGAACCGTCAGTCGTTCGCGAAATCCCTGTATATATCCGCGAACTGTTCCCGACTTTTCCGGAAAGCCGACAAAACCTCCGGGTCGAAGTGCTCCGGCCTGGTGCGGTCATCCCCCTTGAGAAGGATTTGAGCGGTCGTCGCTTCGTCGAATTCCGGTTTGTACGGGCGAACACTTCTGAGGGCATCGTACTGGTCGCACAGCCCCATGATCCGGCCTGTCAGGGGGATCTCTTCACCCTTCAGCCCGGATGGATAGCCGCTGCCGTCCCAGCGTTCATGGTGACATCGCGCAATATCGACGGCCATTTGCAGGTACGGGGATTCGGAACCGGACAGGATTTCGGCACCGACAGCGGCGTGCGTTTCATCACCTGCCATTCGCTCGCACTCAGCGGACCGGGTTTGAGCAGGATCGCATCGGGGACGCATGGAAGATTTCCTCGGCAAATTGATTCCCCAGCCCAAGGCATTCGGCTATGACCTTCGAATAATAGCTGATGCGCTTGATGTGGGCCCCGGTCTCCTCATCCTTGTATTCCGAAGCAAGAACAAGTCGGTGGATGGTATCCAGATAGCCTTCGCGCAGCTTCTTGGTGCGCTCAATCACTTGCTCCTCAAGCAGTATCTTGTGCTGATTGAGGAAATCATGGAACTCCTTGTTGCGCAGATTGTTGCGCAGCCGCAGGGCCAGTTCTTCGTTGTCAACCGGTTTGGCGAGAATATCGTCGGCTCCGCTCCTGATACCGGCCAGCCTGTCGTTGCGTGAATCGAGCGCAGTGATCATGATGACCGGGATATGCGCCGTGCTTTTGTCATTTTTGATCAGTGTCGTCGCCTCGATTCCGTCCATCTCGGCCATGATAACATCCATGAGGATGCAGTCCGGGAGTTCGATTCGGGCAAGTTGAACAGCTTCGCGACCGGTTCTGGCGAAAACGGTATCGTAGCCGAGATTTTGACAAAGTTCTTCGAGCACCTTGATGTGAAGGATCTGGTCATCGGCGATGAGGATTTTTTTGACACCGTTCATGGTCGGGCAGTTGCAGCACATCGGGTCGAGGATGTGCCTCCGTTTGAGAGAGGATGCTGGTCACCGGGAAGAGTGATGGGTGCGGATCAGCGGATCAACTTTCTTTCTTCAACTCGATCCCGTACGCCTTGATCTTCCGGTGCAGGTTCGACCGCTCGATCTCGATCACCTCTGCGGTCTTGGATACGTTCCAGTTGTTCTCCTGCAGTTTCCTGGTAATGAACGCCTTCTCGAACTGGTCGCGGGCATTGCGAAAGTTCTCATCCTGCATTGCCAGGCTGGTGTACATCCCGTCGCCGCCCTGCGCGTTCTTGACGATCACGGTCGGAAGGTGCCCCGGCTCGATGATTTCATCCACCGTCATGATCGCCAGTCGCTCGATGATATTCTTCAGCTCCCTGACATTTCCCGGCCAGCTGTACTGGGCGAGAAGATTCAGGGACGCGTCTGACAGTTTCTTCGGCTTGCGCCCTTCCTTGCGGCAGAAGAACTCGAGGAAGTGCATTGCCAGAGCCTGAACGTCGCCGGCACGTTCGCGCAGCGGCGGCACATGGAAGGGCAGGACGTTGAGACGGTAATAGAGATCCTCGCGGAAGTTGCCGGCCCTGATTTCCTCCTCCAGGTTCTTGTTGGTGGCGGCGATGACCCGGACGTCGACCTCGATGGTCTGGTTGCCGCCCACCCGCTCGAACTTGTGTTCCTGGAGGATGCGCAGCACCTTGGCCTGGGTCTTCAGGCTCATGTCACCGATCTCGTCAAGGAAGAGGGTCCCGCCGTTGGCCTTGTCGAACTTCCCCTTGCGCTGTGTCGTGGCGCCGGTGAAGGAACCTTTTTCGTGGCCGAACAGTTCCGATTCGATCAACTCCTCGGGGATCGCGGCGCAGTTGACCTCGACGAAGGGTTTCGTTTTTCTCTGTGAATTAAGGTGGATGGAGCGGGCGACGAGCTCCTTGCCGGTGCCGTTCTCGCCGGTGATCAGCACCCAGCCAGAGGTCGGTGCCGCCAGCTCGATCTGCTGCTTCAGGTCAATGATCGGCTTGCTGTTGCCGATCATCTCGTGTTCCTTGGCGATCGTTTCTTTGAGGGACCGGTTCTCCTCGACCAGTTCGATCACCTTGGCGGCCTGCTGGATGCTGTGCAGCACCTTTTCCAGAGAGAGCGGCTTCTCGATGAAGTCGAACGCGCCGTGCTTGGTCGCCTTGACGGCGGTTTCGATGGTGCCGTGGCCGCTCATCATCACCACGACCTGGTCCGGAGCTTCCTCCTTGATCTTTTTCAGGGTCTCGATGCCGTCCATTCCCGGCATCCAGATATCGAGCATGACGAGGTCGGGTGTCTCCTCGCGCAGTTTCTCCAGGCCCTGCTCGCCGTTTGCGGCGACGATCGGGGCGAACCCCTCGTCCTGGAGGATGCCGGCCAGGCTTTTGCGGATGTTTTCTTCGTCGTCGATGATCAGGATGTTCTTCATCTTCACGTCTCTCAGGTGTTGAGGCGGTCGCCGCCGACCGGAAGCTCGACAATAAAAGTCGTCCCCCGCGGTGTGTTGTCCTTGACCCGGATATAGCCGCTGTGATCGGCGATGATGGTCGAAACGATCGCCAGGCCGAGGCCGGTTCCGGACTTCTTGGTCGAGAAATAGGGCTCGAACAGGCGCGGCTTGTCCTCCGGCGGGATGCCGACACCGTTGTCGCTGACCGAAAAAATCGCCATCTTCAGCGACGCGTTGTAGCTGGTCGAGATGTCGATCCTGCCGTCGCCGTTGACGGCGCTGACGGCGTTTTCGAGCAGGTTGATGACCGCCCGCTTGACCTGTTCGCGGTCGAGGTTGAAGACCGGCATGGCGTCGTCGGTGGAGAGGCTGAAGGTGATGTCCTTGTGCCCCTCCTGGTAGAGCGTCAGCGCCTCGGCAAGAACTTCGTTGAGCTGGTTCGGGGCCGGGCTGCTGGCCGGCATGCGGGCGAAATTGGAGAATTCGTTGACCAGGTTCTTGAGCTCATCGACCTGCTTGACGATCAGGTTGGTGCAGTCGTCGAAGACCGTGTCGTCCCCCTCGAACTTGTCGAGGTACTTGCGGCGGAGGCGCTGCGCCGAGAGCTGGATCGGCGTGAGCGGGTTCTTGATCTCGTGGGCGATGCGGCGGGCGACCTCGCGCCATGCGGCCATCCGCTGCGCCTTGAGCAGCTGGGTCAGGTCGTCGAAGATCACGACGGTGCCGATGAACTCGTTGTTCTCGTCGTGCAGGTTGGTGACCGTGACCAGCAGGGTGAGCTTGCTGCTGCCGACGCTCAGGGTCAGCTGCTTACGCACCGAGTCCTTGCCGGAAGATTTCAGCTCGGCGAGGATGTCCATCACCATCGGCAGGTGCTCGTCGGCGATGATCTCCTTGAAGTCCCGGCCGACCACCCTGTCGGCGTCGATCTGCAGCAGTTTTTCGGCCGCTGCATTGACGGTGGTCAGGAGCCCCTGCCGGTCGACCGAGATGATGCCGGCGGTAACGTTGCCGAGAATGGTCTCCATGTAACGGCGCCGCTGGTCGAGCTCGAGATTCGACGACTGCAGCTCGATGTTCGCTGCCGTCAGCTTTTCGCGCCCGGCGCGCAAATCGGCGGTCATGGTGTTGAAGGAGTTGATCAGCGAACCGACTTCGTCATCGCTCTTGACGTCGAGCTGAACGCCGAGATCGCCGTCGGCGACCGACTGGGTGGCGACCACCAGCTCCTGGATCGGCACGGTGATGCCGCGGGCGAGATGGAACCCGAACCATGTGGCGAGGAAGATGATCACCAGTGCGATCAGCAGCAGGAAGACCAGGTAGCCCGATTTGATGTTCCCCTTGAGCAGCTTGGTGTTCTTGAACTGCTCGAACGAGTTGGAGATCTCCCGCATCTTGCTGACCAGGGAGTAGGGAACGTAGTAGTTGACGACAACGACGCCGACGACATCGTTGGGGTTCCAGTTCGAATAGATCGGCACGACGCCGCGGATCAGGTCGGCCCGACCGATCGGCGTGATGCGGCTGAAACGGTTCCCCTCGAGGGCTTCGCGGATATTGTCGGAGCCCGGATCGGTGAACTCGGCCGCCGGAACCTGGGGGTTGGTCGAACGGACCAGCTCCTCGAAGGTAGAGGAAAAAACCTCGACAATGCCGAGGTTGTATTCGGCCTGCTTGCGCTGCACCAGGGATTCCAGCTGAACGAGGTTCTCCTGCTTGAGGAGCCGCTGTTCCTTGATCATCTGGGCGATCTGATCGGCATAATACAGGGCGTTGGAGGCCGAGTTCTTGTAGTACGTCTGGGCGACGTCGAGGGATTCCTGCAGCGACGATTCGATCTGCTGGTTGAACCAGTTCTCGATGGAGCTGGTGATGAAGCCGGCCGACACGAAATAGAGCAGCATGGTCGGAATCAGGGACAGGGCGATGAAGGTGACGACCAGCTTGGTTCGCAGTTTCGCCCCGGGGACCGCCCGGCGCCGTTCGAGAAGCAGCTTGAACAGGTTGCGGAAGATCAGGAAGAGGAAGAGGATGATCAGCAGAATGTTGAGATTGATGATCGCCAGCACCAGGATGCTGTTCGACAGCGGCAGCTTGGCGGTCAGCTGGAAGAGCTGGGCCTCGAAGCGGGTAAAAACGATCAGCAGCAGAAAGACGACCAGGGTGATGACCCATTCGCGGCGCCGCCTCCTGGTTTTGGTCGGGCCGTCGCTCCCGGCCATGTTTTCGCTCTGGTCAGCCATTTTCTGCATCCATCGTCAATATGCCCAGTAAATACCTAATAATAGGACAGTTACCGGCACGAATGCAAGAAATTGACAACAAAAAAGGCAGCCGCTGACGGCTGCCCGGGGATGCGTACAGATGCAGATCAGATCTTCTCGAAGGCCAGTTCGTTGCCGGCGCTGACCGGGATCTCGCTCTGGAGGGCGAGGCGGAGGTCCTCGTCGCTGAATTCGACCAGCTGCCAGCTGTCGGGGGAAGCGAGAATCTTCTGCACCGTCTTGTGGTTGATGTCGTGGCCGGCCTTGTAGGTGCGGATATGGCCGAGGATCGGGTAGCCGGCGAGACTGAAATCGCCGATGGTGTCGAGAATCTTGTGGCGGACGAACTCGTCGGCATAGCGCAGGCCGTCCGGGTTCATGACCCCTTCGTCGCCAATGACGACGGCATTGGCGAGAGAACCACCGCGGGCGAGCCCGTTGGCCTTGAGGTACTCGACCTCCTTGAGGAAACCGAAGGTCCGGGCGCGGGCGATGTCGCGGGCGAAGACATCTGCAGAGAGCTTGATCGACCGGTTCTGCAGGGCGATGCTCGGATGGTCGAAGGCGATATCGGACGTCACCCGGAAGAAGCGGGACGGTATGATGCTGATCCGCTTCTCACCGTCGATGACCGAAATCGGCTTGCGGATGGCCAGATACCGGCGGCTCTGGGCAAGATTGGTCAGACCGGCTTCCCTGATCATCCGGACGAATTCGTCGGCGCTGCCATCCATGATCGGCACTTCCGGGCCGTCGATGTCGATATGGAGGTTGTCGATGCCGAAGGCGTAGAGCGCCGCCATCAGGTGCTCCACAGTCGAAACCGTGAGGTCCCCCTTGCCGAGCACGGTCGCCAGGCGGGTGTCGACGACGTTATCGGAACAGGCCCTGATGCTGACGGTCCGTTCCCCTTCGCTGCGGTGGAATACGATGCCGTTGTTGGCGTCGGCCGGGCGGAGCCTGACGTTGATTCCGTTTCCGGTGTGGAGCCCGATGCCGCTGAAGGTGACGGTTTTGCTGATTGTGCGCTGAAAAATCATGTTCCTGAAGCAACCCTGATTGAATGGATTTCCTGACAGGAACCACTTTAATTCAATCTTTGTGCCAACAATTAAACATTTTTTAAGTACATGAAATAAATAGAGAAATTCGATGGCGGCGAAAGGCCGGTCTCCGGTCGGAGCCGGTTTGTTGCAGAAATGCACAGCCCGGGTGTCGCCGCAGCGACACAGGGACTGCCGCCAGCCAGGTGCCTAGAGGCGCCCGGAACGGAGGATGGCGATGGCCAGCCAGAGTCCGAGAACGCCGGCGATGGAGTAGCCGAGGAGGCCGAGCACCGGGAAACCGAAGAGCTGAGGCCCCTTGTCGGTGAGTATGACCAGGGAAGAGCCGATGATGATCGAACCGACCAGCATGCTGAAGGAGAGGCGGTTGCTCGATCGGTCGAGGTCGGTGATCAACTTGTCGAGACCGCGATGTTCGAGGGAGATCTTGAAGCGGTTGCGATTGATCCGGTTGATAAATTCCTTGATGTCACCGGGCAGGGTGCGGAACAGTTTGAGATAGGAGTGGCCGGTGCGCACCGCCTCGCGGGAGATGTTCCCCGGCGCCAGCCGTTCGCGCAGCATATGCTCGACGAACGGCTTGATGTGCGCGATCATGTTGAACTCCGGGTCGAGCTGGCGGCCGATGCCCTCCATGGTCACCAGCGCCTTGCCGAGCAGGATCAGGTCGGGTGGAAACTTGATCTTGTGCTTCTGCAGAATCTCCACGAAATCGGTCAGCAGTCTGCCAGCGTTGAGCAGCCTTAGCGGAATCTCGTAATGCTCGTCGATGAATTCTCCCAGCTCCCGCTTCAGCTGTCGGCGGTCGGTCTCGTCGGCGATTTCGCCGGAGAAGAGCAGCTGGTGCATGATGTGTTCGACATCCCGGTCGGTCAGGGAGACGAGCAGGTCGATCAGCTGGTACTTGAGGGTTTCGTCGAGATGGCCGACCATGCCGAAGTCGAGCATGGCGATCCGGTTCTCCGGCAGAATGAAGACGTTTCCGGGATGCGGGTCGCCGTGGAAGAGACCGAACTCGAGAACCTGCATGAGGAAGATGTCGGCGCCCCGCTCGGCGATCACCTTCAAGTCGTAGCCGCCCTGTCTGAGCAGGTCGATCTCGCTGACCTTGACCCCCGCGATCCTCTCCATGGTCAGGACGGTTT
This sequence comes from Desulfuromonadales bacterium, assembly GCA_041592975.1. GTDB lineage: Bacteria > Desulfobacterota > Desulfuromonadia > Desulfuromonadales > UBA2294 > BM707. The sequence continues at coordinate 7,336 of JBFHOZ010000023.1, forward strand.
CGCCGGTGAACGGCCAGAACACCTCCGGCACGCTGAAGGTCGCGTCGTCGCGAAAATTTTCCCGGAAACGATCGATCGTATGCCCTTCGCGGCTGAAATCGAGCTCGCGGTTGATCACCCGTCTGAACTCGCGGACGATGGCCACCGGGTCGGCGATCAGGTCGGTCTGCAGGTGGTTTTCGACCAGGTAGGCCAGTCCCATCAGGATGTCGAGATCGGTCTCGAGGATGTCCCTGATCTTCGGGCGCCTGACCTTGACGACGACCTCTTCGCCGGTGTGCAGCCGGGCGCAGTGCACCTGGGCGATGGAGGCGGCCGCCAGCGGGGCAGGGCTGAATTCGGCGAACAGGGTATCGACGTCAGCCCCGAACTCGGCTTCGATTACCTCGCGGATGACCTCCTCTTTTTCCGGGGGGACATTGTCCTGCAGCTTGCGGAATTCGCTGGCATATTCTTTGGGGATCAGGTCGGGGCGGGTCGACAGGATCTGCCCCATCTTCACGAATGAAGGTCCGAGTTCCTCCATGGCCAGGCGCAGCCTGGCGGCCGGGCTGAGCCGTTCGATCTCTCTCGGCGCCTTGCCGAGTGTGACGAACCTGCGACCCAGTTCTAGGTAGTAATTGATGTTGAGCTGTTCGACGATATGACCGAAGCCGTACTTGATCAGGATGCCGAGTATGGACCGGTAGCGCCGGATGGAGCGTATGTTGCGGTTGAGCCGCTTGAAGGTCAGCATTTCACAGCATCGCAATCATGGCAGGAGGTTCATTTCTCCAGCTCTTTCAGGCGTTTCTCCAGCTTGGTCAGGCGCCCTTTGAGAGCGGTCAATTCGTCTTTGGTGACGATGCCGAGGCGCTCGCAGGTCTTCTTGACCTCGTCCTCGGCGGCTTTTTCAAGCTTGGACCGGTTCTCCTTGGCCATCGTCTCGAGCTTGTCGAGAATCGTGCGCCCCTCCTCCTCGGAGATGTTCAGCTGATCCTTCATTTCCTTAAGGAGCTCCTCGGCCTTTTTCTGACTCAGGGAAACCGCGCCGATCCCGGCGAGAAACGTTTTTTCGAACAGTTCGATCATGGTGTCCTCCCTTTTAATGCAGTTATTTTAGTCGTTTATATACTATCACAGGGAGGTGAACTCGCAAATCAGGACGCCGGCGACAGCTGTGCCATAGCTTCCTGTGCGGCCTGCTTGCCGATGGCGATAATCTCAGCGGCACGGTGGAATTCGAGCAGGGTAATGTCCTTGAGTTCCGGGCGGATGAGGAGGTCGATCCGGTCCCGCTCGAGACGCAGTGAATTGATCTGGTTCTCCATGATGGCAACGCTCTGAGCAAAAACCCGGAATATGCCGGGTGGTTTGCGATCCACCGGTGATCCGTTGCTCTCCCGACCGTTCCTTCCCTGCCAGACTTCACGGAAGGTTCTTTCGATCCATTCCGGGGTGAAGTGCTCGAGGAGCCCCTTCCTGCCCCCCTTGTCGGCGGTGAGGGGGGAAAAGGCCTCGGCGTACTGTTTTGCGACTTCGGGGATGGCACAGACGCCGACGACCATTTCGGCGCCCATCCCCCTGGCCACGTCGGTGGGGACCGGAGCGCAGAGACCGCCATCGACCAGGAAGCGGTTCCCGAGGCGCACCGGGTTGAAAATTCCCGGGAAGGCGATTGCCGCCTCGATCGCCTCGAGCAGGCTCCCCTGGCGGATAACGACCAGTTCACCGGTTTCGATGTCGGTCGCCGTGACGGCCAGCGGGCGCTGCAGCTCCTCGAACGACTTGACCGGCAGCAGTTCGTCGATAAAACGGGCAACCTTCTTGCCGTCGATCAGTCCGGAGGTCGGAATGATCGGATCGAGGAGGCGAGCCAGTTGGCTCCAGTGGAGATCGCAGGCGACCTGTTCCATCCGGTCGACCGGGACGCCGGAAGCGTAGAGGGCACCGATCAGGGCACCGATCGATGTCCCGGCGATATGGCTGATGCGGACGCCGGCCTGTTCGAGGGTTTCGATGACGCCGATGTAGCTCAGGCCTCGTGCGGCGCCGCTGCCGAGGGCGAGGCCGATGCTGTCGCCGGCACGCAGGGTGGCGAGGGAGATTTTGTCCGTGTCGCTCATTTTCTGAACAGCCAGAAGAGGATGGATGCCAGCGCCGAAATCAGCAGGGAGCTGGTCAACGGGAAATAGAAGGAGAAATTCTCTCTTTTGATATGGATGTCTCCCGGCAGCTTGCCGAGATAGGGGATCTTCGGACCGAAGGTCATGGCCAGCCCGACCACTGCCAGAATCAGCCCGGCGATCATCAGAATCTTACCGGTCGGCACGGGCTGTCTCCTAGTTGCGTTTCTGGGGGTAGTAGCGATCCATTTCGGAATAGATGCACCCGCAGTACTGCTGGCGGTACAATCCCATGTTCTTCGAGGCGGTGATCCCCTCCTGCCATCCGGAGCGGAAGTCTTCGTAGAAAAACGACAGGCCGTAACTGCGGGCGAGGTCTTCACCGAAACTGCGGATCCGGTCATGCTGCTGGTAGCGGGAGTAGAGCAGGCTGGTGGAGAACGCGTCGTAATCGTGCTCGGCCGCATACTGCGCCGTCTGCTCGAGGCGCGAACGGTAGCAGAAGTCGCAGCGTTTGTCGGGATCCTTGGCGACGTTGTCGAGGAATTCACGCAGCAGGTACTGCTCGTTGAAGATGACGTCGAGCTCGATCCGGGCGGCGTACTCCCTGACCGCGTCGAGCCTCTTCTTGAACTCCTGATAGGGATGGATGTTGTTGTTGTAAAAGAAGCCGGTCAGGTCATGGTTGCGTTCGCGCATGACCCGGATCGGAAAAATGGCGCAGTTGGCGCAGCATATGTGAAAGAGTACTTTCATGATCATTCCGGAAAATAGTTTTCTAGTATAGCATTTTTCCCGCTACCGGATAAAGGGCCGAATCACCTGTCCTTGACGAGCCGCCAGTCGGGGAGATTACCGCGCTTCCAGATTTCTTCCACCCTGTCGACGATATCTTCATCGGCGAGGAGCGTCACCGCGTGCCGGTAGTATGCCTGGCGCAGTCGTTTCAAATCGCTGACGTATCTCCCGAGGATGACGGCGGTCTCCGTCCGGTCGGCGGGGAGTTCGATCTGGCCGCTGCTGTTGGCAGATGCGAAAACCAGCGCTTCCGCCTGGATGATGCCGTTGACTTTCAACTCCTCCTTCCTTCTGTCGGTCAGGGTGATTTCGTCGAAAAAGGAGCCGGTGATCCTGAGCGGACCGTTCAGGGAATACCCGACCCGCTCACCGGATGGCACATGGTAGATGTAGTTGTCCGGAAAGCGGGGAATCTCCTCGGCGCTGCATTTTCGGTAGAACTTCTCAAGGGAATCAGCAGTTGCCCCCCTTGCCGATGCCCTGGAGGCCCGCCGTTCCCCGGTATGCAGCGGTGATGTCGCGCCAAGCCAGACCGCCAGTTCCTGGTCAAGTTCGGCGGGGGTGATCTCCCCCTGTCTCATTTTCAGCTTGCCGAGCGCGGCCAGGGTCGCTTCCTTCGGAAGCGGTAAGCCTGCCCGGGCAGACTCGGCCGCCTGGCGGCTCCTGTCGGGAACCGGCCGGCCGGGGGAGAGCAGGCGCCAGAGGCTGATGCCAAGGGTAGAGTGCAGATAGTTGCGCAGCCCGTCCGCCGACAGCCGAGCGGCCTGCTCGGAATCGTAGAGGCGCAACTCCCCGGCGTCAAGCAGGACGAAGACGTCGTCGGGGACCTCCAGGGCAAGGCGGACGCGACTGCGGAAGAACTCGGCACGGTCGAGTTGAAGCTGTCTTGTATTGCCGGAAGCGGTGATGACCGTGGTGACAGCATCCTCGGATGTCGGAACCAGGCGGCAGAGCAGGCGATCTTCGTTGATCTCGGAGATCTGCTCGAAATGGAGCTTGCCGGCCAGCAGGGGCGGGATCTGCTCGCCGTATTTCTCGCTGAGCCACCCTTTCGGAACCACCAGTTCGAGACGGCTGCCGGCACTGGCCAGCCCGCAGAGGTGAAGGAAATGCCAGACCCAGACAGGTGTGTGCGCCGAAAGGGACAGCCTGTGGTTGGGCCAGGAGAGCCGCAGCAGGGCGTTGAGCCGTCGCTGCCCGCCGCTGCCCGGCCTTCCGGAATCGTGCAGGGTCCCGGCGATATGGTGGCGGGGCAGCTTGTCGCTCAATTCCAGAGGGGTCGGAAGCTGGCTCGGCGGTTCGCTATCGCTGCCGGTAAAATACCGGCTCATGGCGATTGCGGCGAGAACCCCGGCCGGCCCGATCTCAATCGCCGGGATCGGCCCCGGATCGAGGCCGGCCGGGTTGACGACGACCCGCGGCAAATCACCCGGTTTGCCGATGAGCGGGGACCCGCCGAGCTGCGGCGCCCATTTTTCCAGCAGGCACGCGACAATCCGGGGCGCATGCTCGGCAAGAGACAGCTTGAGCTGCTGGCAGCGGTTGACGTAGTGCAGCAGTCGGCGCCGGCACTGCGCCGGAAACTCCGCCTGGTCCGGCAGCGCGGCGAACGCCTGTCCCGGTCCATCCGGAAGCTGCCGCGCCGAATCGGCGAGCTTCTCCAGGATGTTGTCGACCGTCAGGCCGGACGGCAGCAGGTCGCAGGCCGCCAGGGCGACCGGCAGCAGGGTCAGGACGAAGACCGCGTTTTTAAGGTCGACCGGGGACAGCGCGGCGGCGAAATCCTCCGGGTTCTCGAGCTGCACCGCCTTCTGCCATTCCGGGATGAGGTCGATCAGCGTGGTATGCACGAGGCCGACCAGGTGCACATCGGAGAGTTTCGGAATCTGGTGTTGATGTTCATAGAAGATCGCCTCCATCCGCTCGGTCAGCAGGAGGAGGCTTCTGCGGAATGTTGCCGGGGACGAAATCTCCTCGATCGGCAGTTCATATTCCCAGAGCTTTTCCGGAGGGGCGAACTCGGCAGACCAGCAGGTGATAGCGTGGCGTCCCCAGGTGAAATAGCAGGGGAGGCCGAAGTAATCGGCGACCCGGGCGCTTGTGTCGAAGATGGCCTCCTCCCGGTCGTAAGGGAGGATCAGGACGCCGCCGGCCAGAAAGCTTTCCCGGTTGACCCAGAAAACGATCGGCGGCGATGCGAGATCGATATCGCCGGGGAAAGGGGTGTGGAGTTCGGCCTGGCGAAAGGGGCTGTTCCTGTCCTGCAGAAGTTCGCAACACCAGGCGTGCAGCTGCCGGGAAAAATGCCGCAGGGTTGCCGATTTTGTCGTTACCTGAGATGTCACCGGGCTCGTATCAATAGAAAAGGCCGCCACGATGGCGGCCTGGGGGTTGAATCAGCAGGGCATGCTCTCATCACGTCCCCCCCTTGTGTCTTAACACAGTGCCGAAAACTTGCCAATCGAAAATTGCTTCAGAGGGGTTAATTGGTTCTTTTTTCCAGTTCGAGGTTGATCTCGTTCAATTTGTCGAGATCGCTTCGCAGCTTGCCGTTCTCCCGCTGCAATTGCTGCAGCCTCTTTTGCTGCCCGGAGTAGATGTTGAGAACCGTCCTCGAATAGCCGCTCCAGTCACTGCCCGACGCGTCTCCCGCCAGCTTCTTCAGAGGGGCGTCGTCACCGCGTTTTTCGAGCGCCTTCAGCCCTGCGGCGAAGGAGGCTTCACGGGTTGCGGCAAGGTCAGCCCCCTTTTTCTTCGACGGGAGGGTTAAAACGCATCCACTCAAAAAAAAGATCAGTAAAACAGCAGCAAGCGGTTTCATCAGGTTTTGCCTTTTCTGCGGTCGATGAGATAATTGCTCCCCGGCAGGCGCTTCAGGTGCTCCTTCATCTTAGCACATTCGTGGCCGATGGCGATGGCCGAATTGTAGTTCGAGGTGTCGGAGCAGATGATGGCGATCGAGATGGTCATCAGCGGGAACTGGCGCTCGACTCCGAAACGATCCTGGCAGACGAAAAAACCGGCCTGGCGATCCTCCTCCGAGTATTTTCCGGGGATCATTTTCTCGAACTCCTCGATGATCCTGCCGGAGATCGCCTCCACCTTTTCCGGGCTGGTCAGAAAGACATAATCGTCGCCGCCGATGTGGCCGACAAAGTCGGATTCGCTCCCCTCGGCGCCGACGGCATTCTCGATGATTTCGCCGACCTGGGCGATGATGTCGCTGCCGTTCTGGTAGCCGTAGCGGTCATTGTAGGCCTTGAAATGGTCGAGGTCGACGAATGCGTGGGCGAAGGGGGTGCCGGATTCGATGAGCTCCTCGACCCGACGCTGGATGACGAGGTTCCCGGGGAGGTGGGTCAGGGGGTTGGCGTCGAGATTGGACAATTCGAATTCGCGCAGCTTCCGGCTCATTTGCAAGAATTTTCCGGCGAGCTGGCCGAACTCGTCCTTGCTCGACATCTCGATGTCGACCTCGTAATTCCCCTCGGTGATCTGCAATGTCGCCTGGGTGAGGCGCTTCAGGGAGTAGTGGATGCCGAGGATAACGGAGACGGCGACAGGGGTGGCGAGGAAGAATCCGATCAGCAGCAGCAAGAAGGTAACCTGGAAGGAGCGTGCGCTGGCCTCGGCGAGTGTCGTCAGCCCTCTGTCGATCTTCTCCTGCTGGCTCTCCCTGAGTTCAGCCAGTCTTTCATAGAGCGCGAGGTGCGCCGGCAACAATTCGGCATCATAGAACTTTTTGGCCTTGCTGCGCGAACGAACCAGCTCCCGGAACTTGCCCGCCGCCTGCTCATAGGTGTCGTAAGGCGCCGACAGCTGCTCCCGATGGGAAGGCTCGAGCAGGGCGAGGAAGTCGCTCCAGATCGTCGGGAACGCCTGGAGTTTTTCCTCGAGCAGCTCAAGTATCTCCGGCTTCTGCAGGAGCAGGTACTGCTTTCCCAGGCGTTCCTGCGATGCCAGGTTGTTCTGCAGGTCGCGAATGACGGCGACCGACTTGGCGTCCTTGTGGACCAGGTCGGTCGATGTCGTCATCTGCCGATGCAGGCTGCTCATGGCGTAGATGATGGCGACCAGGCTGAAAAAGGCGACCAGGGCGTACGCGGCGACGATCTTTTTCGTGACCGTCATCCGGGTGACGGCCGGGTGCAGCGCAAGCCAGCTCAAAGCACTGTCGATTCTGTTTTTAATTTTTGAAAAGATCACCGTGGTTTCCGCCCGGTCGTTTCCTGTGCAAGTGTTCGAAGGCAAGCGGGGTCGCCATCCGGCCGCGCGGCGTCCGGTTGAGGTAGCCCTGTTGAATGAGAAACGGTTCGATCACGTCCTCGATGGTATCCTTCTCCTCGCCGATGGCGGCTGCAAGCGTGTCGAGGCCGACCGGTCCGCCGGAGAACTTCTCGATGATGGTCAATAATAGCAGACGATCCATGTGATCGAAACCGCAATTGTCGACTTCAAGGCGCTGCAGAGAGGTGTCGGCGATGTCGCGGCTGATCCGGCCGTCGCCGGTCACTTCGGCGAAATCGCGCACGCGGCGCAGCAGGCGATTGGCGATGCGCGGCGTGCCGCGGCTGCGGCGGGCGATTTCGGTGGATCCTTCGCTGTCGATGGCGATATTGAGCAGGCCGGCGCTCCGCTGGACGATAACCGCCAGGTCGGCGTCGGTGTAGAACTCCAGACGGCTGATGACGCCGAACCGGTCGCGCAGGGGGGAGGAGAGGAGCCCGGCCCGGGGTGTCGCGCCGACCAGGGTGAAGCGGGGGATGTCGAGCTTCAGGGTCCGGGCCGACGGCCCCTGGCCGATCATGATGTCGAGCTGGTAATCCTCCATCGCCGGGTAGAGAATCTCCTCGACAACCGGCGAGAGCCGGTGAATCTCGTCGATGAACAGCACGTCCCCCTCCTCGAGGTTGGTCAGGACCGCCGCAAGGTCCCCCGGCTTTTCGATGACCGGCCCGGACGTGCTTTTGATGTTGACGTTCATCTCGTTGGCGATGATGTTGGCCAGGGTCGTCTTGCCGAGTCCGGGGGGGCCGTAGAAGAGGACGTGATCCAGCGCCTCGCGCCGCCGCCTGGCCGCCTCGATGAACACCGAGAGGTTCTCCTTGACCTTCTCCTGGCCGATATATTCGGTCAGGGACTGCGGGCGCAGCGAGAGCTCGAGCTGTTCGTCCTCGCGCGTGGCGTCTGCATCGATCAGTCGTTCGGTCATCCCGCTTCCTCTAGTTGCCGATCAGCTTCAAGGCGCTCTTCAGGGCGTTCTCGAAGGTGACGTCGGGGCTCAGTTCCAGTGACTCGACCGCTTTTTTGGCCAGGTTTTCCTTGTAGCCGAGGTTGACCAGGGCCGATATCAAATCGTCGAGTGCGTCATTTCTCGCGGCGGTCGCCGGGACCCCGCTGCCCGATCCGTCGACGGCCGCGTGCGGCACCTTGTCCTTGAGCTCGAGGATGAGCCGTTCGGCGGTTTTCTTGCCGATGCCGGGGAGCGCCGACAGCCCCTTGATGTCGCCGCTAGCGATGGCCGCCGTCAGTTCATTCGCCGGGATGTGGGAGAGAATGTTGACCGCCAGCTTCGGGCCGACCCCGGAGACCGTGATCAGCAGGGTAAACATCTCCTTCTCCGCGGCCGAGAGGAAACCGAACAGCAGGATGGCGTCGTCGCGCACGTGGGTATGGACGTGCAGTCTTGCCGCCCCCTTTTCCGGCAGGGAGTAATAAGTGGTCAGCGGAATCAGCAGCCGGTAGCCGACGCCGTTGACATCGAGGATGAGGTGGTCGATCGATTTGTAGGCGATTTCGCCTTGCAGCAGAGCGATCATGGTTGGCAGTTACCTTGTCCTGTTCGTAGCCGCGGCCAGTTTTCTCTTCAGGTTGGCGCTGTGGGTGTGGCAGATGGCGACGGCGAGGGCGTCCGAGGCGTCCTCCTGGGCGATTTCGGGCAACTTCAGCAGCGCCTTGACCATCTGCTGCACCTGCCCCTTGGCGGCCCGTCCGTAACCGACGACCGAACTTTTCACCTGCATCGGGCTGTATTCGCCGACCTCCAGGCCGGCGGTTGCAAGTGCCAGCAGGGCGGCGCCCCGCGCCTGCCCCAGCTTCAGGGCCGACTGCGCGTTCTGGGACATGAAGACCTGTTCGATCGCGGCGCAACCGGGGGAATAGGTGTCGATGATTCCGGTCAGGCCGGTGAAGATGACCAGCAGCCTCTCCGGGAGAGAGGCATCTGCCGGCGGCCTGATGACGCCGTTGTCGATATGGATGAGGCGGTTCCCCTCCTTTGCAATCACTCCGTAGCCGGTCGCGCGTGAACCGGGATCTATGCCGAGAACCCTCATGACGGCCAGCCGGGCTGGTCTACTCCATGATCCGGTCTATCTCGCCTTCGGAGATGTCGAAGTTGGCGTAGACGTTCTGCACGTCGTCGTTGTCCTCGAGCATGTCCATCAGTTTCAGCATCTGCTCGGCCGGCTTCCCCTCGAGTTCGACCGTGTTGGCCGGAATCATCGAAATTTCGGCCGTCTGCGGTTCGAGGCCGGCGGCCAGCAGCGCGTCGCGGACCTCGATGAAGTCGGCCGGGGCGGTGACGACCTCGTAGACATCGCCTTCGTCCCTGACGTCCTCGGCGCCGGCATCGAGCGCCGCTTCGAAAATGGCGTCGAAGTCGGCATCGGTCGGGAAGGAGAGCAGCCCCTTGCGCTCGAACAGGAAGGCGACCGAGCCGTCCTTGCCGAGGTTGCCGTTGTTCTTGTTGAAGATATGGCGCACGTCGGCGACGGTGCGGGTGCGGTTGTCGGTCAGGAACTCGACCAGCAGGGCGACCCCTCCCGGGCCATACCCCTCGAAGGTCCCCTCCTCGTAGCTGACGCCGTCGAGGTCGCCGGTCCCCTTCTTGATGGCCCGGTCGATGTTGTCTTTCGGCATGTTCGACTGCTTGGCCTTGTCGACCGCCAGGCGCAGCCGCGGATTCGCCTCGAGATCGCCGCCGCCTATTTTCGCGGCCACGGTGATTTCCTTGATCAGCTTGGTGAAGACTTTCCCTCTCTTGGCATCCTGGGCGCCCTTGCGGTGCTTGATGTTGGCCCACTTGCTGTGTCCTGCCATGACGTGCTGCTCCTTGTAGATTTCTGTTTTAAAAGCGGAATGTTATCACGGAGCTGTGCAATCCGACAAGAAAATTGGCGGCGGGGCGCAACATCAAATCGTCGCTTTGCAGGGGGGCTTGCGGATGCGGGCGTTTGGGCAGAAACGAAAAAAGGCCTGTCGGAAGACAGGCCTTTGCAGCGTGAGCCGGCTCAGTGATCGTCCGGGTCGTTCCGGTAACTGATGATCTGCAGCTTGTCCTCGACGGCGTTGACTTCGGCGATCGTGTCGATGGCATTGATGACCGCCTTGTGCTCGCCCCTGCTGTGAACGTGTCCCGATACGGTCACCTTGCCGCCGGCAGCGGAGAGGGAGAGGTGCTGCCCTTCGAACTCCTCGAGGGAGAGGACGGCGATCTCGGCCTTCTTGCAGAGGATGAGGTCGGAAAGGATCCGCTTCGAATTGACCTTCTCATCGACCAGGTTCTTGTCCTTGACACCGGAGCAGATCAGGTCGACCGCCTTGTCCTCCGAGAGCCGCTGGGTGTTGATGACCAGGTCGTAGTCGAGGGGGTTGTCCCAGTCCCGGTCGAAATAGTACTTGATGAAGCCGGCCCGCTGCTGATCACTCTTGCGCACCAGGAACCGGGCGAGGTCCGGGTCGAGCCATTCCCGCTCGGCCCAGCGCTCGACGCGATCCTCGAACGGGGCGATAATCCGTACCCGGAATACGCTCATGATCTGTTTCAGCAGGTCCTGGCCGCCGCGGCCGTAGATGATGACGTCCCCCTTGAGGGCGTAATCGAGGACCATCAACTCGATCTGGTGCAGGTCGACGAGCAGACGGACGTCCTTTTCGGCGATATAGGCGGGGGGGTGTTCGTCCGCCTGTTCGAAGGCTTCCTCGGACAAGCCGTACTGGCCGGCAATCTTGCGCAGGGCTTCGCCATCCACCAGGGTGTAGCCGAGCTTTTCGGCCGCCCGGTGGGCGATCGGGATACCGCCGCTGCCCATTTCACGAGAGATGGTGATAATAGCCATGATTCTTCCTTTTAGGCTGAAAGCAGTTCCAGAAAATCACCGAAGTTTATCAACTCATTACGGGAATGACAAGTTGAAATACAGAAATGGTAATTTCAGTAGAGCGGTTTGTGCTTGAACAGGTGCCGGGTCTGGATGAAGCGGATCGTGCGGCTTCTGGAGCGCATGACGATGGTGTGCGTTTCGGCGCCGCCGGAAAAATAGCGGACGCCGTTGAGAAGGTCGCCGTTGGTGACCCCGGTGGCGGCAAAGAAGATGTCGCCGCCGGCCATCTCCTCGCAGGTGTAGATCTTGTCGAAGTCGGTGATCCCCATGGCGGGAGCGCGGTCCTTCTCCTCCTGGGTCATGAAGACCAGACGTCCCTGCATGTCCCCCCCCATGCATTTGAGCGCCGCGGCTGCGAGGACCCCCTCGGGAGCGCCGCCGATCCCCATCATCATGTCGACCCCGCTCCCCTCGACGGCGGCGGCGACGGCCGGAGCGACGTCACCGTCGGAAATCAGGTGGATCCTTGCTCCCGCCTTGCGAATTTCGGCGATGGCCTTTTCATGGCGCGGCCGGTCGAGCAGGACGACGGTCAGATCCTCGATGTCGCACGATTTGGCCGCGGCAATCCGGGTCAGGTTTTCGGTCGGCGAGGCGTTGATGTCAATGACGCCGGCGGCCGAGGGGCCGACGGCGATCTTCTCCATGTACATGTCGGGGGCGTGCAGGAAGCCCCCCCTCGGAGCAAGGGCGATGGTGGCGATGGCGCCGTTGATCCCCTTGGCGCAGAGATTGGTCCCCTCCAGCGGGTCGACGGCGATATCGACCTCCGGCGCCTTGCCGCTGCCGAGCTTCTCGCCGATGAAGAGCATCGGCGCCTCGTCCATCTCCCCTTCGCCGATGACGACCGTTCCGGAGATGTCGAGGGAATCGAGCGTTCGGCGCATGGCGTCCGTGGCCGCTTCGTCGGCGGCGATCTTGTTCCCCTTGCCGACCCAGCGCCCGCAGGCGAGTGCGGCGGCTTCTGTCACCCTGACAAGTTCAAGGGCAAGATTGCGATCCATTTGGACTCTCCTTGTGATTCGTTAGCAAGGGCGACATCATCGCATGATCCGGGTTTAAAGACAAGATTTTCGGCTTCGGCCTTGTCTTCCCGCCCGTTGTGGTGTATGTCATAATTCAAGAAATTGAATATTTTGTGGATGTCTTTTGCCAAAGAAAGTGAGTGTCATATGAGGGGTCGGGTTTTTACATCGTTTCTTACTTTGATTTTATTTGTCGTCATGACCCTGACGGGTGTTGTGGCCTACCTGATGCCGCAGGGAAAGGTGGCCTACTGGGTGGGGTGGCATTTTTGGGGTCTTGACAAGCCGCAGTGGGGCAGTATTCACATGGTGTCAAGCCTGCTCTTTGTGGTTGTGGGCGGTGTTCACCTTGTCTACAACTGGAAAGCTCTGCTGAGCTATTTTTCACGTACAGTGGACCGCCATCGCCGCT
>JBFHOZ010000024.1:0-19820 GCA_041592975.1 Desulfuromonadales bacterium
CGCTGCGCAGCCGCTCGGCCGCCCGGTCGAGCAGCCCCCTGGTGAAGTCTGGATTCGCTTTGCTTTCCGAGAGATGTGAAAAGGAATGCAGGACGATACGCTGCGTGTCGTTCTTGCGGGCGCCCCACTTGAGGTTCTTGATCAGTTTCTTCTCGACCTTGACCGGGTCTTCCTCGTCACCGGCCTCGACGTGGATCATCCCCAGCAGTACATCCGGCAACGCGACCGGCTGATCGCAGTCCGGCTGGTCCTCCAGCGCTTTCTGGGACGGCGTGTAGGCGAAACGGTCGCAATAGATCATCAGAAGTTTCATCCCGGCTCCCAGAGCATGAGGAACATCCGGCCTCCAAGAGCGACAAGCAGCAGGCCGAGAGTAAATTGTATCAGATGCTGGACTCTCTCGAAATGCGGCCGAATGCGGCGACTGGAAATCGCCAGGGCAACAAGAGCGTACCAGGAAAAGGAGATGAGGAACATCGAGAGGTTGAGCAGTACCTTGTGCCAAAGGAGAAATCCGGGGGTGATGACGACGGTGAACAGGGCAAAATAGAAGGCCCATGCCTTGGGGTTGGTCAGGTTGGTGAGCAACCCGGTCTGCCATGCCTTGATCGCGTCCTTCCCCTTGATAGCTGAAACCGCGTTCCTGACGGCCGTTTTTCGGCGGATGGCCCCGCCGACCATGGCGATGCCGAGCCAGGCCAGGTAGCCGCCGCCGACCAGGCGGACCAGAAGGGAGAAATGCTCCAGGGAGCTGACGATGACCAGCAGGCCGGCCAGGCCGGCCAGCCCGAACAGCCCGCTGCCGGTGGCGACGCCGAGGGCCGTAAACAGGGCCGATCTGCGGCTTCCCGTCAGGGCGCAGTTGACGACGAGAATGAAGTTGGGGCCGGGACTGACGATGGCCAGAACGTAGACAGACAGAAAGGAGATGAATCCGAACCAGACCGGGTCCATGGGCATTCCTGGCGAGCATTGAACAATTTCTGCCCGATTTTATATCGGGGTTCCGCGCAAAGCACAATGTTTCTAATGAAAAAGCCCCGGACAGCGCAACCTGCCGGGGCTTTTCGAACTCATCTCTTGATTCTTCTCACTATCCCCACCGGGGGATATCATCAGGCTGCCGTTAGACAGCCTGCAGGGAAAACCTTATTTCGGCCAAGTGGCCCGGTGGCTCAGAGACGCTCATACTGTCATCCTCCCTTGCCTTTGAGTGTATGTAATCATGATAGCAGAAAATTCACGCGCCACCACATCCATGTCAGAATTTTCCCGATGAACAGGCATGGCCCGTCCGCTCCTCATGGTGTCGTTGCCGTCAAAACCGCCGCCTTATTGCAACGGACTCTCTCTGCTGATTTGCTATTCTTTCAAAGCCGAATAGAATTTGCAGATAGCAGTATTTGATCTGATTCGGGGAGGGTTGTGTTATGGTACTCCGCTGCGGGTTGGGTATTCTCATCGCCATCGCATTGGTTCTGGAACTGCTCGCCGCTCCGGCAGCAGCGGAACTGATTCCGGTACACTCACGGCTCCGCCTCACTTACGATACGGTCGACATGCCGACGCCGGACGACGACATGGGGCTGGTCGGCTTCCACTACCTGGTCGACTTCAGGCCGGGCTGGTACGCCGGGATCGGCGGCTTCGGCTCGGTCAGTGGCGACCGGGGCGGCTTCCTGACCGGGGGGCTGACCGGCGGCTACCAGAAAAAGCTGATGGAAGATCTCCGTCTTGACGTCGGTCTTTTTATCGGCGGCGGCGGTGGCGGCGCCCCCCAGGGAGACGGCCTGATGCTCCGCCCCTATGCCGGCCTGGTTTTCGACCTCGACCCTGTCCGGCTTGGCGTCGGCTACAGCCGGGTCGATTTCCCCGAAACCGATATCAAAAGCGACAACGTCGCCGTCTCGATCGATTTCCCATTCACCAGCTACCTCTCGAGCGGTCGCAACGGCCCGGCGGATTCGGCCCTCGACGGCTTCGGCGCCGGGATGGAGAACTCCAATGCCGGCTTCGTCCGCCAGGAGTTCCTCCTCAAGCTCCGCTCCTATCACCCCGGCAGCAACGTCGTCGACACCATGGCCTTGCCCGACGATCAGCGTATCGACCTGGTCGGGGTGCAGTTCCGCCATTTCCTCAACGACGGCGCATATGCCCTGGTCGAGGCGATGGGCTCCTACCAGGGTGATGCCGACGGCTACGCCGAAATCCAGTTCGGCGCCGGATACCAGATTCCCCTGACATCCGATGCGCGCCTGAAACTCAACCTCAGCCTGGCGCTCGGCGCCGGCGGCGGCGGCATGGTCGCCGGCGGCGGCGGCGGCATCGCCCGCGCCGAGGCCGGGTTTGAATACCGACTTTCACCCTCCTGCTTCGTCGCCGCCGGCGGCGGATACTTCGACAGCTTCGACGGCAGCATGCAGGGCGTGATCGTCGGCGGCGAGATCGGTCACAGCATGGACAACTTCGGCGCCGGCTTCGGCACCCGGTCGGGAGGCCCGAACGATGTTCTGATCTGGAACCGGTGGCGGCTCCGCGCCGCACAACTCACCTACGTCGGCCCGGAGCGAAAGGTGTCGGCTGACGACGGCAAGGAGATGCAGCTGGTCGGTGCTAAAATCGACCGCCTGCTCGACGACCGCTTTTACCTGACCGGGCAGGCGGCCAGCGCCTATGCCGGAGACGCCGGCGGCTACGCCGTCGGACTCGTCGGTCTGGGCTTTCAGAGTGCCGAGATTGACGGCCGTCCTCTGCGGATGTTCGCCGAGATGCTCGTCGGTGCCGCCGGAGGCGGCGGCATAGCGGTCGGCGAAGGTGCGATCTGGCAACCGATGGCCGGCATCGATTACGCCTTCAACGACGCTCACAGCATTCAGCTGGCGGGCGGCATCGTCAGGGCGATGGACGGCGACCTGGAAACCCCGGTGTTCGATCTCACCTTCACCTGGCGCTTCGCCAGTCTGGGGCGGAAACTGCAGTAGTGGACCTGCATCGCCATTTCTGCTAAAAGAAACACCGACAAGCTCAATTTTTCAATTGGAGGAGCACACCCATGCCCAGTTTCGACATCGCCTCGAAGGTCGACATGCAGGAAGTCGACAATGCCGTCAACCAGTCCCGCAAGGAGATCGGACAGCGCTACGATTTCAAGGGGACACACAACGAAATCGAACTCGGTGACGACACCATCACCATTCTCGCCGCCGACGAATACAAGCTCAAGGCAGTGACCGAGATCCTCATCGGCAAGCTGGTTCAGCGCAAGGTCTCGCCGAAATGCCTCGACTACGGCAAAATCGAGAGTGCCTCGCACAACGCCGTCCGCCAGAGGATCGCCATAGCCCAGGGGATCAGCAAGGAGAAGGGGAAGGACATCGTCAGGGAGATCAAGAGCAGCAAGCTCAAGGTGCAGGCGCAGATCATGGAGGACCAGGTCCGGGTCAGCGGCAAGAAGATCGACGACCTGCAGGAGGTCATCCAGCTGCTGAAAGGGAAAGATTTCGGCCTCGACCTGCAGTTCATCAACATGCGCAGCTGATCAACGTCCGAATTCCATCCCCCAGTTCCAGACATATTCCGGGTCCTGTCCGCCGAGCGGGTAAAACGTCACTTCCATCTCCGGAAGTGAGAGGATTGCGCAGGTGTGGTTGAAGCGGGTGCTTCCGGGGTTGACGACAAGGGGATTCCCGAGACGCTCGGCGAAGACCTGGTGAGTGTGCCCGACGACCAGCACCTCGGCGCCGACAGAACCCAGGGCGGTGCACCAGAAGTCGCGGGCCGCCGCGTCAATCCCGCCGTCCTCGTCAAGTAGCCTGATTCCCCGCATCAGCGAAGCCGGCGGCGAGCCGTGCACCGCCAGGATCGTCTTCCCGGCGATGATCAGTTCGTCTGCCAGGGGGAGGCGACGCAGGTACGCTTCGGCCGGGCCGGCCGCCCCGGGGTCGGCATCGGCCAGCCACCACAGATCATGGTTGCCGAGGATCGTCCGGCATCCCGCTTCGACCAGCAACGCCACGGTCGATTCGAGCGCCGTGCCGTAACCGGCGATATCGCCGGCGCAGAGGACGGTTTCGACCCCCTCGGCGGTGAAGATCGCCAGCGCCTCCCGCAGCGGCTCCGGGGTGGCGTGGATATCGCTGATCAGGCCGACCTTGACCGACATGGCTCCCCCTTCCGGGCAAAATGCCGTCACGGCAAGTATACCTCACCCGGCCATTTATCCGGGAACGATCATCTCTCGTTGCGAGGGAACCTGGCCGCCGCTTCGACAGTCAATTTCAGGATCAGCAGGATCAGCGGAGCGGCGTGGAAGAAGAGATCGAAGACATCGATCGGACGGATCAGGTCGCCGGCGAACAACATCCGGGCCTTCTCGACCAGGTGCGGTTCGGGCCTGAACGGTGCCAGGCCAAGGACAACGGCAATGACGACCAGTGGGAAGTACGGAATTTCGCGAAGAATCTTCATTGGCCGCCGCATCGGGACGGCGAGAGCCCCTCGACCGCCCGGTAGCCGGCGGCCAGCTGGCGCTGCAACGAACCGATATCCCCCTCCCCGGCCATGACCGCGGCGATCATCCGGCCGATCTTTCCGCGAAAGAGTTCGGCATTGGCCCTGTCGTCCTCCTTCTCGCTGCCGGAAAATGTCGATTCAACCACTCCGGTGACGGCGGCGCCGAGGCTGCACTTGCCGAGCTGCAGTCGCGCCAGGTAATGGGCGGCGCTGCTGCTCATGCCGGCCGAAGCGGCCGATTCGTAAACGATGGCGTAAGCGACCATGCCGAAATAGGCCAGCTTCTGCTCCGGCTGCTGCGAGCCGACCTCCGGGTAGACAATTGTCCCGGTGATCGGCTGCCAGCACCTGTCGAGGACCGGCGCCATAATTTTTTTCTTTCTGAAAACCTCGATGGCAATCATGACCGTGCGCTCCATGCATTTACGGATTGATCCGCCATGGTATCAGAATCACCTGGAACAACCAAGAGATCTGACCCCGTCCGCCAGATTCGCTTGCGAATGATTTGAAATCCGGAACCACTGATCCTATAATCCTTCAGAAAAATGAAATGTTCTGTATGCGAGCACACATCGCCAAGGAGGGGAACCATGGAACACGCCCGCTTTATCCGTCACGCCGGCAAAGACGTCTTCGTCCTCGATTTCCGAAACAAGAAACCCGACGAGGCTCTGGTCCTTATCGAGGAATGCGCCCGTCAGGTCCGCAACCGGCCGGAAGGTTCGGTCCTGACGCTGACGCTGGTCTCCGGCGGAACCTTCAGCCAGGACGTGCTCAATGCCCTGAAGGAGCTGACCCGGGGGAACGCCCCCTATGTCCGCACCGCCGCACTGGTCGGCATTACCGGACTCTACAAGGTCGCCCTGCAGGGGGTCTCCCTCTTCAGCAAGCGCCAGTTCTTCATGTTTGACTGCATGGACGAGGCGCTCGATTTCCTGGTTGCCAACTGACAAAATTACGGGTCGTGAAGACTTCCCGGAAAACTTCGCTATAATTGAACTGTGCAACGTTGCAGGTTCTTTCAACTCTCGACAAGGAGGTTTGTATCGAGCCAGAACCGGATCAGTTGAGCAAGCAAAGCGATGCCGGCGGTTATTGAGCGTCGGCTAAATCCCGTGTCAGGGAAACGAAACAGACCAAAGATGAAGGCCCGCCATACATGGCGGGCCTTTCACATTAACCCGCCCCGGAATTCGACCAGGAATATCCGTGCGGCCGTAATATTCACTTGCATTCTCCAGACCGATTCGTAAAATGTCGACATTCGACATTGTAAAAGGAGCTTTCATGCTCATCCCGAAACAGACCTATAAGGATATCGTCATCCGGCACATCTACGGCGGCCTCATGGAGGGGAAGTATGCGCCCGGGGAGAAGGTCCTCGAGGTCGACCTCGCCGATGAACTCGGCCTGAGCCGGGCGCCGGTGCGCGAAGCGATGCGTGAGCTGGTCAGCATCGGCATCCTCGAATACCGGCCGCAGGTCGGCAGCTTCATCGCCACCCTGTCGCCGGAAGAGATCATCGACGCCTACGTCGCCCGTGGCGTCCTCGAGGGTTTTGCCGCCCGCGACGCCCTTCCTGCCATCGACGACGCCGTTCTGGCGGAGCTTGCGGCCGCCGTCGATGCCATGCGCGCCGCTGCCGAGAGCAGGAACCACCGCGAGCTGATCGACCTCGGCGAACTTTTCCATCGCCGCATCTTCACCCTCAGCGGCAACCGCCAGCTGGTTCGCTACACCGAAAACCTCAGCCTCAAGCTGCACCTGCTTTTCTACCATCACTGGGGCAGCCTCTACTCGGCCGCGGAAATCCACCGCCGCCACATGGAGATCGTCGAGACGCTCCGCGCCGGGGACCCGGAGAAGGTCGAGCAGATCTTCCGGGAACATTACAACAGCACCGGGCAGCGGGTCGCCCGCCTCCGGAAACAGGCCCCCTGAACGGGTATCGGAAAGGAAACGCAACATGGCTGCACAAGGTCTGCACGAACGTCACCTGAACCTCAATGTCCGCGGGCTGCCGCTTTCGGCCACCCTCGAGATCAACGAGCTCAGCAACCGACTCCTCGCCGACGGGCGCACCATCTACAAGCTCGGCCTCGGCCAATCCCCCTTCCCGGTACCGCAGCCCGTGGTCGAAGAGCTGCGGGCCAACGCCCATCAGAAAGACTACCTGCCGGTCAAGGGGCTGATGGCGCTGCGCGAGGCGGTGGCCGATTATTACGGCCGCACCCAGGGGATCGCCATGGGCGGCGACCAGGTGCTGATCGGGCCGGGGTCGAAGGAGCTGATGTTTCTGCTCCAGCTCGTCTACTACGGCGACCTGATCATCCCCACCCCCAGCTGGGTGTCCTACGCACCGCAGGCCCACATCATCGGCCGGCACGTCCACTGGCTGACGACCCGGGCCGAGAATGACTGGCTCCTCACCCCGGAGGAGATCGAAAGACACTGTGCCGCGGACCCGACCCGGCCGCGCATCATCATCCTCAACTATCCGAACAACCCGACCGGTCTTTCCTACAGCGAAGAGCAGCTGGAGAAGCTGGCCGAAGTCGCCGACAAGTATCGCATCATCATGCTCTCCGACGAGATCTACGGCGAACTGAACTTCACCGGACGTCACCAGTCGATCGCCCGCTACTACCCTGAGGGGACAATCATCAGCAGCGGACTCAGCAAGTGGTGCGGCGCCGGCGGCTGGCGGCTCGGCACCTTCGCTTTTCCGAAAAATCTCGACTGGCTGCTCGACGGCATGGCGGTGGTCGCCAGCGAAACCTTCACCGCCACCAGCGCCCCGATCCAGTACGCGGCGGTGCGCGCCTTCTCCGGCGGGACCCGCATCGAGGAATACCTGTGGACCTCGCGTCGTGTGCTCAAGGCGCTGTGCGGGCACATTCACGCCCGCCTGACCGCGGCCGGCGTCTCCGTGTCGATGCCCGACGGCGCCTTCTACATGTTCCCCGACTTCTCGGTCTTTCGCGACCGGCTCGCCGCCAGGGGAATCACCACCGGGCAGCAGCTCTGCACGCAGCTGCTCGACGATACCGGCGTCGCCATCCTGCCGGGAAGCTCCTTCGGCCGCCCGGAGACCGAGTTGACCGCACGGATCGCCTTCGTCGACTTCGACGGCGCCCGGGCGCTGGCCGCCGCCGACCAGGTTCCGCTCGACCGGCCTCTCGACGGTGCCTTCCTGTCGACCTACTGCGGCAAGGTGGTCGCGTCGATCGACCGGCTCTGCGACTGGATTGCCTGAACGCACAGGAGCCCCGCCTAACCGGCGGGGCTCCTGTGCGTTGACAATGCTTCTTTTCGGCAGGCCTAAGCAAGCGCGGGAGGCACAAGTTTCGGCACGGATGGTATTATTGCCCCTCGGTTCTCTCCTTATCCGCCTCTTTCAGTTTTTCTGCAGAAACACTTCCTGCTGTTCGTCGAGGATATCGCCGACGAGCAGCTGCACGACCTCGTCGTGCAGCCTCTTCCGCATCTCCGGTTTGCAGGCGTCGAAGCGGATGGCCATGCCGGGCGGGATGGAGAAACGCCCCTTGAGCAGCTCCTTGGTATAGATGACGTCGCCGCACAGGACCATCGACTCCCGCTCGCCGAGAGGGATATCCACTTCGACCCTCGTACCGACCGGAGGCGGGTTGACCGTCCTCAGGTAGATCCCTCCCTCCGACAGGGAGACAGCAAAGCTGTTGACCCGCTTCCCCTCGACGCAGAACGAAAGCTTCCGGTTGAACGGTGCACGAAGGTGGCGGCGCTTGTTCTCCTGTTTCGGTTGACAGGACTGCAGGGCGTCGTGCAGTTTACGGAGTTCGATCGGCTTGGTCAGAAAGTCGCAGCAGCCGATGGCGAAACAGTCTTCAGCGTATTGCATGCTGCCGGAAATCATGACGACGGGGGTCTTGGCAAGAAGGCTGTCGCCGCGGATCTTCTTCAGGGTTTCGAGGCCGGACTGGCGCGGCATCATGACGTCGAGAGCAATCAGGCCGGGGTTGACGACGCGGGCGAGATCGTACGCCTCCTCGCCGGTGCGGACCGGCAGCACCTCGAAATTCATCCGGTTCAGCAGTGTCGAAAAATACATCAGGAATGTCTGGCTGTCATCGGCGATGACCGCCGTCGGACGATTGGACATCTCCCCTCCATTTCTTTGCATTGAGGATTACAGCGGCTTGAGCACTTCTTCCTGCTGCTCCGATACGATATCGCCGATCAGCAGCTCCGAAACCTCCTTCTTCAGGATTGCGGCGACGTCATCATCGTAGTCATCGAAGCGGATCGCCATGCCGGGCGGGACCATGAAGCGCCCCTTGTCGATCCCCTTGGTGTAGATGATCTCGCCGGGCAACTCGAGGGTCTCGCCGCCGGTACAGGGAAGCTCGACGGTGACGAACATGCCGGGATGGAGCGGCTCGAGCGTCCGCAGATAAATCCCCCCCTCGGAGAGGTTGATCGCCTGGAACTCGGCGCTTTTGCCGAAGATGGAGAAGCGCACCGTCTTGTTGATCGGCGCCCGCAGGAAGCGGCGCCGGCCGCCGGAGTGCAGGCGGCATTTCTCCAGAGCGTCGTTGACGCTGTTGATATTGATCGGCTTGTTGACGCAGGCGGTGGCACCGGCCGCCTCGCAGTCAGCGAAGCGCTCGGCCTTTCCGGAAACGATAACCACCGGAATTTCGGCAATGTCGCGATCCTCGCGAATCCGTTTGAGGATGTCCAGACCGTCCTCCTCCGGAAGGTGAAGATCGAGGGTGATGAAGTCCGGCTTGACGACGCGGGAGAGGTTGTAGGCCTCTTCGCCGGTTCGTACCGGGAGAACGTCGATGTTCAGCCGGTTCAGAAAAACGGCGAAGTACATCAGAAACATTTCACTGTCGTCGACAATGACGGCTGTCGGTCTGTCGCTCAATATCCCCTCCTCAGCTGTTCCGAAAGGCGTTAACAGAATAATATGAAATTAGAACCAGATAAACTCTTTTTTGTCTCACTGCCTCAGCATGACCGGCTCGACCTGCTCCTGGATGATATCGCCGACCAGGAGTTCGGTGACGAAATTCCGGACCTTGTCCGCCTCGGGCGCCGACACGTCGGTGAACTGCACCGCCATTCCCGGCGGGATCGAGAATCTGCGGCCGTTGATGCTCTTGATGTAGATCACCTCTCCCCGCAGCCGGATATTCTCGCCGCAGAGATCGTGCATTTCGACTTCGACCGGAGTGCCGACCGGCAGCGGCGTCACCCGGCGAATATAGACCCCTCCCTCGGAGAGGGTGATCGCCTGGCAGCTGTAGTAGCGATCTTCGTAATAGACGGTGACCGGTCGATTGAAGGGGGCGCGGAGGTTCTTGCGCGGAATCTTCCGGCTCTGGTAACAGAGCGAGGCAGCCTTGTGCAGCTGATCGATGCGGATCGGTTTTTCGATGAAAAAGTCGGCGCCGCGGCTCAGGCACTCCCGGGCATCCGCCCTGTTTTCCGACATCATGATGATCGGCGTTTCGCCGAACTCCTCATGTCCGCGGATATGCCGCAACACTTCAAGCCCTTTGAGGACCGGCATGTTGACATCGATGAAAAAGATGTCCGGATTGAAGACCTGGATCAGGTTGAGGGCGTTGACACCGAACTGGATCGGGTAGATCTCGAAACTCATTCGGTCCAGGCAGACCGCCAGGTAGGTCAGAACGTGCTCGCTGTCATCGACGACCAGCGCCTTCGGCTTCGTCTCCATAATCAGCCCTCCCCCCCGGAAAAATAAAATGCGCCGTCAATCCGAAAGGATAACAGCGCAAGAGCCCGACATCGACCACCCCTTCGGCAACCCGGCTCTTCTTCCCCCCAAGAACCCGTGGTTTTGCGCTGTCGGCAGAACCGACATTGCCCTTTCGGAGATGTTCCTCAATTTGGTTCTCTACCAATACCCTTTTTTTTGCCGACCGTCAAGGAAAGTATTGTTTTTATTTAACTATTGTCCCTATCAGGTCCAGAAGCGGACCGGGAAGAACACCGGCGAAGAACACCGCCGCGATGCAGACGAACAGGACAGCGTACTCCGGCCGGCAGCCGGGGTGCAGGGCATGGTTCGGCTCGACATTGGCCATGTACATGATAATGATGACCCGCAGATAGTAATACACCGACACCAGGGAGGCGAGAATTCCGATCAGTGCCAGGCCGAGCATGTCTGCCCGGATCGCCGCCGCGAATATGCCGAACTTGCCGATAAATCCGGCGGTCGGCGGCAGGCCGGCCAGCGAGATCAGGAAGACCGAAAGCACGGCACTGCGGAACGCATAGCGGTAGCCGAGCCCCTGGATGTCGCCATAATCCTGCGGCTCGCCGCCGGCATGGGAAAAGGAGACGATGACGGCGAAACTGCCGAGCGTGGCGAAGGAGTAGGTGACGACATAGAAGACCACGGCGCCCCCCCCTTCCGCGCCGACGGCCAGGACGCCGATGAGCAGGTATCCCATGTGGACCACGGACGAGTACGCCAGCATCCTTTTCAGGTTCGACTGAACCAGGGCCTGAACCGTGCCGACCAGCATGGTGACGGCCGCGAGCAGCCAGAGCAGTGATGCGATGTCGGCGATGTAAGGTTCCATGCCGAGGCAGAGTGTCACCAGCGCCGCGGCGACCGCCCCCTTGGAGCCGGTCGCCAGCAGGGAGCCGACCGGAGCCGGGGCCCCCTGGTAGACATCCGGGGTCCAGAGATGGAACGGGACCAGCGAGATCTTGAAACCGATGGCGACCAGCAGCATCACCCAGCCGAGCAGCGCGTAGGCGCGCAGGTGGCCATCGACCAGCGCCGCGCTGAACGCCTCGGGAAGATGAAAGGTTCCGGCGCCGACGTAGACCAGGCCGATGCCGAAGGCCATGAAGCCGGTAGCGATCGCACCCAGGACCAGGTACTTGAGTCCGGCCTCGGCGCCGGAAGGGGACTCGCGATCAAAGGCGATGAGAATGTAGAGCACCAGGGTGTACGCCTCGAGGCCGAGGAAGATCCCGACCAGCGAGCTCGCCGCCGACAGCAGCGACATGCCGGCGCCGGCAAACAGGACCAGCGAACAGTAAACCCCGCCATCGAACCGCCTCTCCTCGCCATAGCGCAGCGAGAGGAGCAGCACCAGGGCCGCCAGCAGCGACCAGGCGACTGTGAAGAAGCGGGCATACGGGCCGGCACTGTAGAGCGCGGCGATTTCGTCGACCGGCGGCTCAGACACTCCGGCCCACAGCGCCGCCGCAAGGGCAACCGCTATTCCGGCACCGAGCAGAATGCGCCAGCGGGGGTACCAGGCTCCCAGCATCAGGATCACGGTCGAACCGAGAGCGAGGATCAGGACCGGCATCAGGGCGATCAGTTCGTGAAGGCTCATCGGCCACCCCCCGCCAGCCTGGCTGCTTCCGTGTCATTGAGGATAGAGGCCGCCGTCTCGTGCAGCGGAGCCAGGAAGGTTTCCGGATAGAGGCCGATCCAGAGCAGCACGATCGCCATCGGCACCAGCACCAGGTACTCGCGCACGTCGAGGTCATGGCAGACCGCCAGTTTCCCCTGCGGTCCCCAGATGGTCCGCCGCACCATGCGCAGGGTGTATGCGGCCGAGAAGACCACGCCGCAGATCGCCAGAACCGCCCAGAGCGGATGGCTCTTGAAAGTGCCGAACAGGATGAGGATTTCGCCGGCGAAGTTGCCGAGCCCGGGCAGCCCCAGAGACGACAGCGAGAAGAACAGCAGGAAGGCGGAGAGCGCCGGGGCGCAGTGCCAGAGGCCGCCGAGCTCGTCCAGGTTTCGCGTCGTCGTTCGCGCCTCGAGCATGGCGATCAGGACGAACAGGGCGCCGGTGGTGACGCCGTGCGCCACCATCAGCAGGATGCTCCCCTCGAGTGCCGTGACGTTCCAGGCGGCGAAGCCGACAATCACCAGGCCCAAATGGGAGACCGACGAGTAGGCGATCAGCCGCTTGGCGTCCTTTTGCAGGTAGGCGACCCAGGCGGCATGGAAGATGCCGATCAGGGCAAGGGTCGCCAGCAGCGGCAGGCTCTTCTGCGCTGTCTCCGGAAAGAGCGAGAAGCCGAAACGGAGCATGGCGTAGGCGCCGGTCTTGAGCAGCAGGCCGGCGAGGTCGAGGGAGCCGGCGGTCGGCGCTTCGGTGTGGGCGTCCGGCAGCCAGGTGTGGAACGGCACCAGCGGGACCTTGATGATAAAGGCGATCAGAAACGCCCCGTAGAGCCAGAACGACTCGCTGTCGCTCAGCCGGGTCTGCTGCAGAGCCGTCAGGGCGAAGGTATAGACGCCGGTTTGCTGGCCGTGCAGCCAGTAGAGGGCGATGATGCCGATCAGCATCAGCAGGGAGCCGGCCAGGGTGTAGAGGAAGAACTTGATCGAGGCGTAGACCCGCCGCTTGTACCCCCAGATGCCGATCAGGAGGAACATCGGGATCAGCATCACCTCCCAGAAGATGTAGAACAGCACCAGGTCGAGCGCCAGGAAGACCCCGAGGACGCCGGTCTCCATGACCATCAGGATCACGAAGAAGAGCGGCGCGTGTTTCTTGACCGGCCAGGAGATGAGTACGGCGATCACCTGCAGAAAAGCGGTCAGAACCACCATCAGCAGCGACAGGCCATCGAGGCCGAGCGTGTAGCGGATGCCGAACCGCTCGATCCAGGCGACGTCCTCGTAGAGGAACCAGCGCTGTCCGCTCTGCGGCGTGGCGGCGAACATCCAGACCGACAGGATGAAGACCGCCAGGGTGACGACCAGGGCGTACCAGCGGCAATCCTCGGGCTGGTGCCGGTGCATCCAGCAGAGAAGCGAGCCGACCAGCGGCAGTACCAGCAGCAGGGTCAGCCAGGGGAAGTCGGGGTATGTTGCGATCACAGGGTCCATCTATCCTGTCCTAGAGCGAGACCAGCCGCCACAGGCACCAGCCGAGCAATGCCAGCAGCCCCCAGGCGAAAGCGCCGATGTAGGTCGACAGGCGCCCGGTCGAAACCAGCCGCAACCCCTTGCCGAGCCGTTTGCACGCATCGACCGACCCGTCCAGCAGACCGTCGATGACCGTCAGGTCGATCCCGTAGCAGCAGAACCGGCAGGCAGCCCGGAAGGGGCGGAGGATCAGCGCCGCGACCAAGCGGTCGGCCTGCCAGCCCTGCAGCAGGAAACCGGCAACGAAGCCCTCCCGGGGGACGGCTCTTTCTGCGTACCACCGCCTGGCAACCAGCCAGCCGACGACGACCAGTGCGGTGGCGCCCCCCCAGAGGGACCACTCGGCCGCATGGCTGACCTGCGGCGCCACCCCGGCCAGCGGCCCGAGGTAGCTCTGCAGCCAGGCGTTGCCGCCGACCAGCTCCGGCATGTTGAGAATCCCGCCGCCGAGACCGAGCAGGGCGAGCGGCAATAGCGGCCAGCGCATCAGTCCTCCCGGGGCGTGCCCCGCGTCGCCACGAGGCTCGCCGGCGAACACCAGGTAGAGCAGGCGGAAGGTGTAGATCGCCGTCAGCAGGGCGGTCGCGCTCGCCAGCAGCCAGAGCCCCTGGAAAGAGAGACCCGGCTGCGCGAACACCGCCAGCAGGATCGCATCCTTGGAGTAGAACCCGCCGGTCATCGGCACCCCGGCCAGGCAGATCGCCCCGGCCACGAACATCGAGAAAACGAACGGTGCCCGCCGGGCGACACCACCCATTCTGAAAATATCGTTCTCCTCGTGGCAGAGATGGATCACGCAGCCGGCTGCCATGAAGAGCAGCGCCTTGAAGAAGGCGTGGGTCAGCAGGTGGAACATCGCTCCGGCAACCGAGCCGGCGCCGACGGCAAGGAACATGTAACCGACCTGGCTCATGGTCGAATAGGCGAGAACCCGCTTGATCTCTCGCTGCGCCAGGGCGCAGGTGGCGGCATAGAAGGCGGTCAGCGCGCCGACCGCGGCGATGGCCATCATCCCGACCGGCGAGAGCGACACCAGCGGGAACATCCGGCAGAGCAGGTAGACGCCGGCGGTGACCATGGTCGCGGCGTGGATCAGGGCCGAGACCGGGGTCGGGCCGGCCATGGCGTCGGCCAGCCAGGTCATCAGCGGCAGCTGGGCCGATTTGCCGCTGGCGCCGAGCAGCAGCAGCAGGGTCAACCCGGTGACCACCGCCGGAGCCAGTTGCACCGCCTGCGCGTTGATCGCCGAGATCGACAGGGTCCCGGTCAGGGCGAACAGCCAGAGCATGGCGATGCCGAAGAAGACATCGCCGACGCGGGTCACCAGGAACGCCTTGCGCCCGGCATCGGCGTTCTCCCCCTTGCCGTACCAGTAGCCGATCAGTCCGTAGGAGCAGAAACCGACCCCCTCCCAGCCGAGGAAGGTGAGCAGCAGGTTGTCGGCGAGGACGATGATGAGCATGGCGAAGACGAACAGATTGAGCAGGGAGAAGAAACGGGCGTAGTCCTTCTCGCCCGCCATGTAGCCGACGGCGTAGAGGTGGATCAGAGTCG
The DNA here is from genome assembly GCA_041592975.1 of Desulfuromonadales bacterium. Classification (GTDB taxonomy): domain Bacteria; phylum Desulfobacterota; class Desulfuromonadia; order Desulfuromonadales; family UBA2294; genus BM707. Next base: position 14,999 of record JBFHOZ010000024.1, read on the forward strand.
AGACGCCGGTGACCATCAGGGTCATCGGGGCCGACAGCCGGTCGAAAAGGATGGCGACCGGCACCTCCAGCTCGCCGCTCGAGAGCCAGGTGTAGAGCACCGCCCGGCTCCCCTCGCCGTCGGCATACGACCACAGCAGGAGGGTGACCAGCGTCGATGCCCCCACCCCGAAGACCGCCAGCGTCTCGGCGAAGAGCCGCGGGGCGCGCATGCCGAAGATGGCATTCAGGGCGCCGCAGACCAGCGGCAGCAGCGGTATGAGGAACAGCAGCGTCTCGTTCATCCCTTCATCCCGTCAAATGCATCGGCATCGATCGTCCCCTTGCGGCGCCGCAGATAAACGACCATCGCCAGTGAAATCCCGACTTCGGCGGCGGTCATCGCCATCAGGAAGATGACGAAGATCTGGCCGTCGACCCTATGCCAGAGCGCCGATCCGCCGACCAGCACCAGGCCGACGGCGTTGAGCATGATCTCGACGCCGATCAGGATCATGATCAGGTTGCGCCGCGCCAGCACGCAGCCGAGCCCCATCAGGAACATCGCCGCCGCGACCATCAGGATATGGGAGATCGGTACGATCATCTTTCTCCCTCCCCGCCCGGCTTGCCGGCACGGCCGACGTAGAAGGCCCCGACCGCGGCGAACAGCAACTGGAACGACACCACCTCGACCGCCAGGGCGTACTCCCTGAACAGGGCGTAGCCGAAGGTCCGCGGCGATGCGTAGAAGCTCGGCAGGCCGTCTGCCCCCCCCGGATCGAAGGCGATGATGGCGAAGGTCGCCCCGAGCAGCGTTCCGGAAAGCAGCAGGACCGGTATCCACCGTATCCATCCCGCCCCCCCGGGATCCTCCGACGGCGCCAGTTCGAGCATCATGATGATGAACATGAACAGCACCATGATCGCCCCGGCATAGATGATTACCTCCCAGGCGGCGACCAAAGGCGCGCCGAGGATGTAGAAGATCAGCGCCAGGGCGAAGAAGGCGTGCACCAGGTAGATGACCGCATGCACCGGGTTTCGCCGGGTCACGCAGAGCAGGGTCGCCAGCAGGGCGACGGCGCTCAACATGTAGAACAAGATGGTTGCCATAATTTCTTTTTCGCAGACGTCAAAAGAACAGGCTGCCTGAAGCCTGCGTTACGGGAGCAGACTCCTCACATCCTCCGGTTCGGTTTCATCCTCATTGCCGCCGCGCGGATTGACCACCCCGATGCCGGCGTGTTGGTAGAAATTGTACGTGTTGTCCTTGCCGCCGTCGTCGATGAGCAGGTCCTCCTTCTCGTGGACCAGATTCAGCGGGTCGCGGTTGCAGATCTCGTAGTCCGGGCTCATCTGGATCGCCAGGGTCGGACAGGCCTCGGCGCAGAGCCCGCAGAAGATGCAGCGGCTGAAGTTGATGCGGAACCAGGCGGCCTGCCGGCGTCCGTCCTCCATCTCCTCCGCCTGCATCGAGATGCAGTCGACCGGGCAGGCGGCCGAGCAGAGGTAGCAGGCGACGCAGCGCTCCCCCCCGTCCGGGTCGCGGGTCAGCACGATGCGCGCCCGGTAACGCGGGAACGGCGTCCGCTTCTCCTCCGGGTACTGGATGGTCACCGGTCTTTTGAAGAGATAGCGCAGGGTCACCCGGAACGGTTCGAGGGTCCCCTTGATGTCACGCCAGATACTGCGCACCGTCAACCTCCATTGAGCCAGACCAGGATGCCGCCGCGCACGAGAACGTCGAGCAGCGCCAGCGGCACCAGGACCTTCCAGCCGAAATGCATCAGCTGGTCGTAACGGAAGCGGGGCATCGTCCCCCGCATCCAGATAAAGACGAACGCGACCGCGATCACCTTGAGCAGAAACCAGACGACCGGCGGCAGCAGCGGCCCGTGCCACCCCCCGAGGAAGAAGATGGTGACCATCGACCCGAGAATGATCATGTTGATGTATTCGCCGACGAAGAAGAGCCCGAAGCGCATGCCGGAATACTCGGTGTGGAAGCCGGCGACCAGCTCGTTCTCGGCCTCCGGCAGGTCGAAGGGAATCCGCTTCGACTCGGCGGCGGCGCTGATGAAGAAGATCAGGAAGGTCTCCGGGTAGATCAGCGCGAACGGCAGCGACTCCTGCGCCATGACGATGTCGGTGAGCGAGAACGACCTGGCCGCCATGATGACCGGCACGATCGCCAGCCCCATCGACAGCTCGTAGGAGATCAGCTGCGCCAGACCGCGGATCGAGGCGATCAGGGCGTACTTCGAATTCGAGGCCCATCCGCCGAGGGCGATGCCGTAGACCGCCAGCGACGAGAGACCGAGGAAATAGAGCACGCCGATGTTGAGGTCGCAGACCACCAGCGGCAGCTGCCGGCCGAAGATTTCGATGGTCGGTCCGAACGGCACCACGGCGAACGACATCAGGGCGGTCAGCGCCGCCAGCCCCGGCGCGACCAGGAAGAGGAACCGGTCGGCGCCGGCCGGGCAGACATCCTCCTTGGTCAGCATCTTGATCAGGTCGGCCAGCGGCTGGAGCAGGCCGAACGGCCCGACCCGGTTCGGGCCGTAACGGAGCTGCATGCGGGCGAGGATCTTCCGCTCCGCCAGCACCAGGTAGGCAGCCATGGTCAGCACCACGCCGAAGATCAGCCCGAGCTTGACGGCAATCAGCAGCAGTGTGATCAGCCATTCCTGCATCTACCGGTCCTCCTTCAGCAGACGGCAGCCGAACGTTCCCGCTCCCGGCAGAAACGCCCCGGTGCCGGCCCGGACGAAATACGGCAGCAGCACCAGGCCGGCAGCGCAGCGGCCATCGACTTTCGCCCTGACGTGCACCTGTCCAAGAGCGCCCTGCAGAAGAACCGTGTCGCCATCATCGATCTTCAGTTCTGCGGCATCCGCAGCGGAAACGATGACATGCGGCTCCTCGCGGACGGCATCGAAGGCCGGCGAATTCGCCGCCAGGGCCCCGCTGCCGAACAGGCTGCCGACCGGCAGCAGCCTGAGCCGGCCGGCCTCGTCTTCAGCCGGCTGCTGCTCAGTTGCCGGCGGCAGCTCCCCGCCCGGCGCGCAGAGCCGCCCTCCGGAACCGGGATATATTGTCCCGAGCCCGTCCAGGCGGTTATCGGCGGAGACGAGGGCCCCGTGGAGATCTTCCCGGACAGGCCTTTCCGCCAACATCGCGGAGAGCAGGGAGACGGCCGCGACCGGCTCGGCGCCAGGGGTCTGCGACGAGAACGTCCGCGGAGGATGCCCCCCCTTGCCGGTCACCCGGATCGGTTCGCCCGGCTCCATCACCGACGAAAATCGCTGCATGCGCCCCTCGCAGTTGACGTAGGTCCCACCCGATTCGGGCGGCGCCGTCGTCGGCAGAAAGATGTCGGCCCGCCTGGCCGCTTCGCCGTCGACATGGTCCATGACGACGAGGAATTCGAGCCGCGACAGGGCCGCCTCGACCCGTCCCGGGTCGGGGTACTCGCGGAACGGGTCGCTTTCGAGACAGACCAGTCCGCGCACCTTGCCGGCGAGGATGTCGTCGAGCACCGACTCGAAGCAGGGACCGTCGCCGGCAAGCATCGCCGCTCCGTAGCTGTTCGGCCCCGGGAGGTGGACGAAGGTGCCGCAGCCCGGCCCGACATCCTCGGCAGCCGCCAGCAGGGCCTCGACCCCTTCGGCGCGCAGCAGGTCGCCGCCGCCGACCAGAACCGGCCGCCCGGCTTGGCGCAATCTCTGCTGCACCCCTTCGAGAAAAACCAGTTCCTGTTTTTCGAAACCGGCGGGCTTCTTCTCCTTCAACCCCCGCAGGAACCGCGGCAGCCTCTCCGGAAGGACCACCAGGTGCGATGCCGCACACGGCAGCTCGACCGGGCGCGGATCGATGACGGCGACGTACGCCCCCTTGCGCACCGCCTGGCGGATGGCGGCCGCCAGCATCGGCGCCTCGTTGAGCGGATCGCTGCCGACCAGCAGGATGAAGTCGCTGTTGCGGATATCCTTCTGGCTGCTGCGGTGCTTCGCCCGAGCCACCCAGGTGCGGGAGGTGCGGTCCCGCTGCGGATGGCACTCGAATACGGCCTGTCGTGAACCCGACCGTTCCGCCATGGCCTTCATCAGGAAGTTGGCCTCCAGGGAGGCCCGCGTCGAGCCGAGCCAGGCGATCGCGTCGCCACCGAAATCGCCGATCAATCTCTCGATGGCCGCACGGATCCGTTGCATCGCATCATCCCGACCGGTCTCGCAGCCGCCGGCCCGCGGCTGTCGCGGACGGAGCGGGTGGTTGACGTAACCGTAGCCGAAGCGGCCCCGGTCGCAGATGAAATGCCCGTTGACCTCCTCGTTGACTCCGGACCGGACCCGTTGCAGCTCGCGGTAGCGTGCGCCGGGGACGATGGCGCAGCCGAGCGAGCAGTGCGGACAGATCGAATCGGCTTCTTCCAGGTCCCAGTAGCGGCTCCGGTAGCGGAAGGTTTTGTCGGTGAAGACCCCGGTCGGGCAGACGTCGACGAGATTCCCGGAGAACGGGCTCTCCAGCCGGCCCGGTTGGAACCGGCCGAAAAAGACCCGGTTGCGCGACCCCATGACACCGAAATCCCTGTCGCCGAAGTAGTCGCAGTAGGTGCGCACGCAGCGGTAGCACTGGATGCAGCGGTTCATCTCCTGCTCGATGAACGGGCCGAGGTCCTGGTTGGTGTAGGTCCGCTTCTTGCCCCGGTACTTGCGGATGCCGTGACCGCCGGCGATGGTCATGTCCTGCAGCTGGCATTCCCCCCCCTCGTCGCAGACCGGACAGTCGTGCGGGTGGTTGATCATCAGCCATTCGATCACACTCTGCCGCAGCTCGAC